>NZ_JBFHDY010000014.1:0-46582 GCF_041584495.1 Zhongshania sp.
CAGCGCGGCCAAACCATCTTTTTTATGACCAGCTCCTTTCAGCTCAATATCGACAGCTTTGATCACCAATCAGAAATGCCTGACGTGCCGCCACCAGAAAACCTACCAAAGGAAATGGAATTATCTGCAGAGGCGATACGCTTAACACCGGAAGAGTGGCTACCCAAATTTAATGCCGTTCGCGCCATCGATTTTCGCGCAGTCGGTCATGACGACCCCAGCATGCCAAGCAATCACAAGCGCATGTGGATGAAGCCAAACGGACCGCTACCCAATAATCCCTGTGTACACAATTACCTCTTAGCCTACGCTTCGGACTTTTGTTTTTTATCTACCGCGAGCCATCCGCACAATGTGTCGTTTATGACCGAGGATATGCGCATGGCCACCATCGACCACAGCATGTGGTATCACCGTCCATTTGATTTTAACGACTGGTTGCTCTACGACATGGACAGCCCTAGTGCCTCTAACGGCCGAGGTTTCGTGCGCGGCAAGATTTATGACCGCGCCGGAAGGTTAGTGGCCAGCAGCACTCAAGAGGGCATCATGCGTATGAAGCGCGGTAGTTAAATAGCCCCATAACAATACAAACGACAACAATTAATAGCCTACAATCACCTTTAGCGGCGACCTAAACCGGTACAAGAAGAAGGTCGCCCAACTATTTAGCCACGCCATTTAATCCCAGTCGCAACAGCTGCGACTCAATACATATTCTTTTTATAGTCAATCTCCAAACCCTTCTTCATCGCACCAGGCAAAGACACCGCTGCACGGGCGATTTTTGCTTGTATGGACCGCGCATTACTTTGTTGTATGTGGGACTTAAATATTTCTGATGGAATCAGGTCTTTAGGCGCAATTTGCGGCGGCCACAGTGCAGACTTGGTAAGCGCCATACTCGACCGTATTTGTAACGAGTTAGGGTTGATTTTTGTGACCAGCATTGGCTCCTTGTTCTGGACTTTGAAACGCTGCAAGAGATGCTTACCCGTACAAAGCTCTGCAGTGCCCCGCAGCGCTAGGATGTCCTTACAGCCAGACACTATCGCAAAAATACTGATCTTCGGTTGCTCAAGAATATTACGAAAGTTGTCAATTCTGCGATTACCGGGCCGATCAGCCAAATAAATGAAGCCATATTCCTCTTGTATCAAGACGTTCTCCGGGTCGCCCTTGGGGCTAACCCGCTTGCCCGCTGCTGTTGATAATGGCCAGCGCTAAAAATTGCACCTGCTGTATAAATTCCAATACCTCGTGGATTGATTGTTCTAATGAGCGAGGCGCCCAAAAATTTGAGCGACGGAAGGCCTTGGCGCAATGCAAATAGCACTCTTCTACTTCTAGGCTCAGCAGTCCGTCAGCGACATTCGCGACCTTGTCATTCATGCTCGTCGATATGATCGATAACTTTACGGTCACGAGGCGCAGACAGTGTTCCCACTCTTTTCTGCACTTGTTCAAGGCTAGTCAATTTCAAAAGTATTTATTCCCCGTAAACCTTGAGCATAACGGGTTGCTATGCCGAGCGAGTCGAGCACGGTGGCTTTTTCCATGCGAAGCTGTTTAGCCTCGTTATGTTTCTTCTTGGTCATTGCCTGCAAGACACTATAAAACTGGGATCAGGCCCAGTACAAGCAGGCCAAACATCAAGATGTATGAGATCGAGGAGCGGCCGTAATGCAAATTAGGTAGGGCAGAACCACTAGAACCTAATAATTCAGGATGCAAAATTTGACTATTAATTAATGCATCCTGTGTCTACAACGAAAAAGCGGCCTCGATTCTTGGCCTTATTAGGGCTTTTGGTATATATTTGTACGGCATTTCCGTACATAAAGGCAGCCCTCATGGACACAATCAGCGTAAACAAATTTAGGGAGAACCTTAAAAGCGTTGTAGAACAAGTAGTTAGTAGCCATGAACCGCTCAAAGTGACTCGCCGAGCCGGTGAGGCTTTTGTTGTAATGAGCGCCGAAGACTGGGAACGAGAGCAGGAAACCCTGCACGTACTCCAAAGCAAGAATCTCATGCAACAAATTGCCGACTCCCTTGAAACCTATACCCGCGGGCAAGGCTACAAACCGACTGACGAGCAGATGAATGAGATCACTGGTATTTGAGGGTAATACCTGGGAAGCGTATGAAAGCATGCGCGAAACGGACAAACGGCTGCACAAGGCGCTCTGTAAATTACTCAAGGAAATGCTCCAATCTGATGATCCTTCATCCGGTCTAGGCAAGCCTGAACCGCTCAAGCACAATCTCTCGGGCCTTTGGTCAAAACGAATCTCGCAGAAAGACCGTTTGATATATTGTTTCGATGATAAGTCCATTTATATCTTCGCTATTGGTGGGCACTACGATCAGCCCTAACACCATTAGCAGTTGCCTGAGGTGTTTGGCGCTCTGTTTGCGGCTTTATGTAAACAAGGTGACAACTGCCAAACCTTGTTATACGTGTGCATCGGTTCTGAAACCGTCCATATAGGAAATTGAATTGAGATGGGGAACTACGGCAAGTCCCGCTTTTGACATTCAGGCCGCTCGCTGGGGTACTCCGCAGCGAGCAGTGAAATCCAGCCATTACCGTCAGTAAGTACTTAAAAGCTAATGACTGAATCTGCGCGGGGCTGAAAATTGCCTTACGCAACAACGGGCTTTGTCTATTCCCTAAACTGTTTAAAGTCGGGTTTGCGCTTTTCCATAATGGCCATTACCGCTTCTATATTTTCTGGGCTACCGGCTAAGCGCGCCATGCCTTCGGTCTCGCCGCTCATGGCGGAATGAATAGCCGCGCGGTGAACATTACGCATTAATTTTTTGGTTTCCACGAGGGAATTGACCGGCCACTGGGCAATTTCCCGGGCTTTGCCCATTGCCTTGGCAAGAACTTGCTCGTCACTAAACTGAGCCGTGGCAATACCTAAGCTGACTGCACGTTCGGCGTTTATCCACTCAGCTGTGTACATCAGTTCTGCGGCTTTACGCGCACCAATAATCGCCTGCAATTGGTAGCTACTGCCCCACTCGGGCACCAATCCCAATGCGGTGAACGGGAAGCGTAAACGCAGACTCTCGCCAACATAGATCAGATCAGTATGCAGCAATAAGGTCGCGCCGCCGCCTACCGCAACCCCGCAGGCGGCACTCACAACAGGCTTATCGAAATCGACCAGCGCCTTTGCCGATATCGCAAAGGGGTGCTCGCCATCTGACGCTGAAAAATCATTGAGATCGACCCCAGAGGAAAAATCGCTGCCTGCCCCAGTGATCACCACACAGGCAACGGCAGGGTTCTCACCGGCGGCAATTAAAGCATCGCGAAACGCCAGCCACTGTTCATTACTAAAGGCGTTTTTCCTCTTGGGCCGGTTGAGGGTTAACAGCAATACGCCATCGTCGTCGAGTTGTTGTAGAACGGTGTCGCTCATAGTCTTTCTCTGATTATGTAATGTCGTCAATTAGGGGAGACGCTAGACGGGAGACAAGAAATGCTAAACCCCTAGCGTCTCCCGTCTCCCGTTTAGCATCTAGCATCTTGCTTAATCATAAAATCGCACGCAGTCCGCCAACGCTGCCCGTTCAGTTCGGCAGCTATTCACTGAGTCACAGGTGTCTTCATAGCCAAATGACAGGCCAAATAGGAGTTTATGACTAGGGTCGATGCCGAGCTCCTCGCGCACCAAGTCGCAGTTAAAGCTCAGGGCAGTTTGCGGACAGCTGGCTAGACCATGGACTGTTAGGCTAAGCATAAGCGTTTGGGCATACATACCCAAGTCGGCAGCTTCGCGCAGGCCGAAGCCCTCGGGTAAAAATAAAAAGGCGACGTGGGGCGCGCCAAAGAAGGTAAAATTATTAGCAAACTGTTCGCTACGGGCCACTTTGTCGTCGCGGCTAATACCCATTGCGCCATACAATGTTGCGGCGGCGGCGTATTGCCGCTCTTTATAAACACCGGCGTATTTGCCGTCGTAGGGAAAGTCCATTGTCCAGGCACCGCTGTTAAAGGCGTGTGGGATTTTATTGCGCAACCGTTCTATGGATTCACCACTTGCTACAGCAACCTGCCAAGGCTGGGTGTTGCAGTTGGAGGGCGCCTGTTGCGCGGAGGTGAATACTGCCTCTAATATTGCGCGGTCTACTGGCGCGGGCAAAAAACTGCGCACCGAGCGACGCTGCTGTACAACTGCTGAAAATATTGCTGCTGATTCGGACATTTTAATCTGCCTGTTTTACGGCGCCGTTCACCATTAGCTCGGCAATTACCGATGTATCGAAGCCGAGCTGCTGTAACAGTGCGCGGGAGTCTTGCCCCTCTGCTATGGGGCCGTGCTTGAGTTCACCCGGCGTACGCGAAAACCGTGGCGCGGGTGCCGATTGTAAAACGCCATCGCGGCGCACTAGGTTTTGGCGATGTTGATTATGGGCATAGGTCTCCGCTTCATCTAGATCTAAGACCGGTGCAAAACAGGCGTCGCTACCTGCGAAAATCGCACACCACTCCTCGCGGGTTTTCTCTAGAAAACGCGCCGCCATCACTGCTCTGCGCTCGGGCCACGCCGCTTTATTCATTTGGTTCAAATAGTCGGTGGCGTCAAAGTCAAGCTCGAGCTTGTCTAGAAGCTGCGCATAGAAATGCGGCTCTACCGCGCCGACTGACACCGAGCGGCCATCTTTGCAGAGGTAATTTCGGTAGTACGGCGCGCCGCCATCCAGTAAATTTTGCTCGCGCTGGTTTTCCCAATAGCCAATGCCTTTCAGACCGTGAATGGTGCTGAGTAATGAAATTGCGCCGTCACAAATGGCAGCATCAATAACTTGGCCACGCCCAGATTGATGACGTTCTAATAAAGCCGACAATATTCCCAACAACAAGAACATGGAGCCGCCGCCCAGGTCACCAATGACGTTAAGGGGCACCGGCGGCGCCTCATTGGCGTTGCCAAGGCTGTCGAGCATTCCAGTTATCGCAATGTAATTAAGATCGTGGGCGGCGGTTTTGGCCAGTGGCCCGTCTTGTCCCCAGCCGGTCATGCGCGCATAGACCAGGCGCGGATTGCGCTGAGCGCAAACCTCGGGGCCGAGCCCGAGCTTTTCCATGACACCGGGACGGAAACATTCAATAAGCACGTCGGCGTGTTCTAAGAGCTGCAATACAACATCGACCGCACCAGGCTTTTTGAGATCGAGGGCAATGGACTGCCGCCCCCGCGCCGTGACATCGCCGGGGTTCGCGCCCATACCGCCACCGCTGGTGCGGTCAATACGAATAACCTCGGCGCCCAGATCAGCCAATAACATACAGGCGTAGGGTGCAGGACCAATGCCTGCCATTTCAATAACGCGGATACCACTTAGGGGGCCGGACATAGGAAACCTCAAAATGACGGGAGATGCTGTACGGGAGACGGCAAACGCTAAAACCAGAGAAGAGGAGCCCTTGCGTCTCCCCTCTCCCGTCTCGCATTAAGCTATTTTTATTCGCCCTTAAATACCGCTGGGCGCTTTTCTTTGAAAGCGCGCATACCTTCTTTGGCATCTTTAGAAGCGAATACCGGGCCAGCCAGTTCATCGGATTTCTGCATGGCTTCGTCTTCGCTTAGGTGCTCGGTGTGCTCACGTAACGAGCGCACCACTGCCTTCACGGCCAAGGGACCGTTAGCGCAAATTTTAGCAGCAAATTTCTTGGCTTCATTCAGGGTTTCACCCTTGGGCACCACCCGGTTGATTAAGCCAAACTCCAATGCCTGCTGGGCGCTGACACGATCACCTGTTAGCAGTATTTCTGCAGCTATGCAGTAGGGAATTTGCTTGCGCAGGCGAATAGTCGAGCCTGACATAGGGTAAAGGCCGCGAGCCACTTCGGTAACGCCAAAGATGGCGTCTTCCGCCGCCACACGAATATCGGTGCCCTGTAGTATCTCGGTGCCACCCGCCAGCGCATAGCCTTCTACCGCCAGAATAATAGGCTTACAGGGGCGATTTTCCCGCAATAGCGCCTGCCAGTGCACATTGGGTACCGTGGCCATAATAGTCATAAACTCTTCCGCGGTGCCTTGGTCGCTATCCGGGCCGACTTTTAAATCCATACCGGCGCTGAAGGTATCGCCCTTGGCGGTGATAATAGCGCAATAAAGATTGTCGTCTTCGTCGAGTAAGCGCCACGCTTTGTACATACCGAGCAGCATTTCTGAACTAAACGCATTTTTAGCCTCAGGACGATTCAAGGTAACAATTAAAACATTGCCCTCTTGTTCTACGAGGCAGTGTTTGGTGCTAATGTTTAATTCTGTTGGCATATTCGCTCCGTTTTCTTATTGCTCGATACTGAACGGGAGATGGGAGACGCAAAACCCGACGGACATGCGAGCTTCTTCTTAAATTAGCGTCTCCCGTCAAACGTCTCCCGCCTAAGCCACTGCGCCCTTGCCGCTTTCGGCAAAAGCCTTGGCCGTCTTGTAATCTGGCTTGCCGCTTGGCGCACGTGGCAGCTCTTCAATAAGGTGAATTTCGCGGGGGACTTTATAGCCCGCGATATGTTTACGGCAGTGTTCTTGCACATTATTGAGGTCTAGTTTTATACCTTTACGCGCCTGAATAACGGCGCTAACACGACTACCCCATCGGTCATCAGCAACACCGACCACAAGTGCATCAAAAATACCGTCATGGGCTTTGAGCGCGACTTCAACTTCTTCGGGGAAGATTTTCTCGCCGCCACTATTGATGCAGTTAGAACCCCGACCAAATACAGTTATTGAACCATCATCCTCCAGCTTAGCGGCGTCGCCAGTCAGTAACCAACGCTTGCCATCCACTTCCAAGAAGGTTTTTGCCGTTTTAACGGGGTCATTGTAGTAACCCATAGGGATATAACCCGCGCGAGCAAAAATACCGGTTTCACCCATTTCAGCATGGCGCGGTGCTTTACCTTCCTCTTCAACAATGACATCCATATAATCGGTGCGGCTGACATTTCCTAAACCGGAAGCGGTTTTTTTGCTGCCGTTGTCCATCCCCATTTGGCCACCCTCAGAGGAGCCAAAGGCATTAGTGATAAAGACATTAGGGAAAAACTTTTTAAAGGCCTCTTGTTTGGCCTCGGAAAAAATCGCGCCGCCAGAACCCACATTGAATACATTGGACAAATCCCAGCGATCTGGGTTTGCCGCCAAGCTGTCCAGCAGAGGAATAGCCATGGCGTCGCCGACAATCTGCACCGCATGCACTTTTTCATCGGCAACAATTTGCCACACTTTATCGCCGTCAAAAGAACGATTGTGATTGAGAACCAGGGTGTTGCCAGCGAGCAATTGAATACAGGCATACCACCAAGAGGCGCCGTGCATCAATGGCGCTAGGGCGATTCCGCGCAAGGGGTTTTCCATTACCCGCTCGCGAATGTCCTCAGGCTTTTCGCATGGCCCCCGTGGTGAGAAGTGACCACCGCCCCCCATCGCAGCAAAAAAGACGTTCTTGTGAGGCCACATTACGCCCTTGGGCATACCTGTGGTGCCGCCGGTATAGAGAATAAAGTAGTCCTCATCAGCGCGTTCGGCAAAATCACGAGCTTTACTTTGGCTTTCGGTAGCCTTGTGATAATCAACCGCGCCAATAAGAGACAGGTCTTCATTCGTCTCATCGGCTACAGAAACAAAAATTTTCAACTTTTTAGCCGCATCGCGAACTTCCGCAATGGCGGGGATAAATTCGCGATGATGGATACAGGCCACCATGTCGGCATTATCAAATATGTAGAGCAATTCATCTTTTACATAGCGATAATTTACGTTAATGGGTACCGCGCGAATTTTAAAACAGGCGAGCATCGCTTCCAGATACTCACTGCAGTTATACATATACAAACCGACATGATCACCGGCTTTTACACCCTGCGCCGCAAGATAATGCGCCATTTGATTGGCACCGGCATCTAAGGCCGCAAAGCTGCTGCGCCGATCACCACAAACCAAGGCTTCGCGCTCAGGTACTTTGTCGGCGACGGCTTCGAATAAATCGGCAAGATTAAAGTGCATTCCCATAAGGCAGTCCTTTCTTATTTTCAAGGCGATACATCGTCGCGCCCTGCAGTTTTGCGTGATTACTATTGTTACCGCTAAGTGCATCATTGCTGACGTAGTTAACGGTCATTAGAGCTTTTTCGATAGCGCCCAATGTAGCAATCGCTGCCAGCACTGGCCATCCTCCCAAGGGACGAGGCCAGCGACCGGCAGTGCCAATAGTAACAATTAAGGCTTGTCGGCACTGACTACCCACATTGAGAAGAACTGCGCGCCGCCGCCATAAGCGTGGCCAAGTGCGGTTTTTGCCCCCTCAACTTGATGGCCGTGAGCTTCGCCACGGACTTGCTGAGCGGCTTCGGCAAAGCGGATCATGCCTGAGGCGCCAATGGGGTTTGATGACAAGACCCCGCCCGAGCAATTCCAAGGTATATCACCACCCTCATCAAGTGAGGTGGCGCCGCTCATTGTCAATGCCCAGCCCTTGCCAACGTCCGCAAAGCCGAGGTTTTCTAACCACATTGGCTCATACCATGAAAACGGCACGTAAATTTCAGCGCAATCTAGGTCTTTCCGTGGATGATGAATACCGGCTTGGGCATAAACATCTTTAGCACAGTCGATACCGGCTTGAGGATTAACCTGCTCACGCCCGGCATACATAGTCGGCTCCGAGCGCATAGCGGTGCCGCGAATCCAGGCGGGCTTACGGGGTGATTTCGTCGCCAACTCTTCATTGGCAATAATCATGGCACAGGCGCCGTCGGAAGACGGGCAGGCCTCCAAAAAGCGCAATGGCTCCCACAGCATGGGGCTGTCTTCCACTTCTTTCATAGTGATATTAGGCAGCTGCAAATGGGCTAAGGGGTTTTTTGCCCCGTGTAGACGGTCTTTCACCGCGACTTTAATACCCGCGTCATAGGGCGCATCGGAACGGCGCATATACTCGCGAATAATCGGCGCAAAATAGCCACCAGCACCGGCATTTAAATGCGGTGAAAACGGCTGTGGATTGGATAATGCCCACATCGCATTCGACTCTGACTGCTTCTCAAACGACACAGTTAATATGCGTTTAAACACGCCACTTTGCACATAGGACGCCGCCACTATCGCGGTTGAGCCGCCGACGGAGCCCGCCGTGTGCACCCGCAACATTGGCTTACCGTTGCAGCCCAAAGCATCAGTGAGATACAGCTCAGGCATCACGATTCCTTCAAACATATCTGGCGCTTTACCGAGAATAACCGCGTCGATATCGTTCCAAGTAAGGTCTGCGTCTTCCAGTGCGGCCACTGCCGCCTCGCGCACCAGACCGGCAATAGAAACGTCTTTACGCTTGGTTTTATATTTTGTTTGGCCTACGCCAACAACCGCTGCTAACTGGGCCATTATTTCGCCTCCAATACGGTAACCAGATTTTGTTGTAGGCACGGCCCCGAAGTCGCGTGAGCAACCCCACGCTTGGCTTCGCCGCGGATAATACGCATGGCAACTTCGCCAATGCGAGACAAGCCCGACGCCATCATCACATTGCCTGCCAATACGCCGCCCGAAGGATTGATCACGGTGTCGTCGCTCAAACCAAGCGCCTGCTTGAGAATAATTTCTTGATGACTAAAGGGTGCGTACAACTCAGCAACATCCACTGGGCCGCTTGCCACACCAGCCGCTTTACCGGCAATTTCGGTCGACACTGAGCGGCGCAAATCCCGCGAGCCGATATGGTGAGTCTCAATGCGATGGTCAATACCTTTAATCACAGCGTAGGGCTTGCCCCACTCTTTGGCTTTTTCTACCGTGCAAATAATCATTGCACAGGCACCGTCGGAGATTGGGCAGCAATCGTGGCGACGCAATGGCGACATATACATGGGTTCGTCCAGTAGACTTGCCGCATCACCGTCATTTTTTAGCTGGGCGTAGGGATTACTCAGCGCGTTATTACGCGAGCGGGCAACCACTTCGGCCATGTCTAATTCGGTGATAGCACCGGAGTCCAACATCGTGCGAGCCTGCATCGCGGCAAAGGCGATGGTATCTACCCACAGTGGCGCTAGGTAGTAGGGGTCGAGCTGCTGGGACAAGACAATGGGCAGTTCACCCGGCGATGACTTGCCAAAGCCGTAGAGCAGCGCGGATTCCGCGTGACCCATTTGAATTTTTAACCACGCTTCATAAAGCGCCCATGCCGCGTCCATTTCAACGTGAGATTCTTTAATCGGCGGCACCGCGCCCAAGGCGTCGACGCCCGCAACAAAAGCAAATGCCGCGCCCTGCTGGTAATCACAACTACCAGAGCAGGTAAAGTCGACGTCTTGTGCATTGGTGATCCCGGCCTGCTTATAAACTTCTTGCAGCACCGGCATAATCAGTTCTACTTCGTTTTGCGCCCCAGCATCGCGCTGGCAATTAGATTGCGCAAAGGCAACTATCGCAACATCACGCATCTTATTTGCCCCCGTCGATTAATTTACCGATTTCACTAACCGCCATGTCTGGCTCATCAAGCGGTTTGAAATATTGAATATTTTCCATGGCATAACCCCACTCTTCCTCGGGCTTCCACACTGCCTCGACCCGCATACCAATGCGCACATCTTCGTTCTTACATTCGCTAAGCAAATGCAGGAAGCTTAAATTAGCGCCATCCAAAACGAGGTTGGCAATAACATAAGGCGGTTTAATAGGGTTGCCAGGAATTGGGATATAAACAATGGTGAAAGACTCGACCGTTGCCTTATTGCCCAGCACCACTTCTTCTACTGTGGGCACGCCGCAGGCTGCACAAGAGCCGCGCGGTGGAATATAGACATTGCGGCAATTAGGGCAGCGCTGACCTACCAACTGGCCTTTTTTAACTGAGTGCAAATACAGGGCCGTCGCCTTGCCTGCCGTAAAGTTATAGGTAAGATAAATAGGCGCTTCCATACCGGTGATGGTGTCAGTTGCGTCGTTCGGTTTTAATTCGCCCAATAAGGCCACGGCCTCAGGCACAAAACCGTTGATATCGCCCATCAATCCCTTGGTCTCTTCGGCCCAGCGCACTTTAACGCGCATGCCCGTGCTCATTGCCGCTTCTTCACCGGCGTCGACCCAATGCAGCATGGGGGTATCGGCACCATCAAGCTGGATCATTGCCCAAGCAAAAGGCTTATCACCAGGGTGAGCTTTGCGGGGATGACTAACCCAGCACCAGGTCTTGACCACACCACTGTCGGGAAGATCGACAAATTCAGTCAGGGCTGCAGCACTGACTGGATCAAACTCTACCGGAGGCATGAGTACCTTGCCATCGCTAGCTTTAATACCCACCATTTTGCGATTGCGCAATGAGGTCAGGAACTGACCGACAATAGGCCCTGTCGAACGGGTATACGTGTACCCGAGGGTAAAGGCCTGGCTAAGCACTTCAGCCGATGCAGCCATCTGATTTCTCCTTCACAGTTAAATCCGGTAAATTCCAAGGCGCGCCTTAATTGTTAACAAAACGATTGTTACAACAGCGTCGCCCGGAATGAGATATTCTGTAAGGAGTATCTCTGGGCCGCCAAAATCAGACAATGTCGCTGCTGATCAAGTCGCTGACAAAAACGATCATGCCCAGCCGCTTCTTATAGGACCGACAATGCCGCCGAAAGCCCCATACCAACACCGCAACCCCATTGTTCGCTATGCGCTGTTCAGCATAGGCTGGATTTCCTTTGTGTTAGGTATGATTGGTTTGCTGCTGCCGGTGGTGCCGACATCACCTTTTTTATTGCTCAGCGCCGCCTGTTTTTTACGCAGCTCACCGCGTTTTTATGTTTGGCTGACGGAGCATCCCTGGTGGGGCCGGTATATTTGTTATTTTTTAGACGGACAGGGCATTCCACGACGCATTAAAGTACTCATACTCTGTATGCTGTGGATTATGATTTTGAGTAGCGCATTTTTAATCGTGAAGATTATGTGGGTTTCAGTGACGATGATAGTGATTGCCGCTGCGGTCTCTATTTATATTGTTAGGCTGCCCGAGCCCCAAGAGTGACGGTGTGGCTGCTGTGCGCTGTGCGCTGTGCGCTGAACGGGAGACGGGAGACGCTAAGAAATGTCTGGCAGGAAGGCTTTGACGTCCGACCTCGGACACCCGATGCTTTTAGCGTCTACCGTCTCCCGTACAGCATATTGCAAGCTCACCTCAGACGTCCAAAGCCTTAGCCATATTCGCCGCAATGCTACTGGCAACTCGCTTGGCGCGCTCGGTTTTTTCACCGCTAAAGTTCTCATCAGCCGTCACGATAAAATAGTGCAGCCACTGATCGAAATCACTGGCCTGTAAGGCCTTTTTATCATGTAACTGCCGATGAATATTCATCGTATGGCGTTGGTATTCGTTATCACCTAATAACAGCTTTTGCCAGTACGCTTGAATACGGGGAAAGTGTTCACTGATGTCGATATTCGCCACATCGATAAAGATAGGGGCTAATCTCGCGTCGGCAAGTAGACGCGCATAGAAAGCATCGACAAAGGCCGCAATATGTTTAGGGCTATCGAGATCAGGCTTAAAAGTATTAGTAGAGGAATCAGACATCATAATTTAGATATACATAGAGGCGTAAGATTCGCAGCTTAAGCCCCTAATGCAATTGATCATTAGCCGACAAATACGCTATTTTTTCTTCTTGCTCGACTTCTTTTCGGTAAATTTCTTCAAGCGTTGTTTGTGCTCTATTTGTCGCTTTGTCAGCACATTTTTCTTGCCTTCAAAGGGGTTTTCCGAGGTTTTATACTCAATTTTGATTGGCGTACCCATCATCTTCAATTCACGACGGAATACCTTCTCCAAGTAACGCGTATAACTACTAGGCACTTTTTCAGTCTGGTTGCCGTGAATAACAATGATCGGCGGGTTCTGACCACCAGGGTGGGCGTAACGCAGTTTAATACGGCGCCCATTGATCATTGGTGGCGAATGGCCGTGCACTGCGCCTTCCAAAATAGTGGTGAGCATTCGGGTTTGTAATTGCCGAGTCGCCGATTCATAGGCCTTCTCAACCGACTCATACAAATGACCAACACCCGTACCATGCAATGCCGAAATGAAGTGAATCTCGGCAAAATCAATAAACTGCAAACGACGATCTAATTCGCTTTTTATATGATTTTTCTGATCGGCGGTGAGACCGTCCCACTTATTGATGGCAACCACTACCGCACGCCCAGAATCCACCACCTGGCCGAGTAAATGTAAATCTTGATCAACGATACTCTCACGACCGTCCATCACCAGAATGACAACATGCGCGTCATCTATCGCCTTCAGCGTTTTAACAATAGAGAATTTCTCTACCGCTTCGGAAATATGCTTGCGCTTGCGAATACCCGCCGTATCAATCAGGGTATAGTCTTCGCCTTCGCGCTCATAGTTAATATAAACACTGTCGCGGGTCGTACCCGGCTGGTCGTAAACCACCACCCGATCTTCACCCAACATACGGTTAACCAAGGTAGATTTACCCACATTTGGCCGACCGACTATCGCGATTTTTTTACCTGTGGCCAATGCCGCCGGCTTGTCTTCGGCCTCTTGAGAGAACTTGGCAAGGACGTCGCTCATTAAGGCCCGCACGCCTTTGCCCTGGGTAGCCGTTAGGGGGTAGATGTGCTCCGCGCCGGTTTTGTAAAACTCAGCCTTGGCCACTTCAGCATCTACGCCGTCAACCTTATTCGCAACAAAGAACACGGGCTTGGAGCAGCTGCGCAGATGCTTGATTAAACCTTCGTCGGCCGGCATTAAGCCAGCGCGAGAATCCAGCATCAGCAATACCGCATCGGCTTCATCAATGGCCTGCAGAGACTGCTGGGCCATAGGTCCATCTATGCCTTCTTCATCGCCGTTAATACCGCCAGTGTCGATCACAATATAGCGACGACTGCCATGACAGGCCTCACCGTATTTCCGGTCACGGGTGAGACCGGGAAAATTTGCCACCAATGCATCTCGGCTTTTTGTCAGCCGATTAAACAGAGTTGATTTGCCAACATTGGGTCGGCCTACCAAGGCGATTACTGGAACCATAATATTTTACAACTCTGCTCGGCGCTAAGCCGGTATAAAACTAATCAAAAGAATTACAGGTCTTGCAGTTTATAAGCAGCAAGCTCACCGCTATTTCCATAAACGTATAATAATTTACCGTCAGCGATCATAGGCGCACGCAGACCGTCGCTATCTACTCGGGTGCGCGCAATTAAATGGCCATCGACCTGAGCTAACATATGCAAATAACCTTCAAAATCGCCTACGCCAATCGCACCGTCAAAGGCCACGGGCTCGGTTAACTCGCGACGAGCCAACAACGTTTGAGTCCAGCGTGCACCTTGGCCATTGCCATCGAGGGCATTCACACTGCCATCGGCAGCAACGACATAAATATTACCTAAAGCACTTGCCGCGCCAACATAGCTTGAGGTTTCTTTGCCCCACAGTGGGCGACCACTGCCAATATCGATTGCCATAATCTGACCCTGGTAGCCTGTGGCAATGACTGTTTGGTCGTCTTCCATGACCAATAAACGGCCGTCGACATCAACTAAACGCTCAATTTCTGTGCTTCCTTGAGGAACAGAGATTCGCTGTTCCCAGCGTACCGCGCCATTTTCGATATCAAAAGCCACTACACGGCCGTTGGCAAAGCCAACCATAACCACGCCGCGCACAATTGTTGGGGTGCTGGTGCCACGCAAAGTAAGGCGCGGCACTTGTGATATGTAATTCCAAAGGGGCTTGCCGTCGCTAATATTAAAAGCGTGAACTTCACCACTGTAGGTTTGAGCAACGACAACGTCGCCGTCACTTTGCGGCGCACTTAGTACTTCGCTATTAACCGGTGTCGTCCAAATTATTTGGCCTGTCAGACGATCTAAAGCCACCACTTCGCCGTCAGAGGTGCCGACGAACAGCATAGTGCCTGACACACCAATGCCGCCCGAGATCCGCAAATCGTGGGATTTCTTCCAGATTTTTTTGCCAGTTACTTTATTTAGCGCAGCAATCTTGCCATTGGATGAGGCAATAAAAATTTCCTCTCCATCAATTACCGGGGTAATCCGATGGAAAGCCTCAGCCTGGCCGTCGCCTAGCGAATAAGACCAAGCTTCTTTCAGTTTTTTCTCGGCTTTAAAATCAGTGAGCCTAGCGGGCTCACGACTGGTCGGGTCCGAAGCACAGGCAACAACCATCAGCGTAGCCAGTACAAGGCTGAGCTTACGAATAAAAACCATTAGTTAGTTCCTTTTTCAGTAGTAACGGCAACACTTAAGTCGCTGATTTTCAAGTCTAGCAACGCGTTATTGCTCGGCACTTCCTGCTCCCGCGCCAAAACTTTAGCCTGCTGATACGCACTTAATGCGCCAGGCTTGTCGCCTTGAGCAAACAAAATATCACCACGTAGTTCAGCTGCCTGAGCGGCGTAACCGCCGCTGGCAACATCCTTTAACAAAGCTAAGGCCGCGGCATGGTCGTCAAGTGCAAAGCGCACTTGCGCCAAACGCACTTGCGTCTGCGCCTTTAATACCGGCTCCGGACCTTGATCCAGCACCCATTCCAACTCACTGGCCGCCACGTCATACTCGCCATCTTGCACCGCGTATTTTGCTTTGTATAAAGCAGCAAACTGACCATAGCTCAAATTGCCGTACTGGTCTTTTAAGGTATTGGCCAAATGCTCAGCCGTATTGCGACTAGTGCCATCGCGCTGCACGGCCGCGTCGGCAATCATTAAATTGTCGAAAATAGCGGAGGCTTCTGCGCCCTGATCTTTGACATGCCCCTGCCAACCCTTCCATCCAAAAACAATGGCCAATGCTAGAGCAATGCCGAAAACCGTCGATTTACCGTTTTCCTGCCACCATCTTTTAATGGCTTCGACTTGTTCTTCTTCTGTACGAAACGTTTCCACTTAACTTCCTCTCCGACGTAGGCAGTGCCTTAAAATAGTATGTTAAAACTTAGTAAAAAAATGTTTGCCAATATAATCAGGCAATTCGGCCAAAGCCACAAACTGTTGTTCACTTTGGCTATCGCGCAGTGATTTTACCGCCGCGTGCCCCTGGGCCAGCTCATCTTCACCCAGTACAATCGCCAGCGCTGCACCACTTTTATCCGCCTTTTTAAACTGGCTTTTAAAGCTTCCGCCCCCGCAATTAATGACTACTCGCGCGGTTGGTATCGCAGTGCGTATCGCTTCAGCAAGACTTAAGGCCGCAATTTCGGCACTGTCACCAACAGAAACGATAAAAACATCGGCCAAGGCTGGCATGGCTGGTGCTACCGCGAGGGTTTCTAATAATAAACACAGGCGCTCAATACCCATCGCAAAGCCCACCGCCGGGGTTGGCTTGCCGCCCAACTGTTCAACCAAGCCGTCGTAACGGCCACCAGCACATACAGTGCCCTGCGCGCCGAGTTTGTCAGTGGTCCATTCAAACACTGTCAGGCCGTAATAATCCAGTCCGCGCACTAACTGCGGATTGAGCTTATAGGGCACTCCTGCAGCGTCAAGGCGCGCGCACAAACCGTCAAAATGGGCTTTAGAGACCGCATCAAGGTAATCGGCCAACACCGGCGCGGCCCCCAAGATTTCGCGGGTCTTGGGGTCTTTGGTATCGAGTATACGCAGTGGATTACTGCCAAGACGGCGCAAGCTATCTTCGTCTAGGTCGTCTTTAAAGCCAGATAAATAGTCGACCAAGGCTTGCCGATAATTGGCACGCGACTCTGCATTACCAATACTGTTTAGCTCTAAGGTCAGGGCATCACTAATACCGAGTTCTCGCCACAAACGCGCGCTAAGCAGAATCAACTCAGCATCAATATCTGGCCCTGTCATGCCAAAGGTCTCTACGCCAACCTGGTGAAACTGGCGCAAGCGGCCCTTTTGCGGGCGCTCATGGCGAAACATTGGACCGGCATACCAAAGCCGTTGTAGCTGATTGTGCAACAGGCCATTCTGATCGCAGGCACGCACGCAGCTGGCTGTACCTTCAGGGCGCAGGGTTAAACTATCGCCATTACGGTCTTCAAAGGTATACATTTCCTTTTCAACGATATCGGTCACTTCACCAATAGAGCGTTTGAAAAGCTCGGTATGCTCTACGATAGGGAAGCGAATTTCACTATAGCCATAGCGGCTAAGCACATCGCGAATGCGGCCTTCCAGATACTGCCACAGCGGCGTTTCTGTGGGCAGAATATCGTTCATGCCCCTAATCGATTGTATACGTGCCAAAACTGATTCCTGTTTGCCGCTGCTGCAGCACTGCTAAATAAATGTGAAAAGCCTTAGCTGCGCGCTATAAGGTCTTTTTCCTGTTCGGCTTTAACGGCAATCTTTTCCCGAATCAATTTTTCAAGATGATCCACCAAGCCTTCGTTCTTCACTTTGTGGTCAGGCTTACCCGCCACATAGACTAAATTATTAGGCGTACCGCCAGTCAAACCGATCTCAGCTTCTTTCGCCTCACCCGGACCGTTGACGATACAGCCAATGACCGCCACATCAAGGGGAATGGTCACGTCATCAAGGCGTGCTTCCAGCTCATTCATAGTGCTAATAACATCAAAATTCTGGCGCGAGCAGCTCGGACAGGCAATAAAATTGATGCCTTTAGTACGCAGTTTCAGGCTTTTAAGAATCTCGTAGCCGACTTTGACTTCTTCAACCGGGTCAGCTGCCAGTGACACACGAATCGTGTCGCCAATGCCGTCCATCAGCAGTAAACCCAAGCCCACCGCCGACTTAACCGTACCACCGCGTAAACCACCTGCCTCGGTAATGCCCAAGTGCAGTGGCTGATCAATTTGTGCCGCAATTTGACGGTAGGCCGCAACAGCCATAAACACGTCAGAGGCCTTTACGCTGAGTTTAAAATGTTGGAAGTCCAACTTATCGAGAATATCGATATGGCGCATGGCGGATTCCACCAAAGCTTCTGGCGTTGGTTCACCGTATTTACGCTGTAATTCTTTTTCTAAAGAGCCGGCATTCACGCCGATGCGAATCGGAATATTGTGGTATTTGGCAGCATCAATAACTGCGCGCACGCGGTCTTCGCGGCCGATATTACCCGGATTAATCCGCAGGCAATCCACACCGTATTCGGCAACCTTAATTGCAATTTTATGGTCAAAGTGGATATCGGCAACCAAGGGCACCGACACTTGCTTGCGTATTTCACGAAACGCTTCAGCAGCGTCCATGCTGGGTACCGAGACCCGCACGATATCGGCACAGGCGGCTTCTAAGCGCTTAATTTGCGCTACAGTGGCGGCAACATCGCAGGTTTCAGTGTTAGTCATACTCTGCACAGATATCGGCGCATCGCCACCCACGGCGACATTACCGATATGAATCTGCCGAGATACTCGACGCTTTATCGGAGAGGCCATTTTCATAATTCACCTACCTGTACACGCACTGCGTTACTATTTACCAAAGACTTCAACTCAATTTCCTGGCCGTTATATTCACTAATTACAGCCGGCCAATACGCTAAACTGATCGTGACGGGGCCCTGAACATCAAAACGCAGTTTTTCGCCCTTTTCCTGTACGCCGCTCACCACAATATTATTGTGAAAATCACGCAGTTCTAACCAAACGGCCTCGACAAACTCAAACTTCAATTCAGCGGTCTGAGCAGGACCACTGTGCTGAGAAGTGGGCGTCTCGACACTGAGCCCGTCACCTTTAGAAGCCAACAGCACCTCACCCAACGAGGGTTCAACCTCAATTGCGCTCAGGGGGACAAAGCGCTCAGCCAAGACATGTATAGCCAACTCCGGCTCGGACTTACCACCAAACACCCATATCGCTACACACCACAAAAACAGTGATATCAGCAATGCTGATATCAGCGGCGCATTACCCGGCGCCTTGGCAATACCTTGTGGACGAGTCGGTGTATGGTCTTTGTTATCTTCTTCGCGCCGACAAATTCGGTCACAATCTTTTAGCAGGGGTTCTTCATCCAAGCCCATATAGCGGGCATAACTTTTAATATAACCGCGCGCAAACAGCGGCGAGTTAAACCGCGAGTAATCATTGTTTTCTAGCGCCTCTACATAACTATTAAGTAGATTTAACGCTTCAGCCGTTTCGAGCACAGACTTACCTGCGCTCATCCGCGCATCATGTAAAACCGAACCCGGTGGCCCCGGGTAGTAATCATCTTTTCCCGGCATTTAAGATTCCTTAACGGCTTTCACTGTTACCCTGCTGCATATACACTTTATACAATAGGTACTCTTCAGACTTAGGGTATAAATTCTTCAGTGCCAAGGCAAAACTCGCATGGGTATCCTTGTCATCAAATTTATCGGCGAGGCGGATCCCTAACCACAGCGCACTCGCTGATTGATTGACATTTTTAGTGCGAAACGCATCGTAATAGCGCTGGGCTTCGGCAAAACGGCCCATGCGGAAATACACTTCGGCTAACGACATCAGGACATTGGCGTCGTCACCCTGCATCAAAAATGCGCGCTTGAATGCTTCCTCAGCTTTTGGCAGTTCGTTCAATTGCATATAACAGCGCCCGAGATTGACAAACGCCTCAACCCTCTTTTCGTAGAGCAATTCCTGCACCACTACTTCGAGCTGGCTCGCCGCTTCTGCATAACGACCTCGCGCGTACAAAAAAGCCGCGTAATTATTGCGAACCCGAGACACTTTCGGCGCCATGGCAATTGAGCGCTGATAGTATTTTTCTGCCATTTCCAGCTCGCCGGTATTCTGAAATACCAGCGCTAAAGCTTCTAATGTTTCCGGGTTGTTTTTGTCTTTTTCTTCTACATACTGCAAATGACGCTTGGCCTGATTCCAGTTGCCTTGGGAAATATAATTCCGTGCTAGCTGAAGAGATGTATCAAAGGCCTTTTGTTCGTCTTTTTTAGAGGCAAAGCCTCCATTTTTGGTCGTTACGCAGCCATGTATCGATGCTGCAGCGACCACGACAAACAAGACCCGGGCTAATACGGTGATGCCTTTTATTCTTAACCACGACATGCAGTACGCTCCCTTTAAAAATTTAAACTAGACGAATTGGCTGCGCTAGCTCTGCCTTTTGGCGATGACGCTCACTGCGTTTGGTACGGTCTTGAACCTGACCAGCTAACTGGCCACAGGCGGCGTCAATATCATCGCCCCGCGGGGTCCGCACGGTCGTTACATAACCCGCCTCGGTCATTACCAGCCAAAAACGGTTCACCGCATTATTGCTTGGACGCTTATAGTCCGATAGAGAAAACGGATTAAAGGGGATTAAATTAACTTTGCACGGCAAGTCTCGCAACACCTCGGCCAACTCTTTGGCATGCTCGACACCGTCGTTCACTCCTGCAATCAGAGTGTATTCAATGGTTACAACACGATGAGTATCATCTTGTTTGGCAATATAGCGCTTACTTGCCGCAAGCAATTCGGCAATGGGGTATTTTTTATTAATGGGCACTAACTGGCTGCGCAATTCGTCATTGGGCGCGTGCAGTGAAATGGCCAGCGATACGGTCGACACATCCCCGAGCTTATCCAACATGGGCACCACACCAGAGGTGCTGAGGGTTACCCGGCGCTTTGACAAACCATAACCGAAGTCGTCGAGCATCAAGCTCATCGCTTCGACCACATTGTCGAAATTCAGCAGCGGCTCACCCATCCCCATCATGACCACATTAGTCACGATGCGCTTATTGCCACTATTAAAGCCGTCGTAGGATTTAATCGCCAACCACACCTGACCTATAATTTCGGCGGCAGTAAGGTCGCGCATAAAGCCCTGTTTGCCCGTTGCGCAAAAGCTGCAATCCAGACTACAGCCAACCTGAGAGGACACACATAGGGTGCCGCGTTGGCCGTCGGGAATTAAAACAGTCTCAACAAGATTATTACCACCCACTTCTACCGCCCATTTACGGGTTCCATCGATAGAGTCGAGTTGTTTAACCACCGTGGGAGGACGAATCTCAGCAAGCTCCTGAAGCTTAGCCCGCAAGGGTTTGCCGAGATTGGTCATCTCATCAAAATTGTCGATCCCCGAGTGGTGTATCCACTTGAGGATCTGCTGAGCACGAAATGGCTTTTCACCAATAGAGCTGAGGTAAGCCTCCATATTCTTGCGCGACATGCCGAGTAAATTTACTCGGGGCTGCTGCACAAGTTCGGTGGTTTCGGTTTGATTTTCTGATGCCATTATCGTGCCCTGCAATGAGTGTGAACCTACTTAAACGCGGTCGCACAGCTCACTGGTAGCGAAAAAGAACGCAATTTCCCGCGCTGCCGATTCTTCTGAGTCAGAACCATGTACCGCATTGGCATCAATAGATTCAGCGAAATCAGCGCGGATAGTGCCCGCAGCAGCTTCTTTAGGGTTGGTTGCACCCATCAGGTCGCGATTTTTCAATACCGCGCCTTCGCCTTCCAGAACTTGCACAGTTACAGGACCAGAAGTCATGAAATCAATCAGCGCTGGGAAGAAAGGACGACCTTTGTGCTCAGCATAGAAGCCTTCAGCTTGATCGCGGCTTAAACGCAGCATTTTAGCTGCAACAATTCGTAAACCGGCTTTTTCAAAACGGCTGTAAATTTCACCAATAACGTTTTTGCTAACAGCATCAGGCTTGGCTATGGAAAGGGTGCGTTGAACGCCCATCGGTCTTTCTCCAAAAAGTAGAACAATAACAAAGGGTAATTTACCCGGCGCGAAAAATCGTCGAATTATACGCGTATTAGAGTCAAATAGGTACGCGAGTGAGGCTCAGACAGCGGGATATGGCATGGGTTTCGGCCCAGAATGGTTTTTCTACCGGAATTAACCCTATGCCGTCGCCTTGAAACTTAATCTTGCTCGTCGAGCCACGCGGTTTGAATCGCTTCAAGCACTTTTTCACCGCTGCGCTTTGGGTCATCATCAAAATCGTCGAGTTCAATCACCCATTGCCGCAAATCGACGAAATTAACGTAAGTTGGATCAACATTGGGGAATTTCTCTGCCAACTCAATCCCAATATCCAGTACATCTGTCCACTTCAAGCCCATACCCAGCCTCTCTTTAAGCACACGCCCTGCGGGCCATTAATGTTGTTCAGACACCATGTTAATCGTGTAGCGCGGAATCTCGACCACCAAGTCGCGATCGGTTACCACAGCCTGACAGCTGAGACGCGAATCCGGCTCTAAGCCCCAAGCCTTATCTAACATATCTTCTTCAAGCTCGTCGGCCTCATTCAGCGACTCTATACCCTCGCGAACAATGACATGGCAGGTCGTGCAGGCACAGGATTTCTCGCAGGCATGCTCGATGTGTATGCCATTAGCGAGCATAACATCGCAAATGGTTTCGCCACTGGAGGCTTCAATTACGTCGCCCTCAGGGCACAGTGCTTCGTTTGGCAATACTATGATGCGCGGCATCGTGACATCCTTACAATTCGTCTACTCGCCGGCCGGCGAGTGCTTGGTTAATACTGGCGTCCATACGCCGCTCGGCAAACAACTCACTGGCCTTGCCAACGATTTCAATATGCTTGGCAATGCTGGCCACAGTCCCCTGCTCACGCTCGTGGTGCAAAACCTCCATTTTAGCCAATAAATCCTGCTGCTCCGCCTCGCTAAGCATGGCTTCGCCATCTTGCAACAGCGCCGCTGACAAAGCCTGTAACAAGGCGTCCGCTTCAATTTGCTGCTCACGCAGAGCGCGGGCGTCTTTGTCGTCTGCCGCCGCCTCCCAAGAAGACTTGAGCATGTCGGCAATATCAGTGTCATTCAAACCATAAGCAGGCTTCACCGCAATATGGCTTTCGACCCCAGTACTCTCTTCGGTGGCAAACACCTGCAACAAACCGTCGGCATCAACCTGAAACTTTACTTTGATCCGGGCCGCGCCCGCCACCATAGGTGGAATACCCTGCAACTCAAAGCGCGCCAGCGAGCGACAATCTTCAACCAGCTCGCGCTCGCCTTGCACCACATGAATGGCCATGGCGGTTTGACCATCTTTAAACGTGGTAAATTCCTGTGCCATCGCCACGGGAATTGTGGTGTTACGGTGAATCACCTTCTCCGTCAGGCCGCCCATGGTCTCGATACCCAAGGATAACGGGATCACATCGAGCAGCAACATTTCGTCGCCACTGCGATTCCCCACCAACTGGTCCGCCTGCAGGGCCGCTCCCAAAGCAACAACCCGGTCAGGGTCTAAATCGACTAATGGCTCGCGACCAAACCACTGCGCTACCCGCTCGCGCACGCGGGGCACCCGCGTGGAGCCGCCGACCATCACCACATTGGCGATGTCTTCGCTGCGCAATTTAGCATCGCGCAGCGCGCGCTTGCAGGCGCGAATCGCCGTGTCGATCAAGGGGTCAACCAAGCTATTAAACTGCTCGCGGCTAAGGCTTTGACTCAAATCGCCTAACACCACGTTTACAGTTTCCGCATCACTTAAGGCTTCCTTAGCCTGACGTGCAGCCGTTAATAAGCTGCGCTGCTGAAACATGTCGAGATTTTCTAAACCTGTTGCAGCAACAAACCAGTCGGCAATCGCATGATCGAAATCATCGCCGCCCAAAGCCGAATCGCCGCCGGTAGACAGCACTTCAAACACCCCTTTGGTGAGCTGCAACACCGAAATATCGAAGGTTCCGCCACCCAAATCAAATACCGCAATCGCCATTTCATCTTGCTGATCAAGGCCGTAAGCCACTGCCGCGGCAGTTGGCTCATTGAGCAGCCGCAACACGTGAATTCCGGCAATTTTAGCAGCGTCTTTAGTCGCTTGACGCTGAGCGTCGTCAAAGTAAGCAGGTACGGTAATAACCGCACCCGTCAGCTCGCCACCGAGCGTCTCAGCCGCCCGAGCGACGAGACTCCTTAAAATTTCTGCCGACACTTGCACCGGCGATATATCACCAGCACGAGTGCGAATTTTGACCATATCTTGCCCCTGATTCAGCAATTCATAGGGCAGCATTTCTGCCCCGGAAGCCGCCGAGCAATCAGCAAAGGAGCGCCCCATAAAGCGCTTTACGGACATCAGGGTATTGCGAGGATCGGCACTTGCGCCTGCCAAGGCGGCCGCGCCCACTAGGGTTTCTCCGGTCTCAGCGTAATACACAGCCGACGGCAACAGATGCTCGCCACCGAGGTCTGCCAAGGTATCTGCGTGGGCATTGCGGACACTGGCAACCAGCGAATTGGTGGTTCCCAGATCAATTCCCACCGCCAGCTTACGCTGATGCGGCTCGGGGGTTTGTCCAGGTTCTGATATTTGCATCAAGGCCATAAGTGGTTTCTGAACTCCCGGCGATTTTCACGCCTTTTATCAGTAGTCGAGCAATTCGCTCTCTTTCAGTTCAGCTTCGCTGCGCAGTTTTTCTAAAAACTGGAGCTTGGCATAAGCCGCCAAAGCCAAATCGAACTGCTGTTGATTATACGATTGCGAAAAAGCCGCTTTCTGACTCTTCGCCGCCTGATCAAGGTCGCGATAAAATACATCTAGCGCTTGCTCAGGATCTTTTGCATCCTGCAATTCTGACAGCTCTTCGCGCAACTGCATTTGCTGCATCAAAAACGCTGGATCCTGAAAAGTAGTCGAGGACATATCACTGTTCACCCCCGCCAATTTCAGCAAATAGGCAGCCCGCCGCGTGGGCGACACCAAGGTTTCGTATGCTTCATTGATAAGCGAGGATTGTTGCACCGCCATGCGCAAATCACGCTCGGAGCCACTGGCAAAACGATCGGGGTGGGCCTCGCGCTGCAGCGCGCGATAACTGTTGGTCAGGGCCGAGATATCAAGTTCATAAGCCTGAGGCACCGCCAACAGCACAAAGTAATTTTCTTGGGGATTAAATACAGACATAGGTATTGGCCAGCCAGCAGGCCGCTAGACGGTGAAGCTCTCACCGCAGCCACACTCAGCCGACACATTGGGGTTGTTAAATTTCAGGCCTTCATTGAGACCTTCTTTAACAAAGTCCAACTCGGTGCCGTCTAAATAAACCATGCTTTTAGGGTCGATATACACCGCCGCGCCGTCTTTTTCAAAAACCTGATCTTCGGCTTGAGGCTCGTCGACAAACTCCAATACGTAGGCCATACCGGAGCAGCCGGAAGTCCGCACACCAATGCGAATTCCCAAACCCCGGCCACGGCCGAGCATTTGCTTTTTGATGTGACTAGCTGCTGCACTGCTTACTGAAATTGGCATGCACTCTCCCCTAATGTCTAATGCGAGCGATCAAATCAGGATACGGTTCGTTTGTGACGGTAGTCAGCAACCGCAGCCTTAATCGCATCTTCGGCCAAGACTGAACAGTGAATTTTCACTGGTGGCAGCGCCAATTCTTGAGCGATTTCGGTGTTTTTAATTTGCGCCGCTTCGTCAAGGGTCTTGCCCTTAACCCACTCAGTGAGTAGTGAGCTAGACGCAATTGCCGAGCCGCAACCGTAGGTTTTGAACTTGGCATCTTCAATAACACCCTGCTCATTCACCTTGATTTGCAGACGCATTACGTCACCGCAAGCCGGCGCGCCGACCATACCGGTGCCGATCTCATCCGCGCTGTCGTCAAACTTACCGACGTTACGTGGATTCTCGTAATGATCGAGTACTTTTTCGCTATAGGCCATGATCTCGTCCTCTCAATCTGAACAGCTTAGTGAGCTGCCCATACAATACTGTCTAAATCGACGCCGTCTTGGTACATATCCCACAAAGGCGACAATTCCCGTAATTTTTCCACTGCTGCGCGTACCTGTTTAATCGCGTAGTTAACTTCCTCTGCCGTGGTAAAGCGGCCAAAAGAGAAACGCAGTGAGCTGTGTGCCAGCTCGTCGTTCAAACCCAGCGCACGCAGCACATACGACGGTTCCAAGCTCGCTGAAGTACAGGCCGAGCCCGATGACACCGCGAGGTCTTTCAGCGACATAATCAGCGATTCACCTTCAACAAAGGCCAAGCTAACGTTGAGGTTACCCGGCAAACGCTGTTCAAAATCACCGTTTACAAACACCTGTTCCATGTCTTTTAGGCCATCCCAAAACTGATTACGCAACGCTAAAGCATGCTCAGTATCTTGGGCCATTTCTAAGCGGCCGAGTTCACAGGCTGCGCCCATACCCACTATTTGATGGGTTGGCAAAGTACCTGAACGCATGCCGCGCTCGTGACCACCACCGTGCATTTGCGCCTCCAGGCGAATGCGCGGCTTGCGGCTCACATACAGTGCACCAATCCCTTTGGGACCATACATTTTATGAGCAGACATCGACAACAAGTCGATCTTCATGGTCGCCATATCAATAACAACCTTACCTGCCGTCTGCGCCGCATCAACGTGAAACACTACGCCATTAGCACGACATACTTCGCCAATCGCGGCGACATCATTAATGGTGCCAATTTCATTATTGGCGTGCATCACGCTGACCAAGACCGTGTCGTCACGCAGCGCTGCCGAAATCGCTTCAGCGGTAATTAAACCTTTATCAGTCGGATCTAGATACGTCACTTCAAAACCTTCGCGTTCTAATTGGCGACAGGTATCAAGCACCGCTTTATGCTCAATTTTGGAGGTAATAATGTGCTTACCTTTTTTACTGTAAAAGTGCGCAACACCTTTGATCGCAAGGTTGTTTGACTCGGTAGCACCGGAGGTCCAAACAATTTCACGCGGATCAGCATTGAGCAGGTCAGCCACTTGGCGACGAGCGTTTTCAACGGCCTCTTCCGCCTTCCAACCAAACATGTGCGAGCGTGACGCTGGGTTACCAAAGGTACCGGTCGTGGTCAAACAAGCCATCATCTGCTCAGCCACACGAGGATCAACCGGTGTGGTTGCAGAGTAATCTAAATAAATTGGCAATTGCATACACTTCTCCAAAATCTCGGCGTGACTACCTCAGCACCGAGCTAATAACTAATCTACCGCAGTCAGAATAATCGACTGCTCATTGCGCGCCTTTTGTAACTGACGCGCCGAAACCGATTGCACATCGCGCCGCTCAACCAAACTCGCCAAGCTGATATCGCTTAAAAAATGGTGGATCTGATCACTTAAATCAGCCCACAAATTATGGGTTAAGCAGGTATGCCCATCCTGACAATCACTGCTGCCGGCACAACCAGTGGCGTCCACCCGTTCATCGACCGCATCAATAATATCGGCAACGAAAATTTCTTCACTGGGTCGACTTAGGCGATAACCACCACCTGGGCCACGGCTACTGGAAACCAGCTCTTTGCGGCGTAATTTCGAAAACAACTGCTCCAAATACGACAGGGAAATATCCTGCCGACTAGACACATCAGCCAAACTTATGGGACCTCGGTCGCCGTACAGTGCCAAATCCAGCATCGCTGTAACGGCATAGCGTCCTTTTGTCGTCAATCGCATAGCTATACCCGCTTAATCTAGGGTGCAATTATGCAATAACCTAGCAAAATGGTCAACTATATAGCCGAGGAATTTAGTATGGTTTAAATCACGTGGGAGCGGCGATTATAATCACTCTGCCCTACCAACACCACCATTAGGTGCCACAGCACCGCCCCCCTCTACAGACTCATCGACTTTGGCTTTACGCACCCAGTACTGGGTAGACGTTAAGATGCCTCGCAAAATATTCACTTCCATCTCATCGAGTCGAGTACGCTGATAGAGACGACGCAGACGAGTCATTAGCTTTTTAGGTGCTTCTGGACGTAAAAAATTAATATCCCGCAAGGTTTCCTCAAGATGAACCAAATAGCGCTCTAAGTCTTGAGCGCCAGCCACCGGCACGTCCCAGTCGGCCATATCATTATTATTAAGTTCACCACTAAGGTGCTGCATGCGCACCTCGTAGGCCAAAACCTGCACCGCCATCGCTATATTAAGGGAGCTATATTCTGGATTAGCCGGAATATGTACGTGGAGGTTACAGCGTTGCAGCTCTTCATTAGTTAAGCCCCGGTCTTCACGACCAAACACCAGCGCAATTTTATGCCCAGCCACCGCCTCCGCGTAACCTCGCTCCATACAATGCCTCGGGTCGAGCAACGGCCACGGCACAGTGCGCTCTCTGGCGCTGGTGCCTATTACCAACTGACAATCGGCAATCGCCTCATCCAAAGTCTCGCACACCACCGCGGAATTTAGTACATCATCGGCACTCGCGGCGCGCCAAGTCGCCTCATCGTGAGGGTATTTACGAGGCTCAACTAAGTACAGCTGACTCAGGCACATATTTTTCATGGCGCGGGCAACTGCGCCAATATTGCCGGGGTGGGAGGTATTCACCAGCACAATGCGGATATTGTCTAGAGGATTTACAGCGGATTGTTCTACAGTAGTCATGGCTGGCGCTCTTTTTACAAGTTGCGCATTCTAGCAGACCCAAGCGATTAGGTCAGCGTCTCCGGCACCCACTGGATCTTCCAGCCCTCCTCACCCACTGGTGCACTAAAACCCTCACAAACAGCCAAATCGGCAACCGCCGCCAGTTCGCCGTCACAATAGATTAGCGGCAGCACCTCGCGCTGCCACGGCGGCAACCGCCACGCTTGCAGGAGCTTTTTAAGTGGACGGTGATGGGGGTGGCCCGCCAAACGACAGCGCTCACCCCCCTGCCGAAAGCGTATCGACACCGGCCCACGAGGCATAAAGGGGCCGTTAGGCGTAGCAAATAAGCGGCCCACCCCAGGAATAAGGAGCTCACCGCGCAAGTCCCACGCCAATTCACCCGGCAGCGCGCTTGACGCCTTCACTGCACTTCGCTCACAAAACAACTGCTGATTATAAGCGCGCAACAACACACCAGCAGCCAAACGAAATTGTGGCTGCCGGTCGCCACCCGCACAAAGAAATTGTTCAACGATCGTCCCCAGCTGGGCCGAGGACAACCCTAGGTCACTGCGATTAATAATAAATTGCCGCAGGATCGCGCGTTGACGAATTTCTGGTAGCGCCGCCAATTTCCGTAAGTTCAGCGAACCATCTTCTGCGCAAAAACTGGCTAGATCCTGGCTAATATAGCCATGCAATAGCTGGGCAGCTTCCGCCTGCAAAGCAGCCGCCCGGCCAAAGCTTTGACGGTAATCCGGCCAGTGCCGCGTGAGCTGCGGCAAGACTTGCTGGCGTAGAAAATTACGGCGGTAATGGGTGTCGAGGTTGCTGGGGTCGTCGACCCAGGATAACTTCTGAGCTGCCGCATAAGCTTCAAGCTCGGCACGCGAAATCGACAGCAGCGGCCGATACAGCTCGCCGGCTCCCAGCGCGCGCCTAGTTGGCATTGCCGCTAAACCTGCCACCCCCGCACCGCGAAGCAAGCGCAGCAATAAGGTTTCCGCTTGATCATCAAGGTGATGCGCCAATAGCAACAAATCTCCGTCACCCAAGACCGCTTCGAACGCACGGTAACGGGCTTCCCGCGCCAAGCCCTCTAACCCCCGGCGACGCCCCTTGATATTCACAACCTTTAGGGTAAACGGAATATTGTAAGCGGCGCACTGCTGCTCACCTTGTTCGGCCCAGGCCGCCGAAGCTGACTGTAATTGGTGATCGACGTGAATAGCACGAATTTCTGGAAAGGGGGTACTACTGGAATGCGCCTGCTCGCGCAAACGCCAAACTAAATGCAGTAAAACGTGAGAATCTAGACCGCCGCTAAAGGCCAGCCACCAAACTCGCCGAGTCAAATACGGCGCAAGTGATTTTGTGATGAGGGGCAGCAGCTCTGCCATTGCCGACTCCGCCCCCCTCACCCTATAAGTACCTTAATCAGCTGGTGCCGTAGGACATCAGGCGATCATAACGAACTTCTAACAGCTCTTTTTCAGGCAGGGCTTGCAGACGTTTGATCTCCGCCACGAGGTGCTCACGCACCCGCTCGGCACTGCTGTCGATATCGCGATGAGCACCACCTTGAGGTTCAGGAATAGTCGCATCAACAATGCCCAACTCTTCGAGAATCGTTGAGGTTAATCCCATTGCTTCAGCGGCATCAGGTGCAAACTCAGTGCCCTTCCAAATAATATTGGCGCAGCCTTCTGGGGAAATAACAAAGTAGGTTGAATATTGCAGCATGGCAATATGATCGCCTACACCAATACCCAAGGCACCACCAGAGCTACCCTCACCAATAACAACACACACTATTGGGGTTTTTAACCGCGACATTACCGCTAAGTTTTGCGCGATGGCCTCACTGATACCACGCTCTTCACTGTCGATACCCGGATATGCGCCTGGGGTATCAATTAAAGTCACAATAGGTAGTTTATAACGTTCAGCCAGCTGCATTAGACGCAGGGCTTTGCGATAACCCTCAGGCTTGGGCATACCAAAATTGCGCTTAACCTTCTCGGTAACGCCTCGGCCCTTTTCTTGACCGATCACCATGACGGGCATGCCGTTGATTTTACCAATACCACCAACAATGGCGGCATCATCACCAAAATGCCGATCACCGTGTAATTCGTCAAAATCAGTAAAAATTCGGCGAATATAATCCAAAGCATAAGGCCGCATGGGGTGCCGCGCTATTTTAACGACATTCCAAGGCGTGAGATTGGAAAAAATCTTTTCGGTTAATTTGCTGCTTTTTTCCCGAAGTTTCGCGATTTCTTCACTAATATTCAGGTCATTATCGCTGCCAACTAACTGAAGCTCTTCAATCTTGGCTTCCAGCTCCGCAATGGGTTGTTCAAAATCAAGATAATTGGGATTCATCGCTCACTTATTCACTTGTTGTCGTCAGTGAAGCCTATACCATCCAAATAGTAAATAGGCTCATTTAATAGTGTGATTATACGTTAATCATAATTGATGACCACGTTATTTGCGCCACACTCCTCACCTAAGCGCAGTAATAACTCATCATTTGGCAGAATTCGCCAATTGTCACCAAGTCGAATTTTACCACCACCCTCAGGCCGCTGATAATTTATCACGACCGGACAGCGGCCGCCCTTGGCAACACTTAATGCGCCTTTTAAACGCGCAATGGCATCGTCATTGACTAAATCCGCACTCATCGACAGCTGCAGCTCCCGGGCGTGCTGATCCCGCGCCTCGGCAATACTGCGCACCGCCTTCACCCGCATTTTTTTGCCACCGCTGTACTCGTCGTTACTACATACACCCTCAACCACAATGACGGTGTCTTTTATCAGTTTCTCCCGACACTCATCGTAGGCATCGCTGAATAAGGCAACCTCAATTCGTGCACTGCGGTCATCAAGTAGCACAAAAGCCATGGTATCGCCGCGCTTATTCTTCATAGTGCGAGTACTCATCACCAATCCAGCAATGGTCTGAGGGTGCTTCTCGGGGTTAAGGTCGACAATCTTCCTTGGCACAAAGCGACGTAATTCAGCTTCGTAATCATCAATCGGATGCCCGGTAACGTAAAGGCCAAGAGTTTCTTTTTCACCGAGCAAACGCTCTTTGGTTGTCCAGCGCCTTACATTCTTAAAGCCTGCATAAACATCACCACCCTCGACTTCAACGGCGAGACTACCGCCGAACAAGTCCATCATGCCGCTTTCGGCGTTGCTTGCCACCTGCTCTGCGGCCTGCACGGCATCGGGCATAGCTGCCATAAGTACCGCACGATCTTCACCGAGATCGTCAAAAGCACCCGAGCGAATAAGCGCTTCTATAGCACGTTTATTCACTTTGCGCGGATCGGTGCGCTCACAAAATTCAAAAAGGTTTTTAAAAGGCCCACCGCTATTACGGGCAGCAATGATATTTTCGACGGGCCCTTCACCCAAGCCTTTGATTGCACCAAGTCCGTATACAATTTGGCCGCGATCATTGACCGTGAACATATACTCGCCTTCATTTACCGAAGGCAGCTTATAGTCCAACCTCATTTCCCGACATTCTTCTATGAAGATAACGATCTTGTCGGTATTGTCTAATTCCGAACTCATTACCGCTGCCATAAAAGGCGCGGGATAATGGGTTTTCAGCCAGGCAGTTTGGTAGGAGACCAAGGCGTAGGCAGCGGAGTGCGATTTGTTAAAACCGTAGCCCGCAAATTTTTCCATCAAGTCGAAAATATTCGAGGCCAGCTCTTCGGAGAAGCCCTTTTCGACTGCACCGGTCTGAAACAAGCTGCGCTGCTTATCCATTTCGGCAGCATTTTTCTTACCCATAGCGCGGCGCAATAAGTCGGCGCCACCAAGACTGACCCCCCCCATTACTTGGGCGATCTGCATAACCTGTTCCTGATACAGAATAATGCCGTAAGTTGGTTCGAGCACGGGCTTCAAACACTCGTGCTGGTACTGAGGGTGAGGATAGGCCAACTCAGCGCGACCGTGCTTGCGGTTAATAAAGTCATCAACCATACCCGACTGTAATGGACCAGGACGAAACAAGGCCACCAACGCGATGATATCTTCAAAGCAATCCGGCAGGAGCCGCTTGATCAAATCCTTCATACCACGGGATTCCAACTGGAACACCGCCGTGGTTTCTGCGCGCTTTAGCATCTCAAAGGTTGGTCGATCCTGCAGTGGAATCGACATAATATCGAGGGGATCTTCACCCAGCTTGGCACGCTGAGCGTTAACAATTTTTAATGCCCAGTGAATGATGGTCAGGGTACGCAGCCCCAGGAAATCAAACTTAACCAGCCCAGCTTCTTCAACATCGCTTTTATCAAACTGGGTAACCAAACCGCCACCTGCGTCGTCACAATAAAGCGGCGCAAAATCGGTGAGCTTAGACGGCGCGATAACCACACCCCCGGCGTGTTTACCCACGCCCCGCACCACACCTTCGAGCTGGGTCGCCATATCCCAAATTTCTTGGGCTTGTTCATCTGCGGCTAAAAACTCTCTAAGAATCTCTTCCTGCTCAAAGGCTTTCTCAAGCGTGATACCCACTTCAAAGGGAATCATTTTCGACAGTTTATCGGCCAGGCCATAAGCCTTGCCCTGCACGCGAGCGACGTCGCGCACCACCGCCTTGGCCGCCATGGTGCCAAAGGTAATAATCTGACTTACCGCATCGCGTCCGTAATTATCCGCCACATAGTTAATGACCCGATCCCGCCCTTCCATACAAAAATCGACATCAAAGTCTGGCATGGATACCCGCTCAGGGTTCAGGAATCGCTCGAACAGCAGATCGTATTGTATGGGGTCGAGATCGGTAATTTTAAGCGCGTAAGCAACCAGCGAGCCAGCACCAGAACCTCGGCCGGGGCCAACCGGAATATCGTGATCCTTAGCCCATTGAATAAAGTCCATTACGATCAAGAAATAACCGGGAAACCCCATCTGCAAAATAACATTGAGTTCAAATTCCAGACGATCGCGATATTCGCTTTGGTGCGCTTCAAATTCAGGTGAATTGCGGTCAAATAAAAAATCAAGGCGTTGATCCAAACCTTCATGGCACAGCTGACGAAAGTAAGTCTCTTGGGTCATACCTTCAGGTATTGGGTATTCCGGCAAATAATACGTACCGAGCTGAATAGTCAAATTACAGCGTTTGGCAATTTCTACACTATTTTGCAATGCCTCTGGAATATCAGCAAACAGCTCGACCATATCTTCTGGGCTGCGCAAATACTGTTGGTCGCTGTAATTGCGTGGCCTGCGCGGGTCATCGAGAACCCGGCCATCGCGAATACATACCCGAGCATCGTGCGCTTCAAACTCATCGGCATCTAAAAACCGAACATCATTGGTGGCGACCACAGGGCAGTTATTGCGCTCAGCTAAGTCGATAGCCGCATGAATATAATCGTCTTCGTTTTGACGGCCGGTGCGCTGTAGCTCCAGATAAAAGCGATCAGGAAATACCGCCAACCACCGCGACAAACTGTGCTGGGCAATATCAGCCTTGCCGGCGAGTAGTGCCTGCCCAACATCACCCTCGCGACCGCCTGACAAAGCAATTAAGCCCTCGCTAGCCTGTTCTATCCAACTGCGGTACGCATAGGCCTTACCTAAATACTGGCCATCTTGATACGCGCGAGAAATGAGTTCGGTCAGATTGCGGTAGCCTTTTTCATTTTGCGCCAGAAGACAGATAACCGTGGTCTGATCTGGGTCATCGTCATCGCGCATCAGCAAATCGCAGCCAAAAATGGGCTTAACCCCAGCCCCCATCGCCGCCTTTTGAAACTTAATTAGCGCGTAAAAATTATTTAAATCGGTGAGCGCCACCGCGGGCATGCCCAATTTAGCAACGCGCTTGGTCAGCTCTTTAACCCGCACCAAGCCGTCGACCAGCGAGTACTCCGAGTGCACCCGCAAATGTATAAAGCTGTCATTCATCATTGCTCCGGCTCCAGTATTGCCCGCACCGGCGCGTAGCTACGGCGATGAATTGGGGTTACACCTAAGCGTTGCAGGGCCTCCATATGAACCTTAGTTGGATAGCCCTTATGACCGGCCATGCCGTAACCGGGGTAAACGCTGTCAAACGCCACCATCTCGCGATCCCGCGTCACTTTTGCCAATATCGACGCCGCAGCAATAGCGGGAACACGGCTATCCCCCTTCACGACAGCCTCCGCCTTATAGGGCCATTTCGGCACTTTATTGCCGTCCACTAAGACATACTCCGGCTGAACCGACAAACCTGCGACTGCCCGATGCATGGCGAGTAAACTCGCCTGTAAAATATTGATTTCATCTATCTCAGCCACTGATGCCCGGGCAATGCAAAAGCTCAGGGCCTTTTCCTGAATTTCAACAAAGAGCGCTTCGCGGCGCTTTTCAGTGAGCTTCTTAGAGTCATTCAAACCCGAGACCGGTCGCGCCGGATCGAGAATCACAGCAGCGGTGACAACGTCGCCACACAAAGGGCCACGCCCCACCTCGTCCACACCGGCGGTTAATTCGGGCACATCAAATTCAGCAAACAAATCATTAATCTGAGGCATTACTCACTCCGGCGCAGGCCAAAACAACATCGGCGGCCCGTTCGCTAGCGGCTTGGGCAAGCTGGCGATGAATGCATTGAAACTCATTAATCAAACTTTCACGATGATTGGCATTGTTTAACTGCTCCAGCAACAGTGGCCCCATGACCTCGGCCCGCACTTCATCCTGCAGGACTTCAGGTACCAGCGCGCGTTGAGCTAATAGGTTTGGCAATGAAAAGAACGGCGTTTTAACCAAGCGCGACAGCAATTTATAAGACCATTTGCCGAAGCGGTATGCGACAACCATTGGACGCTGCAGTAACAGTGCCTCTAAGCTGGTGGTGCCCGAGGCCATTAAGACGACATCTGACGCAGCCATCACTGTGCGCGACTGACCACTCACCACCCGTATCGGCAAGTCTTGAGAAAACGCGCCAATCGCCTGCAAAATTTGGATTTTGCGCTCGGCATTGGCGGCGGGAATCAAAAACTCAATATTGGGCTGAGCACGGCGCAGCCATTGCGCAGTCTCCAGAAATGGTCTAATCAGCTGAGCGACTTCGCCGCTGCGGCTGCCGGGCAATATTGCCAACACTGGGTGTCCGTCTTCAACGTCCAGCTCCGCTCGGGCTGAACTGCGCTGGTCGGTGAGTGGAATCTGATCTGCTAAGGGGTGGCCCACACAGGTCACCGGTACGCCATGCTCTTGATAAAAGCGCTCTTCAAAAGGAAATAAAGTCAGCATATGACCCACCGATTTCGCAATTCCCTTTACCCGGCCTTGCCGCCATGCCCACACCGACGGACTCACATAGTGCAGTGTTTTAATACCGTGCTCATGCACATAGCGTTCTATATTCAAGGTGAAATCTGGCGAATCGATGCCTATAACAATGGCCGGTTGCCAACTTAAAAAGTGGGACTTCAAGAAACGACGCAGGCGCAGCAACTCAGGTAAACGCTTAAGAGGTTCGACAATACCCATTACCGACAGACGGTCCATATCACAGAGACTGCGACAACCCCGCTCAATCATTAGCGGGCCGCCCACGCCTTCGAACTCAGCATCGGGGTAACGCACTTTGATTGCGCGAATTAAATCAGCGCCTAAAATATCACCGGAAGCTTCTCCGGCGATAATACCGATTCGTAATGCAGTCATAGAATTGCCATGTTACGCAGCAGAAAAACGCAGTTTAGCGCACAATACCGCGCTGGGATTGTTGCAAGGAGTTCGCCAGTAATTGCACGTCTGGAAACTCTGCAATCAGCGGCGCCAATGCCGCCAATGCCTCTTCCACCGTATTATTCTGGCGATAAATAATTTTATAAGCGCGACGAATTGCCGCAATGCTCTCGGCGCTAAAGCCTCTGCGCTTTAGGCCTTCGCTATTGATTGTTTTCGCTTGGGCTGGCGTGCCGCTCACCGTAACATACGCTGGCACGTCTTTACTGATACCACAGCCAAAGCCTGCAAAACTGTGGGCACCGATCAAGCAAAACTGATGAACTAGCGTATATCCACTCAATATTGCCCAATCACCAACCACAACATGGCCAGCAAGCGATGCATTATTTACCAAGATACAATTATCACCAATCACTGAGTCATGGCCCACGTGAACATAGGCCATCAATAAATTCTTATTTCCTATTATCGTTTTGCCACGATCTTGTATCGTGCCACGATGTATCGTCACCCCTTCACGAATCACATTATCGTCACCGATGATGAGTTCAGTTTTCTCACCCTTGTATTTCAGGTCGGGGGTGTCGTCACCAATAGTCGAAAACTGAAAAATGCGATTGTTTTTGCCGATTTTCGTCGGCCCCATTAACACAACATGGGAGCGAATATCACAAGCTTCGCCAATATCAACATCGGCGCCAACCATCGTCCACGGACCAATTTTAACCCCGGCACCGATCACCGCACTGGGATCGATAATCGCACGTGGGTCTATAACAGCCGTAGCGTGGATATTTTCAGTCACAATCACTTACTCTTCCGGTCGATACACAATATCGTCGCAGACGCTGCCAACTTGTCTTCTACATAGGCTTGACATTCAAATTTCCACAAGCCGCTTTTATCTGACACATACTGCGCCTTCAGTATAAGCTGATCTCCAGGCACCACCTGGCGCTTAAAGCGCGCTTTATCAACGCCAGCGAACATGTAGATAGATCCTTCCGCTGGCTTTTTATCGAGGGTTTTAAAACCTAGAATTCCCGCCGCTTGCGCCATCGCCTCGATAATTAACACGCCGGGCATAATTGGCAACTCGGGGAAATGGCCATTAAAATGGTTTTCATTGCCGGTTACATTTTTCAGCGCAACGACTGATTCACCGAGCTTAAGCTCGAGTACCCGATCAACCAACAGAAACGGATAACGTTGCGGTAGGTATTCTTTAACTTCATTGATGTCCATCAGCATGACTCAGCTTTCATCCTTTACTTGTTTTTTTAACTTTTTTTCCAGAAATATGACTCGCCGAAATAATTCGTCGAGTTTCGCAAATCGCGCAGCGTTCCGCCGCCAAACACCCGTCTCCATCATTCCCGTACCACTAGAATAGGAGCCCGATTTCATAATAGATTTAGTAATTAATGATCTAGCCGTGATATGCACTTGATCGGCAATTGTTATATGCCCCACCACGCCCACATTACCCGCAAAAGTACAGCGTTCGCCAATAACTGTACTACCCGCAATCTGGCACGCTCCTGCCATTGCCGTGCCATTCCCCACAATGACGTTATGCGCAATCATTGTGTAATCATCGCAGATTACATCGTCACCAATCACCGTGTCTTCTAGGGCGCCGCGATCAATGCAGGAATTGGCGCCGATGTCGACTCGGTCACCAATTCGAACGCCGCCCAGCTGGTGAATTTTTTGCCAACCTTGAACGCTAGCCGCAAAGCCAAAGCCATCGGCACCAATCACCACGCCGGAATGAATAACAACGTCATTACCAATACTCACGCCGTGATAAATCGACACATTAGCGTGAATATAACAATTATTACCAATTCGTGAGTTAGCACCAATGACCGTACCGGGACCCAGCACAGTGCCAGCCCCAATAACCGCACCTTTCTCAACAACACAATTTGCCCCAATACTCACCGAGTCATCGACATCCTCAGCAACAACGACTGCACTGGGATGCACCCCAGCTTGCGGCTTTTCCAAAGGATCAAACAAGGCGCTTGCCTTTGCATAAGCGAGATAGGGATCCACCGCAATCAAGCAGTTACGACGATAATTGACAGCAAGCTCGGGATGAAGAATGACCGCGCTGGCAGAGCTATTCAACAGTGCAGCTTTAAATTTACTATTTGATAAAAAACTAAGATCACCAGTGTTGGCGGTAGCAAGAGGTGCTATACCGGCCAACCTAGTTGCGGCGTCACCTTGAAAATTTAATTCCAAGACCGCCGCAAGTTCAGCAAGGCTAAATATTTTCGCCCCGGACATTACTTAGCGTTATTCAACTTATCAGCCACTTTAGCAGTAATATCGTAGCTGCTATCAGCGTGAAGGACTGATTTGCGAGGTAGTAACAGGCCGATGTTTTCGTCTTTAACCAGCTGAGGCAGAATCGCCTGCAGTTTTGGTCCCAGCTCTTGCAGAATAGCCTGCGCTTCCTGCTGATTAGCACCTTCAATTTTACGGGCTAAATGTTCACCGTCAGCGCGCGCGGCATCTATTTTGTTCTTAGTTGCTTGACGTTGTTCCGCGCTAAGAATGTCGAAATCTTTCTGGAACTGCTCAACTATCTTGTCGTAGTTCTTCTTTAAAGACTCTAATTCAGAAACATTCTTTTTATAGTCCGCTTGATTGCGCATCGCGGTTAAGCGCTTTTTCGCCACATCGGTATTCAATACCGCAGCCTCTACATCAAATACAGCAATCCGACCTTCTGCAACAGCACCGCAAGCCCAAAGAGCCATAACAGCAACGGCAACTACCTTATAAAACTTCATGAAAAACTCCTATCCATTATTTTACTATCAGTTAGAAACTACGACCCAATGAGAACTGAAAGATTTCAGTATCGTCAATTCGTTCTGGATTTAGTGCCCGGCCCAAGCTGAAGGTCAGCGGCCCAAACCCAGTGATCCACGTCGCGCCCACCCCAGCAGAAAAACGTAAATCCGAAAGTCCAGGAGTAGTACAGTTGAGCTGACTCGTACTACAGTCCGTACTAAACACATTACCGGCATCAAAGAAAAAGCCGCTGCGCACAGAGCGCTGATCTTTCACAAAAGGCAGTGGGAACAACAATTCAATACTGCCCTCAACCAACACATTGCCACCAAAGGGGTCAGGGTCGCGATTATAGGAATTAGCACTATCAATCACAAGTAATCCGGTAGCGGGGTCTAAAACATAAGCCCCTTGCGCTGACAAGGCACGGGCATTGCCATCTGCATCAATGGCGGTTGCCGCTTGGCTGATACTGTAAATATCGGCAGTCGAGCTACGCGGCCCCAGCGTATTGCTCTTATAGCCACGAACCGAACCAAAACCACCGGCGTAGAAGTTTTCATAGAAAGGCAGCTGATCAAGCTCGCCATAGCCGTCGCCATAACCTAACTGGGTGCGGAAACGAAAAGTGAAACTATTCGTTATCGGCACATACAACTGGCCTTCGTAACCTAACTTGAAATACTCCAGATCAGAGCCTGGTACGGCAATTTCAATCGAGACCGACTGTGACGCACCTCGGGTCGCTAATAAGCCTCGGTTCAATGTTGATTGGCGCCAAGACATACCAGCAGTGAAATTATTAAATTCCTCACCGTATTTATCTAAAAATCCTTCCTCGTCAGGAACGGTTAAGGCTTCAGGAGGAAGCAGATCAACACTTTCCAGCACTTCCGCGACGGTGTATTTACCGGTCGTTACATCCCGGGTACTAACAAAGTAATTGTCAATAATATCGAGAATACGCGGGCTGGTTTTAATTTCTTTAACCGCGCTGACACCCGCCTCAATTAAGGTACGGTTAAAGCCTAGATTAAATCCTAAACGCTCAATTTCAGAAATAGGGTAACCAAAGTTTACGCTACTGCCGTAGGTATCTGCAGTATAGCTCGCCACGTTAATTTCTTCGTAGTCGGTGGTGCGATAAAACACGGAGAAACCACGACTCACACCGTCTTCAGTAAAGTACGGATCCAAATAATTGAAGTTCACGCTGGTGGCGAAGTCACTGCGCGACACACCAAAACCAACCTGCTGCCCAGTACCAAAAAAGTTGTTTTGTTGAATATTGGCACTCAACAATAGACCACTGTCCTGAGAGAAGCCGACGCTGGCGCCAAGACTGCCAGAGCTCTGCTCTTCCACCTTATAGTGCAAATCGATTAAATCATCGGTGCCCGGCACATCTAAGGTATCAACCTTAGCTTCTTTAAAGAAACCAAGACGCTCTAGGCGAATCCGAGACATTTCAATTTTATCAGCCGATGCCGGCGCCCCTTCAAACTGGCGCATTTCCCGACGCAATACTTCGTCAGACGTTCTCGCATTGCCTTCAAAATCAATGCGGCGCACATAGGTGCGTTTGCCTGGGTCAATAAAGAATTTGAGGGCAACGGTTTTCGCGTCTTCATCGCGTTCGGGAATACCGCGAACCTTGGCAAAATTGTAACCTTCATTACCAAGGCGCTTCGTCAAAAACTCTTCGGTGCTAGTCACTAGGGCTTGCGAGAACACTTGGCCTTCTTTAACTAAAACAAAACGCGACAGATCGTCTTCTGGCAAGACCAAATCGCCGGACAGTTCTGCACCGCTAACGGTGTATTTCTCACCCTCTTCCACATTCACAGTGATATACACTGACTGGCGGTTAGGGCTAATAGCAACCTGAACCGAGTCAGCATTAAATAATAGATAGCCGCGATCCAAGTAATAGGAATTAAGTTTTTCAAGGTCGCCTTTTAACTTCTCGCGGGAATATTTGTCTGCGCTGCTGAAGAAGGAAAACATGCCACCTGTCTTCAATTCAAACAAATCGAGTAAGGTCTCGTCGTCGTAAACGGTATTACCAACAATATTGATGTGTTCAATAGTAGCGTTGCTACCTTCATCGATAATAATACTGATCGACACGCGGTTGCGAGGTTCAGCAACGACATCGGTTTCAATGCTGGCATCGTAGCGCCCCTGAGAGACGTACTGCCGAGTCAGTTCCATGCCCATGGTCTCGAGCGTCGAACGTTTAAAAACTTGGCCTTCAGTCAGTCCCGCTCCTTTAAGGCCATCCATCAGCGCCTCTGTCGCTAGCGCTTTGTTGCCTTCCAAGCTAATCGCGCTGATGGCAGGTCGTTCAACCACCCGCACCACCAACACATCGCCGTCGACACCAATTTGAATATCATCGAAGTTACCGGTATAGAACAAGGCCCGCGATGCATTCGCCAAAGACCGGGGTTCAATTTGGTCTCCGACGCTGATGGGCAGCGCCGAAAACACCGTTTCCGATGAAATTCGTTGCAAACCCTCAATACGGATATCCGTCACTGCGAGTGAATCTTGGGCCGAGGCGAAAAAACTCGCCGACCACAGAAAAAGACTAAGTGCTAAAAGGCGTTTCATCAACAGCTAAAAACCAAGGCTCGGGGCGACTGCCAAAACATAACCAACAGCGCCAATATGTAAGATAAAAAGCATCGCATAGACCAAAAATTACAGCCGCAACACATCGTTATATAAAGCAAATACCATGACAAAAACTACCAACACCAAGCCCAGCTGATTCGCCCAGATCTGAACTTGTTCAGCGACGGGCTTACCGGTCAGCCATTCAAAAAGCGCGTAAACTATATGTCCACCGTCCAATACTGGAATTGGCAGTAAATTCAATACGGCAAGACTAACACTCAATAGCGCCAAAAACGTCAGCCAAGAAAAAAAGCCGTACTGCACTGAGGAGCTGGCCACTTTAGCAATGGTTATAGGCCCACTCAAGTTTTTTGGTGATAACAGCCCAGTCAACATCTTTTTAATAGATGTCAATGTAAATGCGCTCATCTGCCAAGTTTTATCGACTGCCGCTACTGCTGCCCCCAAAAGACCGTATTCTACCTCGCGCTGCATCTCTTTCGGCCATTCTGGCATCGCAACACTGACGCCCACATAGCCGTAGGCATTGGCAGACTCGTCGAGTTTGCGTTCTGGGGTAATCTGTAATTGTCGCTGCTGACCATTGCGATCAATCAAGAGCGTAGCACTTTGCTCAGGTATGCCCCGCACATATTCAACCCATTCAGACCAACTAGCAACGTCCCTACCGTCAATAGCCAATACCACATCGCCCGGCTGAAGCCCCGCACGCTCAGCGGGGCTACCTGGCATAATTTTATCCAGCGTTGGCAACAGCGCTGGGGTATACAGGGTCACACCTAATTCCCGAACCGGGTTGGGTTCCTCGACCCCTTGCATCCAGCCACTCAACGCTACCGTGCTCTCGTAAACCAGATCCGAGTCGGGATACTTGAGCGACAAATGAATATCTCCGTCCTCACCAATGCGCTCTAACAATTGCATTTGCAGGGTCTCCCAGGTCGGCGTCGCCGTGCCATCTACTGCGATAAACTCCTGCCCTGCAACAATCCCAGCACGCGCCGCGAGAGACCCTGCCTCAACTTCAGCCACAATGGGCGCAACGCCCGTCACCCCATTTAAAAATATCAGCCAATATACAAAAATCGCCAAAACGATATTCGCCAGTGGTCCAGCTGCCGCAATCCCTATCCGTGATTTGGGGGTCGCTCGATTAAATGCCTGACTTTGCAGTTCAGCGGGAACTGGGGCTTCCCGCTCGTCCAGCATTTTAACGTAGCCGCCTAACGGAATACCGGCGACGACAAACTCCGTACCGCGGCGATCAGTCCAAGTAAGCAAGGGACGACCAAAGCCCACGGAAAATCGCAAGACTTTAACGCCGCAGCGTCTCGCCATCCAAAAGTGACCATACTCATGCACGGCAACCAGTATTGCCAAGGTCGCTATCGTGACCAAAATTGTTTGCAAAATATCTAGCACGCCTGTCGTCCCTTATCTAAGCCTGTAAGCAGCCTTGGTAAAAAGCATTTCATTATATTAGGTACTAATCCCGAATTTTGGCGCTAATAAGATCAACGGCTAAGGCCCTCGCAGCGGAGTCCGCAGTTTGGACATCAAGCAAAGACTGGGGTTCACCAATATTTGTCTGCGCCATCACGTCAGCGATAACCTGCGCGATATCAACAAAGGCGAGCTTACCATCCAAAAATGCCGCCACTGCAATTTCGTTTGCGGCATTTAATGCTGCGGGCGCCGTGCCGCCGCGAATAGCGGCATCCCTGGCCAAGCGTAAACAAGGAAAACGCTTTTCGTCTGGCGCTTCAAAATCAAGACGAGCCTGACTTATGATATCTAGGCTCGAGACCCCAGAATGAATGCGCTCCGGCCATGCTAACGCATGAGCAATAGGGGTTCGCATATCGGGATTACCCAATTGCGCCAATACCGAACCATCTACATATTCTACCATGGAGTGAATGACACTCTGAGGGTGAACAATAATCTCAATCGTGGCTGGGTCTGCCTGAAACAGCCAGCAGGCCTCGATGAGTTCAAGACCTTTATTCATCATGGTCGCAGAATCGACCGAAATTTTGCGTCCCATCGACCAATTAGGGTGGGCACACGCCTGATCTGGCGTAACGGTAGTCAGTTCAGCGAGGGGCGTAGCGCGAAATGGCCCACCAGAACCAGTTAGCAATATCCGCTGGACACCCTGGGCTTGAATGCCACCCTCTGCCGCTAGGGGCAAGCATTGAAAAATAGCATTATGCTCGCTGTCGATAGGCAGCAAGGTGGCACCGCTTTTAGCGACCGCGTCAATAAACAGCTGCCCGGCCATCACTAACGACTCTTTGTTCGCTAACAAGACCTTTTTACCGGCTTCTACGGCCGCCAGCGTCGGCAACAAGCCGGCTGCGCCAACAATCGCCGCCATTGTAATGTCAGCAGCGGCAGCGACCTCACACAAACCAGCTTCGCCGCTCAACACTTCAGCCTTACTACCTGCGGCGCGCAGCCGCTCCGCAAACTCCGCAGCCAAGCCCGTATCACGTAACACAGTGTAACGGGGGGAGAATGCCATAACCTGAGCAAACAGTTTGTCCGTGCTCGTATTGGCAGTAAGTGCGAAAACAGAATAGCGATCTGGGTGGCGCGCAAGTACATCCAGCGTACTAATGCCAATTGAGCCAGTTGAGCCCAACACGGTAACTGACTGCATTACACCCATCCCGCGACAATAAGTCCGAGCGAAAATACCGGCGCGGCGGCGGTAATACTGTCGATCCGATCCATAATGCCGCCGTGGCCAGGCAGCAGATTACCGCTGTCTTTAATACCGCGATGGCGCTTGATCATGCTTTCCAACAAATCACCCAACACTGAGGCCAAACCGGTGACCAGGGCTAGACCCAACGCTGCGGGCAAGTTTATTGGCATACCCTCGGGCCAAACTCGCCACAAAATCGCCATCAGGGTCAGGCAGCTGGCCAAACCGCCCCAAAACCCGGCCCAAGATTTACCCGGACTCACCGCAGGAGCCAATTTAGCTTGGCCAAAGGCTCGCCCGGTAAAATAAGCACCAACATCGGCCGCTACAACCAAACCAATCACCATCAGAATGAGACAGACGCCTTCGGGCAAACTCCGCAGATAGCTCAGTGCCAACCATGCGGGCACCAACACCAACAAGCCCATTATGCTGCGCGCACCTTTAGAACCCCATAAGCCGGAGCTTAGGGGGTAAGCTTTAACCCATAACAAAGCAATAGCCCACCACAAGCACGCAGCAATAAATATCTCGCGCAACACCAAAAAGTTTTGCTCGGCATACAAACCGGACTGCCAGGCCAGCAAAGCCATGCCCAGCGCGCACACCACAACATATATGCTGCGACCAGTGCGGCTGGCAAAACCACTAAGATTCGCCCACTCCCATGCAGCCATTAATACTGCCAGCGCAAAAACCCCAGACAGCGCCACCACGGACAAATATGCCAAGGCCGCAAAAAGCGCTAACACGATCAGCACCGCGGTGATGATCCGCTGCTTTAGCATAATTTGACTCCCTTAATCTGTAATGGCCGCATTATTATTCTTCATCTCGCCCACCGAAACGTCGATCCCGCTGAGCATAAGCCCGCAAAGCCCGATCTAACTCCGCTGCGTCGAAATCTGGCCAAAAACAATCGGTAAAATACAGTTCACTATACGCCAGCTGCCACAGCAAGAAGTTGCTAATACGCTGCTCACCCGCGGTGCGAATACAAAGATCTGGCTTGGGGACGTCGGCCAAAGACATATGCCGATCAAACAATGCGACATCAAAATCGTCAAGCGCCAGCGTGCCGGCCTGCACTTGCTCTGCCAGTGATTTCGCTGCACTCACAATATCCCACTGACCACCATAATCCACAGCAATCACCAATTGGGTATCGCGATTAAACCGGGTCAATTGCTCGCTATAGTCCATCTGCTTGCGCAGACTTGCCGAGAATTGATCGCGCTTGCCAATAAAACGAATGCGCACACCATCGGCGTGAAGCTGCTTAGTTTCCGAGTCTAAGTAGCTCGAGAATAGCCGCATCAAAGCCTGAACCTCAAGGCTCGGCCGCTGCCAGTTCTCACTGGAAAAGGCAAACAAGGTCACAACCTCAACGCCCCGCTCACGAACCAATTTCAGTAGTGGCCGAATAACCTCAACACCAGCGCGATGGCCAGCCGAAGACTTGAGCCCCTGACCTTTGGCCCACCGATTGTTGCCATCCATAATGATGGCAACGTGGCGAGGAATATTTAGAGATGCGGCTGGCCGCGTAGATACTGCCATGACAAGGATGTTCGCCGCTTAGATAACCATGAGGTCAGTTTCTTTGGCCGCAAGCGCCTTGTCGACTTCCGCAATAAACTGGTCGGTAATTTTCTGAACTTCGTCTTGGGCGCGACGCTCATCATCTTCGCTTATTTCTTTTTCTTTTAGTAAATCTTTGATATCAGACAGCACATCACGGCGCGCATTGCGAATCGATACCCGCGCACTCTCAGCTTCATGACGCGCAGTCTTGATATAGCCCTTGCGGGTTTCCTCAGTCAGCATCGCCATGGGAATGCGGATAACACTACCGGCGGTGCTCGGGTTTAAACCCAAATCTGACTTCATCAAGGCCTTTTCTACGTCGGGAACAATATTCTTTTCCCAGGGCGTGACGGTTAAGGTTCGCGCGTCTTCAATACCAATATTAGCCACTTGCGATAGTGGTGTATCGGTACCGTAATAAGACACTCGCACCCCGTCGAGCAGGCTCGGATGCGCGCGACCAGTGCGAATTTTGTTAAAGTTGCTACCTAGCGCCTCAATGGCCTTGGCCATACGTACTTTGGCGTCTTCTTTCAGTTCATTAATCACGCTGTTTTCTCCTCGCGCTTAGTGGCGGCCACTAGCGTTCCTTCTTCACCACCCACAACAATATTCAAAAGAGCACCCTGCTGCTCCATCGCAAATACCCGCAAAGGCATATTATGATCTCGGCACAAACAGATGGCCGTAAGGTC
>NZ_JBFHDY010000015.1:0-43880 GCF_041584495.1 Zhongshania sp.
ATACAAAACATGATGATGCGCCCGCTCGACCACCGAAATAGTATCGATTTGCACATACGCCAAGTGCTGAATAGCCTTACGCGCACCCTCTATTCCGCGCCCATACGGTTGTGCTTGCAAGAGCCCCTGTGCAGATAGCGCTATCCGCCGCAAACGTGTCAGCATTTGTGGCTGCCGAGTGTCAATTACTGTCATGGTAGTTTCGGTGTCATGGTAAAAGTAGGTCGAGGCAGTATTTAAAAACAGATACTACACCATTATTTTTTAACGACCCGTCCAACTGTCGCCAACACTCCAGTGTACTCGGGCAAAGATACATCGCCCCACATCACCCTGGCCGGGGGACAACAAGTTTGGCATCGGCGTAACGGAATTGCAGAGGTTCAACCGCAGCTGACCATGCACTAAGAAGCACGGCATCGCTGGTATTACCAAGGCTTGTCGCCGCGTTGGCGCGAATTAAACAACCCCCAAAAAGAAGCTTTTGCTCTGGCAGCCAGACAACGACATTGTCTTGGGCATGCCCTGCGCCAGGATAAAAAGCCGCTATGTGCGCCTTCACCAGCGAAAATTTATCTGTATTTAAGGTATTTTCCGCAAGGGGCCTACCTTGGCGCTGCAATATTTTATTAGTTCGAGCTGAAGCGTAGGTGGGTATGGCCTTCACATTAAGGTATTCAATACCTGCCGTGCGGTCTTCACGGAAATGCGTTGAAACCATGCCTTTAAGTGTAAATCCTTGGGTGTTAATCCACTGCAACAAGGTTTCAGTATCTTGCGTCGACCACGGTGTGTCGACAATATAGGCCTCGCTGCCCATGAGGACAACGAGGCCATTTGAATCAACCAGGCCAAAGCCATCGACGACTTTATGAGAGATATGCAAATAAACACTGTCAGTGAGCTGTTGAATTTTTTAAAGGCGGCAGCTCTTCACTCGCCCAAACAGGGGCGTGACTCATCAGGGCAAGTGCCAGTAACATGGCGACGAATATAGGTCTCATGGCACATCCTTATTAATAGACATTGAGCTGTACCAGCGGCGCCTAAAAGCAAGATTTAAGCCTTGCCAAAGAACACCAATACACTAAAACCAAAGGTCAAGCGGGGCGACATCCGCGTATACATGTCCCAATTCTACTGGCTGCTGAAAATCACCTTAAAAACTATTTACGGCCACATCAATCGACGCTCATTACACTGTTGGATACTTCTCTGCCATCATCGACCGAATGTCTTTCTTCAGCACCTTGCCCGTGGGATTACGCGGCAAGGCAGCGATGTACTCCAGCTTGCGCGGAATTTTATACGATGCTAACTTGCCTCGACAAAATTCACTGAGTTCCTCCGCGGTTAATTCTGGCTGCCCGCCAGAAACCAGCACTGCGAGGGGAGCCTCTCCCCACTTCGCATCAGGTACGCCAATAACGGAGGCATCCTGAATGTGTGGATGAGAAACGAGTATATTCTCTATTTCTGCAGGGTAGATATTTTCGCCGCCTGAAATAATCATGTCTTTCACACGATCTTGAATATAAACATAGCCCTCTTCATCTACCCGGCCAGCGTCGCCAGTGTGCAACCAGCCATCGACTACCGTTTTACCCGTGGCCTCAGGGTTATTCCAGTAACCCTGCATGATCTGTGGCCCATTGGCCACAATTTCACCAATTTCACCCAGTGGGAGTGCACTACCATCTTTACCGACAATTTTAATCTCAGTACCAAACACTGCTCGACCACAGGAGCGTAACAATTCAGGTCGGCCAGCCAAGGCTTTACGGTGATCCGCCGCAGTTAAGAAGGTCAACGCCACCGTCGCCTCAGTTTGGCCGTAGCCCTGCACAAAGTCGCAGGAAAAAACGTCTATACACTCTTTTAACAAGGTTTCAGAAATTGGCGAGGCACCATAATTAATTGTGTGTAATTCCGAGAAATCGTAATCTTTAATATTCGGCACCATCGCGAGCGAGAACTGCAACATCACCGGAATAACCGCAACTGTGTTGATATGTTCTTTGGCTAGTGTTTCGATCATGCCCACCGGATCGTAATCCCGGTGAATAATCATAGATCCCCCGTAGATCACCCCCAGCAATGCACCCACTAAACCCACAGCATGGAAGGTGGGCGCAATGACCAGACCACGTTCACCTTCTCGAAAGCCCCCTCCAGTACTCATTAGCACTTGGTAGGAGTTAGCCATGACATTGGCGTGGCTAATGAGCACCCCCTTGGGCAAACCGGTAGTGCCACTGGTGTACATTTGAAACAAGATGTCATCGCCCTTAATATCGACGTCAACCAAGCTGGCTGGGCTTGCCAACCATGCAGGCAAACTCCTTGCGCTCTCATCACTGTCGATGCACACACACGCCACGCTATTGAGATAATCACCACGCAGGCTATTAAATTCCTGATCCATAAACAGAAATTTAACATCGGCGTCACCGGCAATAAAATCGAGTTCAGCGGCCGTGAGCCGATAATTAAGCCCTACCGCCACCGCGCCAATACGCGCACATCCCAGAAAGATACAAAGGTTATCAACGGAGTTTTTAGCCAGTATCGCAACACGGTCACCCTTGCGAATCCCCTCAAGCTGAAGGTGAGCAGCAATGGCATTGATGTGCGCCCAGGCCTGAGCATAGTTAAACGATTTAATATTATCGCTGGCCATCATTACGTCACTGCGACGCTGGGCGTGGTAAGCCGTATGGTCATTGATATTGTTAAAAATTTTCATGGTTTCTCCAATTTATTTTTATTCTTGTCATCGCGTATTCACAATGATCAAGCGTAACTCAATTCACAATATTCACGACGTTGATGCATGGCATTACCGAAATAGCTGTCGATCATCATTAAACGTTTTAAATAATGACCTATAGGCATTTCATTACTCACGCCCATACCGCCATGCAATTGCACCGCCTCTTCAGCAACTTGGCGACCATATTTTCCAACCATCGCTTTAAGCGCGGCAATGTCCTTCTGACGCTCACTGCTGCCGTCAAGTACCGAGCACTGCGCCCTAATGAGTAAAGACCGACACAATTCAGTGAACATGAACATGTCCACCATACGATGTTGCAAGGCCTGAAATTTACCAATAGCGGTGCCAAATTGCTTGCGGGTATTGGCGTATTCTGCAGTGGCTTTATACAAGTACTCCATAGCCCCCACCGCCTCGGCACAGAGCGCAATAAGCGCTTCCCCAACGACGTCGGCAATCAGCGGATACGCGTCGCCCTCAGCAGTCAGCATATTTTCTGCGGGCACACGCAAATTAGTAAAACGAATATTCACTGCGCGCTGACCGTCCATCAACACCACCTCTTCACGCTCTATGGCAGGATCGTGGGCCTCAATGTTAAACAGACTAATACCCTGCTCACTATTTACTTCGCCGCGAGTACGCACAGGTAACAGAATAAGATCTGCAGTGGCGTTTAATACCAGCTGCTTCTGACCATTCAGAATATAGTCGTCGCCATCTCGCTTAGCGGTAGCGCTCACGTGACTCATACAAAACGTGCCTTGAGCTTCTAACCAAGCAAAACTCGCCTGTAATTCACCGGCCATTAACTGGGGCAAAATACGCTCGCATAAAGCCGTATTACTACTGCGCGCGATTAGCTGTCCCGCCAACACAATACTCGGCCAATAGGGTTCTACGACCAAGACCTTGCCAAACTCTTCCATAAGCACACAGGTATCAACAATACTGCCACCAAAGCCACCCACCTCTTCGGTAAATGGTACGGTGAGCCAACCCAGTTCAGCAAAGTGAGTCCAATGACTCACGCCACCGCTTAGCATTATATTCGCGCTGCGCTGTTCAGGGCTGTAATTAGCAAGCAAGTATTTCGCCACGCTGTCTTTGAGCATAAGCTGCTCTTCAGTTAATGAAAAATCCATTCTGCCTCTCCTGCGTAGTGTTATAAGCCCAATGCGAATTTCGCAATAATATTGCGCTGTACTTCATTACTACCGCCGTAAATGGTACTGGCTCGACCAAACATATAACTGCGTCGCGCCATATTCGCAGTGCTTTGCCACAGGGCTTGCGCGCCATGTTCAGCGGGTAGCACACCGCCAAAACTCGCTACTACGTCCCATTGCAGACTCTGCACCGCCTGTTGCATTTCGGTACCCTTCAGCTTCAGCAGCGACGACTCCATACCCGGTGCCCCGCCGCTATCAATCGCGCTCAGCACTCGCAACTCAAGAAACTCCAACGCCATTACGTTCATTTCAACGTCCGCCAAACGCGCCTGAAAATCGGGAGAACTCAATAGCGGTGGCGATTGATTCTGATTCTGCGCCGCCATTTCGCGAATATTGGCCAAGGTGCGCTTACAATAAGGTACGCCAGACAATGCGGTGCGCTCGTAGGTAAGCAGCGCTTTCGCATACGTCCAGCCTTGATTTTCTTCGCCAATCCGATTTGCCATTGGCACCCGCACATTGTCAAAGCTCACTTCGTTAAGGTGGTGCTCGTCGTCAATGGAAATAATCGGCGACACCGTCACTCCCGCACTTTTCATATCAATTAGCAAGAAACTAATACCTTGCTGAGGCTTTCCCTCATTACTGGTGCGCACAAGGCAAAATATCCAATCGGCATATTGAGCGTAGGTTGTCCAAATTTTGGTGCCAGTCACCAAATAGTCATCACCATCGCGCACGGCCTTGGTCTGCAAGGCCGCCAAATCCGAGCCCGCACCCGGTTCAGAATAACCTTGGCACCACCAAATATCCGAGGCCTTAGTGGCCGGTAAAAAGCGCGCTTTTTGTTCGTCTGAGCCGTAGCTATACAACACCGGCGCAACCATTTTGATACCCATCGGCACTACGTCCGGCGCGCCCGCCGCAGCCAGTTCAGTACTATAGATATATTTCTCGGTGGCAGTCCAAGGCTGGCCACCATGCTCAACAGGCCAGCCGTGCGCCGCCCACCCTTTGTTGTCGAGGCATTTTTGCCACTCAACAATGGCGTCGCGAAAGGTGTCGGGATGATGAATACGCGCCGCGAGGTCGACGCTGTAATTGTCGCGCATAAAACTGCGCACTTCGCTCTGAAATGCCAGTTCGTCGGCACTGAATTTAGCGTGCATAGCAAGTCCTTTACTGTTAACGGTGAGTTAGCGGGCCTTATTCAAAAAAGGAGATGAATTTATCTGAATATAAATCGCGGCCAATGATCAATTTCATGATTTCTGAGCTACCGGCAAAGATCCGAGTAATACGCGCATCAGTGTACATACGGCTTATCGGGTACTCGTCCATATAACCGGCGCCACCATGCAGTTGCACGCCTTCGTCCACCATTTTGCATAATAGCTCACTGGTAAACAGTTTGGCTTTTGCGGCGTCTTCTGAGGTCAGCAACCCAGCATTATGAGCAGCCACACACTGATCAACATAGGCTTGTGCCACATCTAACTCAGTGCGCAAGTCGGCCATTTTAAATTCGGTATTCTGCATTTTAGACAAGGGTTTACCGAACACTTTGCGCTGCTGGGTAAACTCTCTGGTCACTTCGAAGGCTTTGTGGGCGCCAGACAAAAAGCCGCAGGCACCAATTAATCGCTCTTCAGCTAAACCCTGCATCAGATAAATAAAACCGTGGTTTGGGTCACCCAGCACGTTTTCTTTAGGCACGCGCACATCTGTGAAAAATAGCTCTGCGGTGTCTTGGGCCTTCATGCCCATTTTTTTCAAATTACGGCCGCGCTCAAAACCTTCCATGCCGCGCTCTATCAAAAACAGCCCAACGGCGTGAGGGTTGTTCTCAGGGTCAGTTTTAGCCGCAACGATAACGACGTCAGAATTGATGCCGTTGGTAATATAAGTCTTGGTGCCGTTGAGTAACCAGTGATCCCCCATATCTTCAGCGTGTGCGCGCATTCCGGCCAAGTCAGAACCAGCATCAGGCTCCGTCATGGCGATGGCCAATATGGTTTCGCCACTCACACACTTAGGCAAAAAACGCGCTTTCTGCTCGGCATTTCCAAAACGGTCAATATAAGGGCCGACTAAGCGGCTGTGCAATGTATTAGCCCAATCTCCAGCGTAAATACGGCTGGTTTCTTCAATAATAATTTGTTCAAAACGAAAGTCGCGGTCGCCCATACCACCGTATTCTTCGTCGGGCCAAATCATTAAAAAACCTTGTTCGCCAGCGCGAACAAAAGCCTCGCGGTCAACAATGCCCTGCTCTCGCCACTGCTCGATATGTGGCGCAATCTCCTGTTCAAGAAACTTGCGGTAAGCTGTGCGAAACATGATTTGCTCTTCGGTAAAATTACGCGGCAACATAATACTTAACCTCTTTTAAATTTAGCCTGTTATTTTTTAGCTAGCAGCGCACCAATACGCCGCAGCGTGCCATTGCCGTGCGCAGTACAAATGCGTGGCGACGACATGTCGTTAATGTTGAGTGTAAAGAGTCACCCTTATCGCACAGCGAGGCAATGACAAGCCATGACATCCAATAGACATTATGTTACAAACTTAACACAAGCTCAGCAAAAGCGCTGGCGACTGCAATTCGTCGGCTAAAGCCCGGCAATATCCCTCTCACAGTTGGGAATAACATGGAAAACAGAACTATCTCCATCGCGTTTATTCGCAATATGGTGTCTGGCTGTGGCCTGCCGACCCACTATTGCGAACAGCTTTTGCTGCGCGCCGGTGTCGACCCAAAATCGATAAACAGCGCGCAAGCGCGAGTAAGCCCAACACAATTATCCCAGCTCAACAAATGGATAACCGAAGCCACTGGCGATGAAGGTATGGGTCACTACCGACGCCCGCAAAAGCGGGGCACCTTCAACGTGCTGGCACGGTATCTGCAAACCGCTAAGGATTTACAACAAGCTCTGGAGCGCAACGTCCATTTTTATAATTTATTTGATTTCGGGTTCAGGCTTACCCTGCTTCGGCGCGATGAAAGCGTCCATTATCGCGTAGAAGCCGATTACGGCGTGGTACTGAGCAACTGGGTATACGAACAACTATTAATGGTGAATCACCGGTTTTTATGCTGGCTGACAAGCAGCCCGATACCGCTAAGCAGAGTTAATTTGAACTATCCAACACCCGCCCACAGTGGCGAATATCACTATCTATTCTTTAGCGATACGTGCTTTAACCAGCCCTACTGCGAAATCATTTTTGACGAGAAGCTACTTAAATTACCCGTACTACGCTCAAGCCAAGAATTAGAAGACTACATAACAAAAGTGCCTTATGAATTTTTGCACAGCAGCACTCGCGCCAGTAGCTACACCGAGCAAGTACGCCTGCTCATCAAAAAATCGCTGCCGACGCTACCCAATTACGAGGACTTAGCCAACGCCCTAGGTATCGCCCCGCAAACCCTGCGCCGCAGACTCCGACAAGAAGGATGCGATTTCCGGCTAATTAAAAATGAACTGATTCGGGACACGGCTATTGGCTATCTATTACACGACAGCAAAGACGTAAAAACCATTTCCTATCTGCTGGGCTTCTCCGAACCGAGTGCGTTTATCCGCTCATTTAAAAAATGGACCGGTGTGACGCCCAAGCAGTACCGCGAACATCACTCTAGCGAAATGCCAAATATTAATGGCAAGAATTAACGCCGATCCATTAACTCACTGTCATGATCTTTGAAGTAAATCCGAAACGGCCAGTCCTTGCTCTTACCGATATAAATATACAAACCATAGCGGTCGGCACTGTAATCATTAATAAATTCGTAGCGGGTCGGCGCCGGTTTATCGTCTAGGTCAGGTGCAATGCTCGGCGCACTAACCAGCACTTCTTCGATCTCCATGTCCGCCGATTCCCCCTTGCCAGGAATGGAAATTAAAACCCGATACTCGCCAGATTGCTCACCGCGTTCAATGGCTTCCACTTTGGCCCCAGTACTTTCGTCGATAAAGCCGACACGGCTTTCAATATCACCGCTTTCAATAGCAAACGAACTTGTTATAAATCCGATTAATACAGCAAACAGACCAGCTTTTTCACGCACGGTAGTGCACGTCATTATTATTGCCTCGTTATTTTAGGTATACGTCGATGCTACCACTGTGATTAATGAATAACATCTACGATTCTAGACTATAGATTGCGCCGCGTAGCCCGGCTGGGTACTTAAATACGCCAGAATGCAAAAGCCACCACATAAGTGGCGGTTTTTTTAGGGTTCTAACAGAATAGGACAAGCGCTAGCGGCAAAAAGCCTCGCCAGCGGCAATACGTTTGCCGAGGCTGGCCAAATTCTTAGCCGAACTGCCTAAACTCATTTCGTTGTAACGCAGCCACGTGCAATAACGCCACAGCGGGTAGTCACGATCAATGCCGGTACCACCATGCAGATGCTGCGCGGCATAACTGACCCGATGACCAACATCACCCGCCCAAATCTTGGCGATATGCACTTCATTACTGGCATCCAGCCCCCCATCCAAACGGCTGACTGCTTGATAGGTATTCAAACGCAAGCACTCCACATCAATAAAGCAATTGGCAGCGCGGTGGCCAACGGCTTGAAAGGTGGAAATTAACACGCCGAACTGTTTGCGCTCAGCGGTATACGAGGCGGTCATACGCATGGCGTTGTCGCTGGCACCCAATTGGTGGGCACACAGTGCCACCGAAGTCCGCTCGGTTAGCCACTGCATCACTTCACGGCCACTGTCTGCGCTGGCCAAAATATCTTCTGCAGCAATGCTGACATTATCCAAACTCAGAGCAAACTGAGGCTCATAGGTGGTCACCTGCATTGGCGTCATGCTCAGCCCCGCTGCTTTTGGATCGAGTAACACCACAACAACACCGCCACCCATTTTGGCCGACAGCACAATTCGGTCGGCAAGATGGGCAAACGGCACTGCCGTTTTATTACCGCTAATCCGAAGGCCAGTGCCATCGTCCGTGGCGGTCGTTAAAATTGGCTGGGTGGGGTCTTCGTTATAGGGTTCCGTAAGTGCGGCGCTCAACATTATTTGGCCGCTGACCACGCCGGGCAAATAGCGCTGTTTCTGCGCTGTGTTGCCAAATTGCTGAATAGGCAATGCCGCCGACACCAAATGCGCGCTCAACGGCACTGGCGCAATACTGCGGCCCGCTTCTTCAATAAGCAGAGCCAACTCAAAAAAGCCAAAGCCCATACCGCCGTACTCTTCGGCAACGGCTAAACCAAGTAAGCCAGCCTCAGCCAGTTTGTTCCAGAGGGCCTTGTCAAAACGATCAGCTTTATAGCCGTCGTATTGCGCCAAACTTTCTGGGCTTACATTGTCACCCAGAATCTGGCGCGCCAGGTTTTGTACGTCGCGCTGCTGTTCAGAAAATCCAAAATCCATGATTAACTCCTGTTATTGGGCTAGCGCGTCGCGCGGGGCATCCATAAGCCGGCGGCAGAAATAATGTCGCGCTGAATTTCGTTGGTGCCACCGCCGAAGGTGATGATTGAGGCCGTGCGATATAAACGCTCAATTCGCGAGGCCATTGCATTGGCGCCCTCGGTCTTGCGGTTAATCAAACTTGCTTGACCTATAATTTCGCCCAATAGGCGATAAACTTCGATAAAGAATTCTGAGCCATAGACCTTGGCCGCAGAGGCATCGGCCATTTCCAACTTACCTTCGCTCATTGCCCAGGCCTGCTTGTAGCACACCAGCTTTAAGGCTTCGACCCCGGCACGCACCTTGGCTAAGTTGATCTGCACCCAGGGCTCGTCAATCAGTTTGCCGCCCGCGGGCATTTCCATTTGCTGGGCCCAGCGTACCACGTTATTAAACATTTCCGCGGTGGGACCAAAATTCACAAGACTGAGACGCTCGCGATTAAGCTGACTCGTGATTAATTTCCAGCCGCCGTTGAGCTCACCTACCATGGCATCGGCCGGTACTCTAATATTGTCGTAAAAGGTCGCGTTGGTGCGCACCCCACCCAAGGTCACCACTGGGCTGCAACTCCAACCGGGATCACTGGTAGGCACCATAAACATAGAAATGCCCTTATGGGGCTTGTCCGTATCGGGGTCAGTGCGGCAGGCCAACCACACGTAGTCGCAAAAATGGGCCAGACTGGTCCACATTTTTTGGCCGTTAATCACCCATTCATCGCCGTCTTTCACCGCGCTTGTTTTCAAACTGGCCAAGTCAGTACCGGCGCCAGGCTCGGAGTAGCCAATGGCGATAAGACACTCACCAACCAGGATCTTGGGAACGATGTCGCGCTTTTGGCTTTCGTTGCCAAACTCAGCCAGTTGCGGCCCCACCGACTCCGTGGTTAAAAACGGAAAGGGGTAGCCCGCGCGCATTACCTCTTCAACAAAGATAAACTGCTCAATAGGACTCATTCCCCGGCCGCCCAACTCTTTGGGCCAACCCACGCCAATCCAGCCGTCTTTACCCATTTGGCGCAAGGCTGCTCGCCACAGCGGGCCACCACCCTCGCCCATTGCCTCGTCGCACTCAACACTTAACTCTGGGGTCATTAATTGCGCAAAATAACTGCGCAACTCTTTGCGCAGGGCGTCCTGCGCTGCGGTAAATTCAACTTTCATTACTGGCCCCTTAATTCGCCGCTCGTGGCTTTCATTGTTATTCTTCAATCATAAGCTTTAGCTAGGCCCCGACAATTGCAAAACCACTCACCGCAGTGACAATTGCAGTCATAAGCTTTTAGTCCTGCGCCACATTGCAACGCCCTACTCTCAGCCATTTAGACGATAGCCCCGGCAGCGTGAACTTGCGATGATTCCAGCGTTAAATTGAGATCGCTTTACACGGGAATCTATTAAGGCCCCTTCTGAACAACTCAGAGATCCCCTAACCGTGTCACTAATTGTCCACCGAGTGGAGACAAAGCATGAGTAACAAACCGGTGCAGGCCGCTATTGACGGCTGGTTTACCCTTAACACGGATACCCCGCATTTAATTGGCGCCTGCTGCGACCATTGCGGCACTTACTACTTCCCTAAGACCCTGAATTTTTGCAAGAATCCAGCCTGCGACAGCGCAGCGTTTAGCGAGGTTGAATTGAGCCGCACCGGCAAAATTTGGTCTTACACCAATGCCTGCTACAAGCCGCCCGAGCCATTTGTGGCCGACGACCCCTATGTTCCCTACGCCATTGCCGCCGTAGAGCTCGAAAAAGAAAAAATGATTATTCTCGGCCAAGTAATAAAAGGCGTTGATGTGGATCAATTGAAAGTGGGCCAATCTGCAGAGCTGGTACTCGAAACCCTACACGAAGGCGACGACGCCATTAAAGTCACCTGGAAATGGCAGCCAGTGCGCTAAGCGCGCCCAAGGAGCAGCACAAAATGAGTCAAGATATTGCAGTATTGGGCGTTGGCATGCACCCCTGGGGTAAATGGGGCAAGAATTTTAGCGAATACGGTGTATACGCCGCTCGCGCCGCCCTTAAAGATGCCGGAATCCCGTGGCAGGACGTGGGCTTTGTATCCGGCGCCGCCACTATGCGCTGCGGCTACCCCGGCTATGTTGCCGGCGCCACCATTGCCCAGGCCCTAGGCTGGCAGGGCGCCCAAGTAAACACCTCTTACGCGGCCTGCGCCTCAGGCTCCCAAGCCCTCGCCGCCGCCCGCGCCAAGATACTGGCCGGTGAATGTGAAGTTGCCCTAGTGGTTGGCGCCGACACCACCCCTAAAGGCTTTTTGGCCCCCGCCAAAGGCTACCGCCCAGAGGACCCAGATTGGCTGCGCTTTTACTTAGGCATTACTAATCCAACCTATTTTGCCCTGTACGCCCGTCGTCGCATGGATTTATACGGTGACACCGAAGAAGATTTTGGTCTGGTCAAAATCAAAAACAGCGAGCATGGCTTTACCAACCCCAATGCCCGCTACAAGAAAAAATTTACCATGGAAGAAATACTCAATTCTGCCATGGTCGCCGACCCACTGCGGCTATTGCAGATCTGCGCAACCTCTGACGGCGGCGCGGCCATGATTGTAACCAGCATGGATTACGCAAAACGCATGGGCAAAGCTAACGCGGTGAAAGTGGTTGCGGTATCTACCGTTACCCCGACCTTCGCCAGCGCAGTGGTAGAGATGCCAGATATTGCCACCGACTCTGCGGCCGCCACCGGTGTAGAAGCACACAGTTTCCGTGCAGCCTTACCCAAACAGGCCTACGAACAGGCAGGTATCGGCCCAGAAGACATCAGTTTGGCCGAAGTCTACGACCTGTCCTCGGCGCTGGAACTAGATTGGTATGAAGACCTGCTGCTTTGCCCTCGAGGCGAAGCCGCCCAAATGGTACGCGAAGGCGTTACCAAAATTGGTGGTCGCCTGCCGGTAAACGCCTCTGGCGGTCTAGCCTGCTTCGGCGAGGCGGTACCAGCGCAAGCCCTTGCGCAAGTGTGTGAGTTAACTTGGCAGCTACGCGGTCAGGCTGGTAAGCGACAAGTCGCCAATGCCAAAGTCGGCATTACCGCCAACCAAGGTTTGTTTGGCCACGGTTCCTCCGTCATAATGAAAAAATAAAGCCCGACGGGCGCCTCAGCGACGCCCGCTATCAACTGATAGCCCGCGGCTCAAAACCAACGACGGAGCCCTATGACTACCTTGCTCAGCATACTCGCGATCCTGGCTTTTGCCCTGATCGTTATCATTCCCCTTATTGAACGCTTTGCCCCCAAGGCCAATCCGGAACAACAGGCAAAGCTCAGTCGCTGGATTTTACCCTTAGTCGGTATTTCGCTGGCACTGGCGCTATTTAAATCATTTACATCCTAGGCGAGCTTCACCACTCAGCTTAATTGGCACGTTATAAGTGTAAATAATCTACCTAGGTTAACGTGAAAAGTTTATAGCAAACAGCACACTAGCAGTCACTGAGTTTTTCGCCTGTTCGAGTTAAACAAAGAATCGGTATGGCGCCCACGCTTGTTAACATGCTCGTTAAACGGCACCAGTGCTGCACCGGGCTGTCATACCGAAAACCTGCAGCTAGCCTTTGAGCCCCACTTTATCGCTAAATGAAAAACAGGGAAAATCATGGTTTTTCAATCATACAAATACGTGCAGCAAACGCTAAGCGTTATATACGCTAATCGAATATCTGAGAACTCATGTAGCTAAGGAACGCAATTATTCGCATTTTCAGATCGATATTGGATGCCACGTTAGCGGTTTCGAACTACAGCCTAATTGTAGGCAAGAATAATTCTGCGTAGATCGGGTCAGAGTAAAAATTAGTTACCTGCCACTTACCGATTTGCGTTAACACGAAAGTAATTTCCGGGTGACCTGTACGTTAAATTCCCATTAGTAAAAAATCGAGCGCGGCAATTATTTGCTCTCTATTTAGTAACAAAGAGCCTTGCCTTCGGGCTAAAAAAGATGCCGAGACTGTAGTGATTTGGTGGGTGAGCAGCGCATATTGCTTATTGTCTATTTCGAAGATTGGACACAGATTCGCGGGAAACAATTTTGCATTCGTTGCGGGCGCTATTGGTATAACTACGCGGCTATTCAGCTGCTCAAGTAAACCAGTTTGCACATCAACAAAAAAAGGATATGTACCCCGGCTATCTGGATCGGTATTTTCATATAGGTCAAATTGCTTCATTCAGAAATTCCGGTGTTTATCAGCAAATAGACCACCAGACTCAGCTAAACGATTACAGTTTTCGATCGCCGCTTTATTTTCCTCAAGCCACTGTTGCCGCTTGGTCTGTCTTACTTCTAGCTCGAGAGCGCGTTCAAAGGTGGCAGAAAGATTTAGCTTTAAGCTTTTGGCTTCGGCAAGTAAGCTACTGTTTACACTGAGATTTATCGCTTTTTTTGGGGGTTTTTTGTCAAATATCTCGCGCATTCCAGGACTCCTCCGCACAACTTGTGCGCACTAACAATGCGCATAATAGCAATGGGCATTTAGCAAGGCAAGACTGCCTCACGCGGAAAAACTCAGACAGAATCCGGCTCAGAGTCATATTTAATTTCCCGTCATCCACCCATACTCAGCACACACGGTCTGATACGCACAAATGAAAAAAGAGTAGCCATCCGATGTAAAGTACGCATGCGTCAAAACCGGAGTTTAATGAATGCCAGCCCCATAAATCCAGTCATCTCCTTACCTATAACTCTAAAACGCTACCGCTATGATTTATGGATGTTTTTGAATGCCACGTAGATTACTGGCGACGACAACGCCCTTAAAACTTAACGCTGAATGCAACATCCAATTGCCGAGAGGATATCGCCGCCACCGCCTAAGGCAAACTCGTCTGTGGCATTGCCGATAAAGGCCTGCAATAACTAGCCCTCATTGTCGTCCTCTAATCGTAAACGTAAGTTCAGGGTTGCGCACATCAATAGGGTCTTGATCCGATTGCAGCAGTTTATCGTCTTTGTATAACACGTCAGAACCAAACAAAAGATTCACCGGTGCAGACCACAAGTCGTGGACGTAATTCATACTGAAGGTGGCCTTCCACAGCGGTGCGAAAGCCAGCGGTTTACCGGTCAAATCACAGCGCGTGTCGTCACCCGCGGGACAGGGGCCGTTCGGCATAGTCGGGTGGTGTCCAAATACGCCACCGAAAATTGCCAGATACGTCCGTGGGGGTTACAAATGCGGCATCAAGTTCAGCGCCCGTAGAGATTGCCCCCCTACCCGCGAGTCAACACCACCCTCGTCGCGATCTAGCGTGGTGTTATATACCGTGCCGTCGCGCTTATTTACCAGCGCAGACGCGCGCAATGCCACGGTGTCACTCACGGGTACATTGCCGGTGACGGTATATTTAGCCAGGTCTTCATTACCGCTCACCCCGTCGGCCAATAACTCCGGTTCTTAAGAGGGTTGCACCGAACGAATGCTAATGGCGCCGTAGATAGTGATTTTGCTAAGCAGTGTTCCCTGCAGACCACGCAGCACCTCTACCAAGGCAGCCTCTAAAAAGGCCAAACGGCCAAAATACACGCCACCTAAAAACAGGCCCGCAGATTGCTCAACGCCCTTATCACAAGGTGATCCTAAGCCGAAAATACGCAAGCTGGTTAGCCATGGATGACTAAACACACTCAAATTGGGCGTGAAATTGGCAATATCAGCCATATCGTTAATATTGGCGTCCTGCATCGCCTGGGCGCTAATTGCCATTAGCAAAATCGGCACATCTTACCGACTTTCTTTGCGCCTTTTGCGATAATAATAACCTCTTCTAGAGATGGGTTCCCCGCGCAAATACATCTCGCGCCGCCAATATCAGTGCAAAAATACCTAATCGCTTTATCATAAAAACCTCATTGTACTTATTTTAGTATGGACTAGCGCGACATGCCGAGCGGCTTAAACACCACGCTTTGGGGATAGCGGAATCAAAACAGAGGTCTCAGTTTTATAATGTTCATAATCTGCATTCCCCCCCCATTTTTCATCAGAACGTTTTTCCAGCAAAGGCACGCCACTCACGCGAGTAAGCAAGAAAATCACAAACAAGGGAGAAATCAAACTCAGCCCCTGCCAGCCCTGCAATACCGGCACGGCAATGAGGGCAATTCCGCACCACAATACAATTTCACCAAAATAATTGGGGTGCCGGGACCAGCGCCACAAACCAATATTAATAAATTTACCGGTATTTTCTGGCTGTTTGTTGAAGGCCGACTTTTGAGCATCGGCAACAACCTCAAGCGCAAAGCCGAGCAACCAAACAAGTGCGCCGAAAACAGCGACTATTCCCAATGGTTCCCGATGTTGACTTGTCATGGCCGTAAGCGCCGCCACCAGCGTCACAAACACCCAAAGGCCCTGTAGTGTCCAGGTTAGTAAAAACCGAGGAATCGACACTTTAATCAAGTCGAAACGACCGTCTTTACCAGCTTGTTTTACTCGTCTGAACAAAAATGGCCCGAGACGGGCGGCCCAAATCACCACTAGCGCAGCAAGCAACAGGGCACGATCATCAAGCCCCCGCCCTACACCCGAGCTAAGATACAGCGCCAACAAGACAATAATCACATAGGTACTACTGCCAATGAGGTCATAATAATGCTCAGTTTGAAAAACGTAGGCAGGTATGAACGCTAACCACTGAACACTAAAGGCAATAACGGCGCACACCAGCAGTGCCGGATAAGGCCCATAATTTAAACCGCCCTGCCCCCCCGCATAAGCTAAGCCGGTGGCAATTGCTATACAGAGCACAATTAGCACTGAGCAAATCATGACTTTTTTCATTTACTTCCTCTCTCGCTTAGGCTGCCTGTACGTATATTTATACGGCATAGTTCATTTTTATTTTCGTGATATTCAAGCCTAAGCAAATTGCTTTGCGTATAGCTGTTTATACTCAACTGGACTGCTTTTTATGTGTCATTATCATTCTGTGGGCCATATTCAATATCCTGACGGCCCACGATCTCACCACAACCGCCACACTTAATCTTGATACTGAGCAGCGTATGGCAGCCACTGCGCAAAAGACCAGCCGCCGTATTTGCGTCGGCCTCCCACGCTACCGCCCATTGGCGCATGGCGATGACGATAGGAAAAGGCGACGCCCCTGACGATAAGCTTATACTCATCGCGCGGCGCTGGCCGCTTAAGAATTTAATTTCTTCAATGTGCTTAATACTCTATACCGCCACGGCCGAAAGCCGAATCTCGTCAAGCGAAAAGGCAGTTCACCATCACCACACACCGCTTGTGACACAATTGATAATTGGCAGCAGCGAGGAATAAGGTTTTTGGGCGAGCTATTTGACACGTCGCCCAGCCATTCATGCTCCCAGCGCCCCGCCACCAATGAAACCGGAAATAAACCCGCGCCCTTTGCGCTTAAGCAATACTCTTGCCGCGTCGATAATGGCGAGATACTGCGCTTTACCATAACCCCCTGTTCAACCAAGGCCGATAAGCGTCGCCTTAGAGTCGCTTTGCTGGCGCCGGTATAGCGCCGAAACGCTTCAAACTGGCGGCGTCCCATATATAATGATCTAAGCGCCATTGACAGTTTAGAAGTTCACGGCTGTTTCAGCATTACCGAGTACATGATTGCGGATCACAGTGGTCTCTACGCCCCCAGCGACGCATGGAAAGCCATTGAAAAGGTGACATTAGCACGACTGGGAAACCCCCCATGCATATGAGTGGCGGCCTAATGGGATTAGGCTATCCGGTAGACGCTACTGGCGTGAGAATGCTGCTCGACAGCTACAAGCAAATAGCTCGCGCCGCCGGAAATTACCAAATCAACCATACTCGCACTGTGATGACATTTAATTTAGGGAGGGGTAGCGCGAACGCGACCACCTGTGCGAGCTTTATTGTTGGTAAGACAAAGGCCTAAGCTTGCTAGGCATTGGCGACCATGCTTCCCGCATCATCCAGTAATCGCCGTGGCGGCTGGTCCCATTTCCCCCAGGCCTTGTCGTGAAAGTAAAATACCACGGTGTTTATCGCGGGTTCGACAAGCGCCATCGCGCCGCCGACCAAGACGCTACCGGTAAACGCGTATGCCACAGAAAAGGCCACACCAAAGTGTATAGCGGCAAAACTTAATGTCTTTCTCACTGCAGCCTCCCGAGCTACCAAATCACCAATACCGTTTCTGAACTACGCATTTCATTACTAATAGCACCATCATAGCCCCAGCCAAATCATAATAAAAACAAATTAAAATAATAAACTTAATAGCTAAATGCTATAGTATAGGCGAGCACCATAGACATGCACCGCAGCGCACCAAATACACGCCGCCGCGTAAGTTGCGCACCAAAATTACGCCACAGCGCATCGCTATAACGATCCCGTCTCAGCCCAGCCCCGCTATTCAATAAAAAACGGAACGACACTAAGCCGAAATAAGATGGCATAGCTGTTGCAGTAATGCTTACGACGGGCCGTGCCAACTCAGTGCGCTGCCACCTTAAAAATAAGGCTACCCATGAAAAAAATGCACTATCTTTTTGCATTACTCATGCTCGTGTTCTCTTCTTTCTGTTTTGCCGATGAGGCTAGCCCAGCAAACAATATGGTGTGGCTGGTCACCGCCAGCGCCCTAGTGTTTTTAATGCAAGCGGGTTTTGCCTTATTGGAATGCGGCATGTCCCGCAGCAAAAACGCGCTCAATGTCGTTATGAAAAATTACATGGATGTCTGCCTTGGCACATTAATTTTCTGGGCTATTGGCTATGGCCTGATGTTCGGCAACAACCCCAGTGGCTTTATGGGAACCGATTTATTTTTTATGAATGACAGCGACCCCGCCAGCTATGGTGTGTTGTTATTTCAAACCATGTTTGCCGCCACCGCGGTCACCATAGCCAGTGGCGCGATGGCTGAACGCACCCGTTTTGACGGTTATTTAGTGGGTGCCCTCTTCATCACCGCCGTGATCTATCCCATTTTTGGTAGCTGGGTATGGAACGCCGACGGCTGGTTAGCGCAAATGGGCTTTATTGATTTTGCCGGGTCAACGGTTGTTCACTCCGTTGGGGCATGGACAGCCCTAGCGGGCATTATTATTTTGGGACCTCGTTTAGGCCGTTTCGACAAGCACGGCAAGGCACGGGAATTGCGCGGCCACAATCTTAGCTATGTGGCATTGGGCGGCTTTATCTTGTGGTTTGGCTGGTTCGGCTTTAATGGTGGATCAACCCTTAGCGCCACGGTGGATATTGGCCTCATTAATTTAAACACCCAGCTCGCCGCTGCGGCCGGCGCCGCTGCAAGCATGTTGTTTGCTGTGACCATGCGCCGCCCCATACTGCTCACTGAAACCGTCAACGGCAGTATTGCCGGGCTCGTTGCAATTACCGCAGGCTGCGCCACAATGCTTCCGGCCTACGCTGTATTAACGGGTGCCATTGGCGGGATTATCTGTGTGTTAGGCAGCCAACTTTTATTGCGCATGCAACTCGACGATGTTGTTGGCGCGGTATCTGCCCACGGTTTTGCTGGCGCTTGGGGAACCCTCGCGGCAGGTATGTTTTACAAGGGCAACCTCTTCGACACTCACCTTATTACAGTGCAATTGATTGGCATTACCGCCTGCTTCATCTGGACTTTTTGCTGCGCCTTAATCATGTACTTTGCCATTGATCTTGTGATGGGCTTACGTGCACCGAGCCAACACGAGCAGCGCGGTTTAGATTTAAGCGAGCACGCAGAAATAGGTTATCCAGAATTTAATGCTGGCAATATCGCCTATACTGCCGACCGCGCCAACAATATGGGTCTGCGCTCATGAATAAGCGCAGCCTCAGTGATCGCCGCCGCGCGATTTACACTGGCCTAAAGCCATTTTTTGATGATCCGAGTTTAATGCAAGCCGTGACCCACTGGGAAAATCGCTACTCCGACCAACCCAGTCTTGCCCTGCAGCGCTATGTAGCTGACATATGTCAAAATCCTGTGCTAAAAGATAAGCGCGCCAGTATTTTACGAAGTTTATTGCACGCCATGACACAAGATAGCGCTGAGTTGCTCGCCGACCCCCGCGGCCCTGAGCCGGCCACGCCAAACACTGCAGAAACGGCATCGGCGAGCGTAGCTTATAGCGTGTTAATGTTAGCAATGATGAGCCAAGTTGATGAATCACTGCAGCACAAGCTGCGTATAGAGCTTTTTGCAGCGCTGCGTCAGCGTCAACTGCCGCCAACTATTCTTGAAGCACTCCAGAATTGGCTGGGAACGCGGCAGCCTTTAAAACTCAATAATGCGCCATCCGCACTTCTGCAAAAGCTACTAAACCAGTATTATGTCTTGCTGTGCGAAAACTTAGGCCCTGTGCGTGCCGATACTATTTTGGCGCGTGGGGTTGCCCAAGTGCAGCGCCAGCATCCAGAGTTAGAGCCATTTATCGACAGCCTGCTCTAAATCACCGATACCACTGGCGACATGCGATATCTCAAATTAATTCATCTAGGGGACTTTTAGACCACGGCGACTTAAACATGGCTTCTATTTCCAACTCTGGCACCTCGTCAATGCTACGGTAACACCAGCGGGGATCGCGATCGCGATCGATTAATCTTGCCCGAACACCCTCTGCAAACTCTGGGTCGCGCACCCGGTTTGCCGACATGACCAATTCCATGCGAAATATCTCGAGCAAGCTCAAATTACGGCTGACTTCTAATTGCCTAAAAATGAGCTTAGCGGTGCTTGCTGCACCGCGCGCATGGCCTTGCGCGGCATTGCTCAACCAGCGATCAGCACCGCGATACTCCCGTAGTTTATTACTGATATTTCCAACTACTGCTTGACTGCAGAGCTCATCAATCCAGCCACGACAATCTTTTAATGAGGCCGTACCGAGTTCGGCGCCCTGCTCAGCCTCGATATCGGTTAAACACTCAGTAAGGCACTGGGCGTTCCATGTGGGATCATCGCACCACTCTAATAATAGTAATTTACGCAGTACCTGATTTTTACTGCTGTCAGTAAGACAGTAGTCGGCGAGCCCGGCATAAAGCGCATCGGCAGCTGATAACTCCACCCCAGTTAAAGCCGAAAATAAACCGCAGCGTCCTGGCATCTGCCCTAAAAACCAGCTCGCGCCAACATTGGGGAATAATCCGATGCTAATTTCTGGCATTGCCAAACGACTTGCGTCCGTCACAATACGATGACTCGCCCCCACCATTAATCCTAAACCAGCGCCCATCACAATGCCGTTACCCCAACATATTACCGGCTTTGGAAAAGTGTGAATAAGGTAGGCCGCCGCGTACTCTTGGGCAAAAAATGCCTCGGCTTCTACTGCCGCGCCGCCGGGATTGGCCAGCGCCGAGGCGCGCATGCGCAACGCATCTGCACCCACACAAAAACCGCGACTGCCAGCACCGTCAAGAAAGACCGCCACCGCCTCGGTATCGTCACGCAATTCCACAAGTAGACGACGAAGCAAGGTCACCATTTCTAAGGTTAAAGCGTTCATTCGCGCGGGCGCATTCAACGTGAGTTGCGCCAGATAGCCCCCCGCCGGTAATGGGTGGCGCTCAAGACAAACCGTGTATTCAACTTGCATTATTATGTCTCCACACAAACCTTGGGGCTTACGCCAAGGGCCAGCGTATGTCATGTAGCAGTATCCTCCCAGACTTGCGCAGGCTCAAGACCTAGACCACCCTGCCCACTCCATGAGGCTAAATTCAGCCATATAAGGGTAATTACTTAGGCAAACTCCCGGCAGCCGTGCGCTAAGCCGCTAGCCGCCAAATTGACCGCAGCGTCACACCCCCTGCTAAAAGCGGCCAATTGCCCGCCTGCGCGCTTCCGTTATGCTCCCTCGCGTTGACATACCCCGTATCTTGGGAATAAGTACAGAGGCTCCATATGACCACATTTAAAGCGCCAGTTAGAGACATCGACTTCGTCCTTAATGAAGTCTTAGACTACCAGGCCCACTACAAAACGATTGCTGCTGGCGCCGAAGCTACGCCAGATATGGTAGAAGCCATCACCGCAGAAGCAGCGAAATTCGCTGAAGAAGTGCTCTCGCCCCTTAATAAAGTAGGCGATGAAGAAGGATGCACCTGGAATGACAGCGAAGTAACCACCCCCTCCGGCTTCAAAGAAGCCTATCAAATGTGGATTGACGGTGGCTGGCAAGGTTTGTCTCACCCCAGCGAATACGGCGGCCAAGGGCTGCCAATGTCTTTGGGACTGATTAAATCAGAACTCATTGGCACGGCTAACTGGTCTTGGGGCATGTACCCCGGCCTAAGCTTAGGTGCAATGAACACGCTTATCGTTCACGGCACCGAAGAGCAAAAAGCCCAATATATGCCCAAGCTCTGCGAAGGCACTTGGACTGGCACAATGTGCTTAACCGAAGCCCACTGCGGTTCTGACCTTGGCCAAATGAAAAGCAAGGCCGAGCTACAGGAAGACGGCAGCTACAAACTCACTGGCAGCAAAATCTTTATCTCTGCCGGCGAGCACGACCTGACCGAAAATATTATCCACATTGTATTGGCCCGTACCCCCGGCGCCCCAGAAGGCACCAAAGGTATTTCCTTATTTATTGTACCGAAAGTTAACCTTAACGCCGACGGTAGCTTAGGCGAGCGCAATAACGTTAAGTGCGGCAGTATTGAGCACAAAATGGGTATTCACGGTAACGCCACTTGCGTCATCAACTTTGACGACGCGACTGGCTATTTGCTGGGCAAGGAAAATGAAGGCTTGAACGCGATGTTCACCTTTATGAACACCGCCCGTATCGGCACCGCAATACAAGGTTTGGCGGCCTCTGAATTGGCTTACCAAAATGCCCTGCCCTACGCCATGGATCGCTACTCCATGCGTTCATTGTCTGGTACTAAAAACCCAGACAAACCAGGCGATGCGATTATTCATCATCCCGACGTGCGCCGTATGCTACTCACCGCCAAAGCCTTTGCTGAAGGTGGCCGCGCAATGATCTATGACGCCGCCAAATATTCAGACCACATGGTGCAGGCTGAAACGCAAGCTGAGCGCGATGAAGCTGAGAACGAACTGGGTTTTTTAACACCAATTTTGAAAGCGTTCTTGACTGAAACCGGTCTTGAATCTGCCAGCAATGCCATGCAGGTCTTTGGTGGTCACGGCTATATAAAAGAACACGGTATGGAACAGATTTATCGCGATGCTCGTATTGCCACGTTGTACGAAGGCACTACCGGCATTCAAGCCATGGACCTGATCGGCCGCAAAGTCGTACTGGACGGTTTCAAACTCTACGGCGGCTTTTGCAAAAAGCTGTATAAATTTGGCTTTAAAAATCTGCTTGGCGGCAAGCGTCGTGGCTATTCGGCGAAGCTTGTCGGCTACACCTTAGCTTGGAATTGGCACACCGTTAAGATGGTTGCCCGCGCCTCTAAAAACCGCGATGCGGTGGGTGCAGCGTCTTACGACTTCCTGATGTACAGCGGCTACTTGTCAATGGCTTACTACTGGGCAAGAATGGCCGAAGTAGCTGCCACTAAACTGGCTAGCGGCGAAGGCGATGCAGCCTTCTACCAAGCGAAATTAGAAACGGCTGAGTTCTACTTCTCTCGTTTACTGCCGCGTGCTAAGGCACATGGTGGTTCAATGGGTAGCAGCACGGAAAGTGTCATGGGTATGGGTTTAGAGCGCTTTACCGTGCGCTAATCTGGCTCACGTCAAACAAACAATAAGCAAAAAAATCCCCGCAGCTCACTCTGCGGGGATTTTGCGTTATAGCGCTACTCACCGGCAGCTTAGCTGCCTAAATCAGTTAAAAGCTAACCTGTGAAACTTGATAAGCACTATTACTATGAATATCGCAGGGGTTTGCCACTTCTTCGCTTTGTCCTGGGTCAACGCTAAATGACTGCACGCTCATTACTGACTTTTTAGCGATGTCATCTTTATAGTAGCTGAAGACGCCACTGATTTTAGTACTGCAGCTATTTCTGACCACAAAACGCGTCGATACCTTATCGCGATTAAAATAAGCACAGCTCGATTGCTCTGAATTCGCAGGGAAGCTCTGCACATCCCAGTCTAAGCAATTTTCCGGTTCGGCGTTTACCGTTAACACTGTAGTAGCTAAAAAGCAGGATAAAAGGCTAAAAAGTATAATTTTATTCATGATTTGCTCGCGTCTATGTTTACCTTACTACCGTTTGGCTATGTGCTCCCTACAACAGCAGTAGTGATCCTAAGATGTACAATAGTTAATTATTACGTGAATTGGCAGTGCGTATTTCCGCTTAGGCTCGTCAAAAAACAACAAAAATATACTTTAAAATCATTATCTTATAAAAAATTCAAAGACTGCCTGAGCGGTTATAAATGCGCCAAATTTGTGACCCATATCGCAAATAAAATTACTTGTTAGATTAAGGAAACGAGGATTTACGCTTTATAACGGCTAAAATAAGCCGCCGCAACAACCTACCCTTAAGCCCGGAAACCGTATTCAGGCCTAAGCTGAACAATACGTTATGCGCGGCGTCACTACGGTGCGCTGGTTTAATCGCCAGCAATATAGCTTGCCACCATGGCAGGCTTGCGAGGGCTTTTAGTGCCTTTGCTGCACGTAATTCATCGTTACTAAAATCACAGCCGAATGGGTAACTTGGCATCATCTTGCGACTTTGTGCCCACGCGACATCCCGCTGAATCCGCGCAGCTGAGTTTTCTCGATAAGCAGCCGGTATTTGGTAATCGGCAGCAAGCTTGCCCGCCGCCTTTGCACTGCGCAATAGGTCCGACTGAAATCGCGAGTCGGCAATATTAATCAGCGCTTTAGCAACCTCTTCGTCGGTTTTAGAACGCAAATCAGCAATACCGTATTCCGTAATAACAATGTCCCGCAAATGGCGGGGAATAGTGCAGCTGGCAAAATTGTCGACGATATTCGAGCGCGCCTTACCCCTCTCCATTCGCGTGGAACGAATCATCAATATCGAGCGACCGTCGCTCAGTTGATGGGCCATCGCCACAAAATTGTATTGACCACCCACGCCAGATACCACCTGACCTGACTCGAGGGTATCGGAGGCGACAGCGCCCTGCAGACTGACATTTAAACCGGTATTAATGAAACGTGCGCGGCGACGCTGCGCTTGATATAAACGTGGATTAAGATCCAGCTGATTGATTTTATCGACGCCACACATCGCCAGCTTGCCACGTGCCTCGGTCGTGAGTTCACGCAAACCGCGATAAAACGCCTCACTGCCCAGAAAAAAGCCGCCGTGAAGAACCTTGCCATTACGCAGCGCCGTTCCCAAACATTTTTCAGCCATAAAGCGCTGACTCACAGGGTTGGCCATATTCGCCGCGACGGACTCGCCGTCAGCGGCAATAATATAGCCATCGCAATACTGGCATTGCTCTTTAAAATAACCGTGGTATTGCAGCACCGCAAAGTCTTTGCCGCGCAACTCCCGAACACCAAGGTCGGCCATCGCCGCAATCGAATCGGCACTAATTGCCTGTGGCTGGCAAACACCTTCATTCACCAACAGCTGTAAGGCCCAAAAATCATAGACCTCGCGCTTTAAAATGCCGCTGCCAAAAAGTTGCCAAAAGCCCTCTACAAACATTTCGGTAGCGCCGTACAAGCCCTCAACAAAGGGATCACTACCACCGTAGGCGGCGATTAAATCACCCCAGCGACTATCGATCTTAAAGCGGCTCAGCAAGGCCTGATAGTCGTCATTCCGGCTGTGACGGAGCTGAACACCATGTACGATGGCATCGCTCATTGCGCCAATGCCAAGCTGCAGTGTGCCGCCATCGGCAATTAGGCAGCTGGCGTGCAAACCAATGGCATAATCGCTAGGCGATACCGGCGGCAATTTCGGCATCACAAATAAGCCGTGTTCGCTGGCATTGGTGTCGAGAACGAAGTCGTATTGATCGGCACTGACTTCCGCGTCACCAACCATATACGGCAAATCGGGGTGCACCACCGCCACACTCACAAAGTCTCGGCCAAGCGCGACAAGTCGCTGTACAACGTCGGCAGAGGTATCTGGGTTACAGCTCATACTCAAACGCTGAGTGTCTTGTGGATCTTGTGCCACCAGTTGCATCACCACATTGCAACCCTGGGCCACCACATCTCGCGCAGCATGAGTGTAATTAGAGCTAATATAATGTTGCTGGGCACCGGCATTACCCAAGCGACTGCCCGGTTTAAAATAAAATTCGCGAACCGCAATATTGGCTGGCAGGGCATTTTCCCGAACCGCTTGTGCATAACTCGGTTCGGTATAATTAGCGTAGAGACGGTCAAATACCGGATTTAATAATCGTCCTCTAATGGGATGCGTCTCGCTGGGCCGCTCCAAGGTGAGCGCCGTTAAAATCGTTAGCGAAATACTCGTGTCTTGGCAGGCACGCGCATAAATAGCGTTAACCAGTTCGATGGGTTTACCCAAGCCCAGTGGCAAAGCGAGCACAAGGTTTTTTCCTACGCGCGCAATAATGGCGTCTATACATGCCGCGTAGCGCGCTTGAAGTAATTCGACATCGCTGCCTTCAGGCCGTTGCATACATCTCCACGTCAAAACCGTTTAATTTCACCTTAGCAAAGCCAAATTAAGCTGCCCAAGCGCTGGTCAGGGCCACCGAACAACGAAAACCAAATACGCTAATTCAATGCCACTTGGCTCAAATGTAAAAACAGCAGCGCCATGAGTAAAGAATGGCGCAGTAAGTCAATAATAGTGACCAAGACCTATGTAGGGTATCGCGATAATACGACAATGAATAGCGCCTCCGTCGCGCGAAATTGAACCAGAAACGACATTAGGATCAACCCAAACTATGCCGGCACTCAACGACCCGCTCGAATTACCCTGTGGAGTGATACTCCCAAATCGCTTATTAAAATCGGCCATGACCGAGGGCCTGGCGAATAGTAAAGATCAAGCTACACCACGGCTCGCAGCTTTGTACAAGCGGTGGGCTGAAGGCGGTACCGGCACACTCGTCACCGGCAATGTCATGGTCGACCGTCGCTTTCTTGAGCGCCCTGGCAATGTGGTTATCGAGGGCAACGGCGGCGAAGCAGCCCTGCAGGATTGGGCGTCAGCCGGTACCTCGGCAAACAATCAGCTGTGGATGCAAATCAATCATCCCGGACGCCAGTGCCAACGCCAAGTATCCGCCCAGCCGCTGGCGCCGTCTGACGTTGGCATTGATCTCATTGGCATGTTTGGCCGACCCAAACCCATGACCGAGGCCGATATTCGCTACACCATTCAGCGCTACGCAAATGTTGCCGCTAGCGCAAAAGCCGCTGGCTTTACCGGGGTCCAAATACACGCAGCGCACGGCTACCTCATCAGCCAATTTCTATCGCCTATCGCCAATACCAGAGACGACCAGTGGGGTGGTTCACTTGAAAACCGCGCTCGCTTTCTTCTTGAGACCGTTGCTGCGGTGCGCGCGGCAGTTGGTCCGCGCTTTGCCATTTCCGTTAAACTTAACTCCGCTGATTTTTCCAAGGGCGGATTTAGCCACGAAGACAGCCTACGCGTCGCCCAGTGGCTTTCAGAGGCGCGCATTGATTTACTAGAGGTATCTGGCGGGACTTACGAGAAGCTAGCGCTAATGGGAGATCAAGGCGATGAAGACACACCAGACACCAGCCGCCATCGCGAAGCCTACTTTTTAAAGTATGCTCAGGGAATTCGCGATGTTACCCAAATCCCCCTCGCCATTACCGGTGGTTTTCGTAGCAGAGATGCCATGCAACAAGCGCTGGACAGCGGCGCGCTCGATGTTATCGGCGTAGGTCGGCCACTGTGTTCCCAGGCAGACATCAAGCCGCTGCTGGCGGGCGAACAAAGCAGCCTGCCAAACTGGGAGGCAGCACTGCAGCTTGGCGCCGGTTGGCTTGGCCCTAAAAGTAGCAACCAGAAAATCCGTACGCTTAACTTTGGCGCCGCCACCCAATGGTATTACCGTCAAATTATCGATTTAGCGGAGGGTCGCGAGCCAACAACCCACAAAGGTTTGCTGCGAGTCATGATGAAACACATGTATTCAGAAAGAAGAATGGCAAAAAGACGGGCAAAACGGCTGCGAGAATAATGTAAAACGGCTGCGACTCTTCAAATCTATACTGAAAAGTTGCAGTCGTGTCTGAGCTTAGGTTTTGCTCAATGCAGTTTCAGCCGAGGCCGCAATAAGCGATTAAATCGACCGGCCAATAATAACATTAAGGTACGTGCCCAACCGTATATTGCCGCTTGATGCAGGCGATACAAACTGATATACATCATCCGCGCCAGCCAACCCTCAACAAAAAAGTTGCCGCCACGCACGCCACCCATTAAATTTCCCAGCGCAGAGTATTTCGAAAGCGACACCAACGAACCGTGATCGCGATACTTAAATGCCTGCAAAGGCTGACCTGCCAATATGCGTTTTAGATTCGCGGCCATGTGCATTGCCATCTGCTGAGCAGACTGGGCTCTAGGTGGAATATTTTTACCTGGGCTGAGTTCGCAGGCGCAGCAATCGCCTATCGCAAAAACAGCCGGATCGGCAGTTTGCAACTGCTCATTTACCACCAATTGATTTATGCGATTAGCGTCAAGTTCTAAAGTGCTGAGGATATCCGGCGCTTTAATACCTGCGGCCCACACCAAAATATCGGCATCGATACGGCTGTCATCGCTGGTAACAAAACCGCTGGTATCCGCTGCCTTCACCTTGGTATTGGTATGAACTTTCACTCCCATTTTTTCCAACTCAGATTGCGCGGCGGTGGCAACCTCATCTTTGAGCGCGGGCAGTATGCGCGGCCCTGCTTCAATAACATGTACTTGTAAGCGACTACGGTCCAATTGTTCGTGACCATAAAGTTTTAGTAGCGCCACAGCATGGTGAATTTCTGCGGCCAGTTCAACGCCGGTCGCCCCGCCTCCGACAATGGCAATAGACAAAGCACTATTATTAAAATTGGCAGTCATGCAATGATTTAAAAAACGCTCGTGAAAGCGATCGGCCTGAACGCGGGTATCTAAGAACAAACAATGCTCTCGCACCCCAAGGGTATTAAAGTCATTGCCTAGACTGCCAACCGCGATCACCAAATAATCGTAGCTTATACGCCGCTTAGGCAGCACCTCACGACCACTCGGCCCGACTATCTCATCTAAAATCAGTTCTTTGTGTTCCCGGTCAAGACCAATAACCTGCCCCATCGCGAAGTGATAATAGTTTTGATAGGCGTGGGCACGATAATCAACCGCATCGAGATCAGAGTCTATTGCACCGGTGGCAACCTCATGAAAGCGCGGCTTCCATATATGACTCGCGCCGCTGTCGACCAGGGTAATTTCAGCGTTGCCGCATTTACCCAAACTGCGGCCTAATTTTGTGACCAGAGGCAAGCCACCTGCACCACCGCCAACAACCACTATTTTTGCTACCACGTTTACCTCCAAAAGATATTTTTAAACCTTATCGACCGGCCGTCATTTAACTAGCTTACGGACCAATCAAATTCCATCTGCTTTGCAGTTTGCAGCGCTAGGTCGAGACTGCACAATCGCGCCACTAGGTGTAAACTCATGTCGATTCCCGCAGAAATCTCCACCGAATTTACCACCGCGCCCCAGTCTAGCCAGCGCACACCTTCACATACCTACAGGGCGAGAAACTGCATTTTAAATCGGCAATATCTTGCCCGTGGGTGGTCACTCCTTGGTCTGTGACCACCCCCGCACCCGCCAATAAAAATACCCCGGGCAAATCAAGGCAGTAATTTTGCTACTCGCCGACTGGGCGGCAATCCACGCCGACACCGACGCATTGCTCATCCCCTCCTTGTGAACACCACCAACACTCAAAACATCGATATCTGGATGATCAGCAAAACTGTAATGGGGGGGTATCCGCTAGCCACCTCCTGCAAGTAATGGGCCCGGCGTTTCACTCACTAAAAAGACATTAATTGCGTCTTTCCGTTCAGCCAGTCGACTGGCCGTTGAAAACACCTCAAAGAGACCAACAAAATCCAACAAGTCGGCATTCGGGTATACATAGATACCGATATTCATGAGATTGCTCGCACCCATATAGCTCAAAGATCGGGCTTTAAATCCGAGCTTACAAAAGCGATTACGCCGCAGCACCATAATAGCGCTGAGCGCGTTACCCTGCGCATCGCAAACCGTACAAGCGAGCTGAATGGAAAGGGCAAATGATCAAAAATACTTGCCGTGTCTTCGGCCAATTGTCATCACAGATCCAGCGGGAATACAGCAAGCACCAATAGAAATTTTCGTCTAGAGACTTGCCAATAAGGTAGGCTTGCGCGCGCGGCTCGGCGCTAAGCCAGTCATTCAGGGTCACGTCAGGCTTTTGATTTAAGTACTCGAAGATCAAACTCGAATCCCCAATTTTTGCATCGCCGTCTTCAATAAACGGCAACTTGCCATTGAGCGACTTGCGCAAATACGCCACTGATGATGTCAGCTTATAGGGCAATTTCGCCATTCTTAAAAAGGCGTCTACCTTAAGCACAAAAGGGTTAGCATCGATTAGGCCATACGCCTGCTTAAACCCATATAATGTAATCACCGCAATTATCCTCGCTAAAACACGACGGCGTATTGCGCCTTACGGGCCATTTAGCATAATCCGTGTTGCCAACTGAATTTCGCGCAAAAACCCCGTTAATGCGAATATCAAAAACACCATGGCAAACACAAATAGCGCCGCCACCACCAAGCTGCTATTCCACTCCATTACCGCGCTAATGAACAACATGGCGATGACCACACAAACCAACAAAGCACTGCTTGTACTAAAGCCAATAGAGCGATGTACCACGCGAGCGCGCCGCGTTAGCATGGCTAATTCTTCATTCACCGCCACACCGCGCTCAACGCTAAGTGACTCTAGGCGATGATGCAAAGAACGGCTGCGATCAATAATTCGCGCTAAACGATTAGTGAGTACATTGAGAATACCGCCGATACCCGCGAGTAAAAAAACCGGAGCAACCGATTGTTGAATCGCATGGGCGATGGTGACAACTTCAATTTCTACTGCCATGAAGGACCTTAATTACACGCTTAAAGAAATTCACACATTCACAAAAACTTGTTCGCCTTCGCACTCTACTTTAAAGGTATTGAGGGCTTTTGGGGCTTTACCAAGGGCGATTAACTTATGCGTCCAGCCCGGCATGGGCATGCCGATGAAAGCATTTGTCCAGTCGATATTTTCGCCAGTTAGTAAATTAAAGCTAGAGCCATGAAACGGACAAGTCACCGCGCCATCGCAAATTTTACCTTTGCCCAAGGGCAAGCCAAGGTGTGGACAGCGGTTTTCTACCGCGCAGATCTGACCATTCACTTTGGTCAACAATACTTTGGCGCCGCCCAGGGTTTTGTTTAAGAAGGCGCCCTCTTCGATCTCATCAAGATTTGCTGCAAAAATTCGTTCCATTTCTGTGCTCCTTAGAATTAATCAAACAGTATGTTTAACCCCAGCTCTGCCTTCAGCCTTATCTTATATAGCCAGCAAACAGGCCCCAGGCGGAGTTAATCGCCATTACAGCAAGGGTAAGGCAGTCTTACTCACTGGCGACTTCATAACAAAACTTGAGTGTACGCCGGTGACACCATCAATTCGAGTAATCTTATTTAATAGCAAGGCCTGAAAGCCATCCATATCGGCCACAATGACTTTGAGCAGGTAATCGGCCGCCTGGCCGGTGATTAAATGGCACTCTAAAACCTCGGCACACGCGGCCACATGGCGCTCAAAATTTTCAAACCGTTCAGGGGTGTGCCTGTCCATACTGATATGAATAAACGCCATGAGATTCAGACCGAGCGCTCGCGCATTGAGCAGGGCCCGATAACCGGCCAGCACCCCGCTCTCTTCTAGCCTACGCACCCGTCGCAAACAGGGTGACGGCGACAAGCCAATGCGATCTGCTAGCTCTTGGTTGCTGAGTCGGCCATCGGCCTGTAGGGCGTCTAAAATCCGCTTATCATAGGCGTCTAACTTCACAATAAAATCACCGCATCCGTATTTATAAGCATAATATGCCAATAAAAATTAAAACTCAGCAATTATTAACACATTAAACGTCTTTTTAACACTAAGTTCGCAATCACCTGCTGCGCCGCTATCTCTATACTGGGAACCGTGAAGTTACCCCTTCACCGTTATCGCCAGCCAGCTTGCAACACCCCGCAAACTGAACACGCGACCAAGCTCTTACACCACAAGAGTGAATGAAAACGCCCGGCCTCGCCGGGCTTCGATACCAAAACATTCGCAGCCAAATCTTCGCACTCGCTTACTAAAAGGAATAGAGATCCATCATGGCCGACTTTAACCACCGCAAATACCGCGCGACACCGGCAATTGTCATGACTGACCGCCAGTGGCCCAACAACACCATCAGCCAAGCGCCCCAGTGGTGCTCTGTGGACCTTCGTGACGGTAACCAGGCATTGGTTGAACCCATGACGGTACAGCAAAAATTGCGGATGTGGGATTTGCTGGTCAAACTCGGCTTCACCCAAATTGAAGTGGGTTTTCCCGCCGCCTCTCAGCCCGATTTTGACTTTGTTCGCGCTCTAATTGACGGTGATCGCATTCCGGACAATGTCACGGTTCAAGTCTTAACCCAGGCGAGGGAAGAATTAATCGCCCGCAGCTACGAGGCGCTTAAAGGCGCAAAGCAAGCCATTATTCACGTTTACAATTCCACCAGCCCGGTGCAGCGCGAGCGCGTATTTGGCTTGGAACGCGACGGGATAACGGCGATTGCCGTACAAGGCGCGCGCTGGGTAAAAGAATATGCAGCGCGCAATCCCGAAACAAAGTGGTCGTTTCAATATTCGCCAGAAAGCTTCAGCAGCACCGAAGTCGATTTTGCGGTTGAAATCAGTGACGCGGTTATCGCCGAATGGCGTGACACCGGCGCGCCAATCATTATTAATCTGCCCGCCACCGTCGAGTGCGCCAGCCCCAACGTATTTGCCGACCAAGTGGAATGGTTTTGCCGCCACACGCAGTATCGCAAAGACATTACCGTGTCGGTTCACACCCACAATGATCGCGGCTGTGGCGTTGCTGCAGGCGAGCTTGCGGTCATGGCCGGTGCCGACCGAGTTGAAGGCACCCTACTGGGTAATGGCGAGCGCACCGGCAATATGGATATTGTCACCATGGCCATGAACCTTTACAGCCAAGGCGTAGACCCAAAACTGAACTTAGCCGACATGGACGAGATCATTGCCGTTGTTGAGCACTGTACAACGATTCCCCTGCACCCTCGCCACCCCTATGCCGGTGAGCTGGTATTTACGGCGTTTTCAGGTAGCCATCAAGATGCCATTCGCAAGTGCCTAGGCAAGCAGAGCGAGAACGAACACTGGCAAGTCGCGTATTTACCAATAGACCCCGCTGACCTTGGGCGCAGCTACGAAGCCGTGATTCGCATTAACAGCCAGTCAGGTAAAGGTGGGGTGAGCTGGGTACTGGAAAACGACTATGGACTGCAACTACCGCGCTGGCTGCAAATTGACGCCAGTCGCGCAGTACAGGCTAAGGCCGAGGAAATTGCCGGTGAAGTTAGCGCTAAGCAAATATGGGAACTGTTCGACGAACACTATCTGCAAACAGCGCGCGACACCGAATTAAGTCATTTCGCCATTAGCCAAAACAACGCCGAAAACCACGGCCAAGATCAATTGAGGCTGAGCTTTAAATACCAAGGCAAAGAAATCGCATTACAAGGACACGGCGATGGCGCCATCAGTGCGCTGGTCAACGCCTGGCAGCAGGAATTTGGCGACAAAGTAGAAGTACTCGACTACCGCGAACACGCACTGGACACCGGCACCGCCTCTCAGGCTGTAGCCTATGTGCATCTGTCGATCAATAATCAGCGCTACATTGGCGTCGCCATGCACCGCGATGTGGTTACCGCGTCATTGCAGGCAGTGCTAAGTGCAGCGAGTCAGGCGGTGGTGGCGGCTAAAGCCGCTTAACGCGGCACGGGAGACGGGAGACGCTAAACCAATTCGGTGTACGGTTTAGTCTTTTGCGTCTCCCGTCTCCCGTCAAGCGTAACGCGTCGATTCAATGTGCCTTTTGATACAACATCGTAATCAAATCCGCTTCTGACGCAGAAATACCGCAGCGCTCAGCAAGCTCTTTGGCGCTAAGGCCTTTGTCCGCAAGGCCAATGGCCTGCTGGTAAAAACGTACATCTTTTTTATCGGCATCTTGACGCTGTTGACGAGAGCCGAGCATTTCCAGGTATTCCTCTAGCGCGGTAACGCGCTCACCCAAGAGGCTCATCGCAGAGTTTTGAAACTCAATTTTTTTCTCAAGCTGGGCAATTTTATCATCCGCCGTCGGCGCTTGCGGGCCGTCTTGGGCGCTTGGCCGCCGAGCTTTCAGTGCAAATAATAATAAGCCCACACCGACGACACTCAGCAGTAAACCGAGCAGTGATACCTCGCTCAAGCTACCAAACCAATTACCAATTAAAGCGGAAAACTGATGATTCGTGTCCATAATATTCACTCCGCAAGGCTAGTTTGCCGTCCAGTCGGTAAGTCGACATTTTAAGCGCACTATCGCTTGACTATGAATCTGACATACCCGTGACTCGCTAACGTCCATAACCTCACCGACTTCTTTGAGGTTTAAACCACTGTCGTAATACAGCGCCATGACCAGCTTTTCGCGCTCGGGCAGGCTATTAATATGGGTCGCGAGGGCCTGCTGAAAATCATCTTCTAATACATTTTCTAGCGGGGCGTAGCGATCGTCACCGCCGCCGATGTCAGCGGGTTCCTGCTCGCCTTCGCCAACTTGCTCCAAACTAAATAAGCGTACTGAGCTGGTATCGCGTAACAGCTCATGGTATTCATTGAGGGAAACCCCCATTTCTGCAGCAATATCTGCGCTTCCCGCTTCGCGCCCTAGACGAGCCTCGGTGCGGCGCACCGCCTCGGTCATTTCGCGCAACTGGCGAGTTACTGAGCGCGGCGCCCAGCCGCTCTGGCGCATTTGGTCAATCATGGCACCGCGAATACGAATACTGGCGTAGGTTTCGAAACTCGCGCCTTTATCGGCCTGATAGTGGCTACCCGCCTCGAGTAAACCGATCATCCCGGCCTGAATCAAATCGTCTACCTCAACACTGGCGGGCAGACGGCTAACCAAATGATAGGCAATCCGCTTTACCAAAGGCGCATGTCGGCTAACGAGGTCTTCGCGACTGCCGTTTTGAACATCGAGGTAAGCGGCGTGACCGTTCACATTGGCACTCCCGCCGTAGACTCTGCAGCATTTGCATTATCAAACATTCGGTCGACAAAAAATTCAATATTGCCACTCGGTCCGGCGGGCCCTTCCCACTTATCGACGGTCTCCGCCAACTTGCGAAAGGCAAGTGAAGATTCAGCACCAGGATACAAGTCACTCACGGCCTGTTGCCGTGAGTCGGCCTTTATTAAATAGGGGTCGCGAGGAATAAATCCGGCAAACTCTAGACTAACGTCTAAAAAACGCCGTGCCACTTCGTTAAGTCGCTCAAAGCCATCGCGGGCTTGATCATGACTGTCCACCATATTGCGCAATACTTTAAACCGCCGAATACCCGCGTCACGATTCATGACTTTAATCAGCGCGTAGGCGTCGGCCATGGACGTTAGCTCATCAGTAACAACCACCATGACATATTGGCTGGCGCGACAAAAAGTCACTACGCTATCGGAAATGCCAGCGGCAGTATCGACGATTAATACGTCGTAATCGTCCTTTAATTCACTGAGCGAACGAACAATGGCAGCGTGCTGGTCGGTGCCCAAATCTGCCATTTTCTTGACTCCCGACGCGGCCGGAATAATCGTAATACCCACTGGCCCTGGAACGAGAATATCTTGAATTGCACATTGGCCATCCAACACATGAGACAAATTCCATTTCGGACGCAAACCCAGCATAATATCGACGTTTGCCAAACCTAGGTCTGCGTCCATCAACAGTACACGGCGGCCACGACGCGCTAATTGACAGGCTAGATTAACCGAAACATTGGTTTTACCCACCCCACCCTTACCACTGCTTACCGCTATTACTTTTACTGCGCTCATCTAATTATCATTCTCCCGTAAACACCATCGCAGCTTATTTTAGGCCGGTACCGGCAAAAATACTCTACGCATAAGCCCGCACTAAACCTGAATGTCCATGCACGCCGGTCGAACGCCGTTACACCCGTAAACTCAAACCACCTTGCACTGCGATTGGCGCAACATTTGCATTTTGCTGAGCAGCCTCAGCGAACGCAGGTTGATGCTCAATTTCTGGCCCGAGCTTTAGCTCAAAGGCCCGCGCCATACGCACCGCCATGTTCACAAGCTTAGCGCCATCTGCTGCAGACAAGTTCTGTGGAACTTTGGGACCATTGGCACACCACGCTACCGGCAGGCGATGTTGGATTAAGTTAGAAATCACGCCACCCAAGCGCATCGCCTCGTCGATGCGTGTCACAATTGCGCCCAGTGGCGCCAATGGCGCGTAGGCATCAATTATCTCGCTTTGCACATAGGCCTCCGCGTCGGCAGGCACGGTGACAAAAACCTGGACATCTTGCATAGCCGCAGTCAATTGCAGTAATTCATTGATACCTCGGCTGTCGCGAAAGGACATGCCAGCGGTATCGATCAAAACCAACTTTTTCTTACGCAAAATACGATAGGTTTTAACCGCCTCTTCTAGATCGACCGCCGTATGCACTGGAATTTGCAAAATACGACCATAGGCTCGAAGCTGCTCCTGGGCACCCACTCTAGCGACATCCGTCGTCAATATCGCAATGCCCTCGCGACCATGAGTTAAGACGTGCTGGGCGGCAATTTTAGCGATGGTTGTGGTTTTACCCGCGCCCTGGGGGCCTACCAGGCACACTGCGCCGACGCTGGGTGGCGTCATGGTTGGCAGCTGTTTGATTAATAACATTTTGAGAATTTCACGCTGTAGCGCATCGCTCTCGTCCCCCGGTATCTCCGCGCATAAGCGACGCCCTAAGCTGGGGTCTACATCCAAACTGGCCAAATAAGAATTCAACTCTCGCTGTTCTGGTGCTTTAAAACTGGCTTGCTGCCAATTGTGGCCCTTGAGTTGATCCATAAGCATCGACTTCATCGACGACAACTCTTGTTTAAGGGTAAGTAATTCATCTTTTTGCGACCACGCCAGCTGTGGACTTTGACTCACTAGCGGCGCAGTGCGCTCACTTTGGTGGTGTTGGGGTGCACTGGCGCCAAGATCTTGGCGTTCAGCCATGGGCAGCTCTGCCGATGCTGTCGCCTTCTTTTGGCGATCAAATAAGGCATCGAGCGCCGTGCGCTCGCGGCGTGGCGCTGGGGCCTGCGCCGGTGCAAATTGTTGGGTAATTTGTCTGGCCATCTGCTGCGCGGCAGTTTCAGTCGGCGCATTTTGCGGCGGCGTCATCATAGAGTCGCTGCTGTCATCAAGGCTTACAACCACCTCGACCCCGCCATCTATAGTATGAAAATCCAGAATAACCGCATCTGGGCCGTGGGCAGCTCGCACTAAGCGCATGGCTTGCTGGCTGTCGGCAGCACGATATTTCTTTACTTGCATACTCATTCTCCTACAAGCCGCGTTTTACGCTAAGCGCGCCTGTTGCCCAATGGTAGACAGCAAACGCACCTGCTTGCTATCTGGTACTTCGTTATACGACAACACCGATAAGCCAGGAACACTGCGCCGGGTAAAGCGCGATAACCAAGCCCGTATCGACGGTGACACCAGCACTACCGCAGGCTGACCTGATAACTCCTGACGATGGCTGAAATCGGCCAATTCATTTTGCAATCGCTCCGCAATACCGGGCTCCAAACCAACCGCCCCAGAACTGCCTCTGAGCATATCTTGCAACAACTGTTCCAGATCAGCATCCAGCGCAGAAACTGGCAATTCATCATCTAAGCCATTGATTTCTTGAACAATCATTCGTCCCAAAGCCACTCGAACACCCTCCAATAATTCGTCAGGGTTCTTGCTACGCGGTGCCTGCTCCGCCAAACTTTCGGCGATCATTCGTATACTGCGGATCGAAACCCCTTCTTTTAGCAAGCTCTGCAGAACCCTAACCACAATACTAAGCGGCAATTGTTTGGGCACCACATTCTCTACCAAGCGAGGATCCGTTTTGGCTAATCTGTCTAAGAGCTGCTGTACTTCTTCATGCCCCAATAACTCGTGCGCGTGCTGTTTAATCACTTGGCTAAGGTGAGTAGCGATGACCGTACAGGGGTCAACCACCGTATAACCCATGGTTTGCGCCTGATCGCGCTGACTAGAGTCGATCCAAATCGCCTCCATACCAAAGGCCGGGTCTTTCGTGGTCGCACCTCGTAAGCCGGGCTGGGCGCCGCCGGGATTAATAGCCAAGTCTTTGCCGACCTGAATATCGCCCTGGGCAATGGTGTCGCCCAATAGCAGAATGCGGTAACTTCCTGGTGATAACTCCAAATTATCGCGGATATGAACCGGCTGAATCAGAAAGCCCAAATCCTTAGAGAGCTTTTTACGTACCCCAGTAATCCGGCCGATTAATTCCCCGCCTTGATTGCGGTCTACCAAGGGAATTAGGCGATAGCCCACTTCTAAGCTCACCACGTCCATGTGCGTCACTTCATCCCAGCTCAGTTCACTGGGTTCACGGGGCGCCGCTGCCACGTCTTCATTCGACTCCTCTTCAGTAACAAACTCTGGGGCATTCTTTTTCTTATTTTGGAGCCACCAGCCACTGCCACCACAGGCCGCAGCGAGCATTAAAAACACCAAATTGGGCATGCCGGGAATAACGCCAATTAAGGCCATTAGAGTCGCCGACAAATACAAGACATTGGGATTGGCAAACATCTGACTAGCCATCTGCTCGCCCATATTCTGGGGACGCGAAATGCGAGTAACAATAATCGCCACGGCGGTCGACAGCAGTAAGGACGGTAGCTGCGCCACCAAACCGTCACCAATCGTCAACAAAGTATAGTTGTGCATGGCCTGATCAAAGCTCAGGCCATGCTGGCTCATGCCCACACCCAGACCACCAATAACATTGATGAACAGAATCATAATGCCAGCCACAGCGTCGCCGCGCACAAACTTGCTAGCACCGTCCATAGAGCCGTAGAAATCCGCTTCAGTGCGCACTTCTTCGCGGCGCCGACTGGCCTCTTCCTGATTTAACAGCCCCGCATTTAAATCTGAGTCGATAGCCATTTGCTTACCCGGCATCGCGTCTAGGGTGAATCTGGCGGTGACTTCTGAAACACGACCCGCGCCCTTGGTGACCACCACAAAATTAATAACAACCAAGATAATGAAAACAACAATACCGACAACATAATTGCCGCCAATAACAAATTCACCAAAGGACTCAATTACTTTACCCGCGGCGCCGGGACCAGTGTGGCCTTCAAGCAATACCACTCGAGTTGAGGCGACATTCAGTGACAAGCGCAACAAGGTCGCGAGCAGCAATACCGTGGGGAACACCGAAAAATCAATGGGCCGTTCGACGTAAATCACCGCCAGAATAATGACGAGCGACAGGGCAATATTGAAGGTAAACAGTAAATCGAGCAGAAATGGCGGCATTGGGATAACCAGCATCCCGAGGCACGCAATAAGCATGGCCAGCACGCCAACGCCACTACTGGCGACTTTCTCCAGCCAGCCATTCCTTGCAATAGTTTGTGTCGCTGCTGCCATACCCACTCTCTTTAAGATGGATTTCTCAGCGCGCAAAAGCGCCAAAATTTCGTCGTTACCGAGAGTAATTGCAACAACAGGGCCAACTTGCTACGAAGACGCAGAAGGCTTGACGGGAGAAGGGAGACGCACAAGCTTCGCGAAGAGCTGCGTTCTGATTTAGCGTCTTACGTCTCCCGTCAAGCATTCAGCGCAGAATTTATGGCACCAATCACCGCCACGCTGCCGCCAAACTCGCGGATCAGCTCACAGCAAATCTTTCAAATACGCATCATCCACTTCTGGTTCTGGTGGTTCGGGGTAGTCGCCACCGAGGGTCTCCCAACTACGCAGCTGATAGACATAGGTCAGGATCTGGGCAACGGCTAGGTAAAGTCCGCCAGGAATCTCCGCGTCCAAATCAGTACTCGCAAATACGGCACGAGCTAAACGGGGGGATTCAACAATGGGAACGTCGTGTTCCATAGCCAACTCACGGATCTTAGCGGCAATATTGTCAGCACCTTTTGCTAACAAGGTCGGCGCCGCCATGCGGGCTTCATCGTATTTCAGGGCCACGGCAAAATGGGTGGGGTTGGTGATAATAACGTCGGCGGTGGGGACTTTTTCCATCATCCGGTTATTGGCAGCGGCTTGCTGCATTTCCCGCAGTTTGGCTTTTACTTCTGGGCGGCCGTCAGATTCTTTGTGCTCATCCCGCACTTCTTGGCGGGTCATGCGCAATTCCTTGTGGTAATTCCACAGTTGCCAGGGCACATCGATGGCCGCTATTGCGAGTAGCGGCAGGCTCACAATAAAAAAGAACCAAACCAGCAGTGATGCGCTGTTTTTAATCGCCTCTTTTGGCTCTTGCAAACCCAAGCCGAGAATATCGCCGGCCAACCCAGAGAGGAGAAATATCGCCGCCGCGCCAATAAACACCATTTTCATAAGCGCCTTAGCTAATTCACCGAGGCTACGCAGAGAAAATAACTTAGCGACCCCCTTAATCGGGTCCATGCGCGATGGCTTAACGCTTAAATTAAATGTCCAACCACCTAAGATAGTAGAAGAAAACACCACGGCAATAATGGCGATTAGCACTAATGGCCAAATTGTTAGTAAGCCACGAACCAAGGTTTGGTAGAGTCGACTTGCTAATTCTCGCTCGTCAGCAATGAGAAAGCTCGGCGACAAACTACTCGACAGTAGGTCTTGCAATGCCACCGCCAACTGCCCGCCAGTAAATAGCAAAATAGCGGCGCCCGACAGGGTGACCATCATGGTGGTGAGTTCCTTTGAGCGCGGTACCTGCCCCTTTTTGCGGGAGTCGGCGAGTTTTTTCTCCGATGCGTCTTCTGTGCGTTCTTGGCCGTCTTCGTTCTCAGCCATGATTTACATCCCGAGAAATTGCTCGGCGGCCACAAAGGCAGCACCGAGACCAGAAGACAAAAGTGGCAATAAATTTGGTAACAGACGATCCACCACCATAAAGCCAATTAACATCGCGATTGGGAAACCCACCGCAAACAAGTTCAAGGTGGGCGCTGCGCGGCTAACCACACCCATCGCAAGCTGCACCACTAACAGTGCCACCACAGCGGGAATAGCCACTCGAATTGCACCGGTAAACAACTCCGCACCGCGTACAATAACCACCCCAAGCTGGTCGCCAGATAAGGCGCCACCGCCAATTGGCCAATACTCAAAGCTTCGCGCCAATAAATCTAAAAAATCCAGATGGCCATTCATGGCGACAAAGAGCAGCATGGTAAATATCAATAAGAACTGAGACAAAACCGGCACTTGCACGCCACGCTGCGGGTCGACCATCATCGCAAAACCCAAGCCCATACCCATGGCGATTAACTGCCCCGCCAAAATGATGGCGTCAAACACCAGCTGAATAATAAAACCAAGACATAGCCCAATGAGAAACTCATTGGCAATAAGGAGCATGGTTTCTAGGCCCAGTAAATTCATTGACGGGGGGGCAGGCAAAATCGGTAGCAGAACCGCAGTGATAAACACCGCCACCATAATTCGAGCGCGGGCGGGAATATAAGCAGCACTAAATAAGGGAGCCGTCATCATGGCCCCACCTACCCGTATAAAAGGCAGCCATGCACTCGCCAGCAAGGCGCTGAGCTGGTCTGCAGTGAGCCCCATCACGATAAGGTCACCCCACCAGGCTCGGGATCATTTCAAACAGCTGGGTGGTGTAGTCTATTAATTGACGTAGCATCCACGGGCCCGCTATACCCAGCACCACCACAAGCACTACCAGCTTTGGAATAAAGCTTAAGGTCATATCTTGAATTTGGGTGGCTGCCTGAAACATACCAATCATCAAACCAGCAGCCAGCGCCGACAGCAATAAGGGCGCGGCCAATAACACCGTTACATTCATGGCCTGCCGGCCAAGTTCAATAACCGTGTCGGCATTCATTGGTAAAAGCTCGCTGCTAATGAGCCCATTACCAAGCTCCAGCCGTCTACTAGCACAAACAACATAATTTTAAAGGGCAGCGATATCATCATCGGTGACAACATCATCATACCCATCGACATCAACACACTGGCGACCACCAAATCAATGACTACAAAAGGGATAAATAATAGAAAGCCAATTTGGAAGGCTGTTTTCAGCTCACTGGTTAAAAACGAGGCCATTAAAATGGCAAAGGGTACGTCCTCGGGTTTGTCAAAGGTATTTTGACCGGTGATCTCAGCAAACCGGGCAATGTCTTCTTCACGAGTCTGCCTTAGCATAAAGGCGCGAAAAGGTTTAAAGCCAGCTTCAACGGCCTGTTCAAAGGGTATTTCTTCCGCTATATACGGTTTAATTGCATCGTTATATGCAATTTCTGCCACTGGCTGCATAATAAACATGGTGAGAAACAGCGCCAAACTCAGCAAAATTTGGTTTGACGGAGTCTGCCCCGTGCCTAGTGCTTGGCGCAGTATCGACAATACAATCATAATCCGCGTAAACGCAGTCATTCCTAACAGTAACGCGGGCAATAAGGTCAGCGCCGTCATTACCGCCAGCAATTGCAGCGATACCGTATACTCTTGCCCTCCCCCCGCTGCAGGCATAGCGGTTACGGCGGGCAAAGACAGCTGCGCTGCGTTGGCGAATAACGGCAGACACGTTGCTATGAATAACAGCGATTTAGCTATGCGACTCATGATGCACCCCCAGAATCGCGGCTTGAGGTCTTAGGTGCAGATTGTTTGGGCAAGCGCGCTAATAATTTAGCAAAGGGCGAATCTTGAGGAATCACCTCGTCGCTACCTTGCGGCGACGACCAGGTATGCAATGTATTGATCGCCGTTGCGGTACAACCTAGCAGCAGTTTTTCATCACCGACCTGCACCACCAAGAGTTTTTCTTTCATACTCAACGGAATCTGGCCAACCACCGCGACGCCAGCTTGATTAGGCCCCGCCACTAAACGGCTTTTACGTAACAACCACATTAGAACCACAATACACAGCGACACCAGCAATAGACTGCCAAGCAAACCACTAATATCGAGTTGCCCCAAGCCCGGCGCAACCGCCGGCAAGACTGGCGCTGCCGCACTGGTCTTTGCCATCGCTAATGGCTCTGCCGTTTCGGCAACGTCCTCGCACCAAGCGGGCAAAGCAGTCGCGGTTATAATGCCACCGCCCCCATAAACCGCCCTACGCAATGACACCATCATCCCCGGCGCTCACGCTCTTCTTGGCCCACGACTTCGGTGAGCATAATGCCAAATTTGTCTTTAACCACGACAATTTCGCCACGCGCGACTAGCGTATCGTTTACCAAAACATCAAGCGGCGTACCTGCTGCGCGATCCAATTCAATAATCGCGCCCTGACTAAGTTCGCGCAAATCTCGGATACTCATTTTAGTTCGCCCAACTTCAACAGCGACATTGACGCTGACATCCATAATCATATCGAGGCTCATATCATTACTCATACGTCCACTCCCCGACTGGCTAGCTGCTGGCTTTGTTTGCTGAGCGCTTGTGTGTTCATTTAATTCCTTAATTTCTGCGGCGCTTACCGCCTCTTTTCGATTAGTGGCCGCTGCCACTGATTCTTGATTATTGACGTCGTCTGTCATGCATCCTCCTCAGCGCTGGGGCCGCTTTTTCGGCACTGGTCCCTCGAGTTTCACCGCTAAATTTCCCTGGTGACTGCCAAATCGCCCCCGCATAAACGGCTTACCATCAACTTCCAAAATCAGTTCATCTGGCGAGGGCAAATCAATAATATCGCCAACTTTGAGACCGGCGACTTTTTTCAAACTCAGTTTGGTTTGCGCTAACACCGCCACCAATTCTATCGGGGCCGACGCCAAACCTTCCAGCAAACGATCTCGCCAATCATCACTAGAAGGTTTGCGCTTACTTTGCGCGGGATCACTTAGGCTGTCGCGCACTGCATCAATGGCACTCCATGGCACAATCGACCACAGGCCGCCAACAAAATCGCCGATATTAATTGTAAATCGGGTGGCAACTAAGGAATCTGCTTCGCTAATGGTGTCGAGCATGCGCGGGTCGTTGTATTGCGCGGCAATTGTCGGATCAGTTTTTATTACCGACTTCCAGGCACTGGCAATATCCGGGAGCAAA
>NZ_JBFHDY010000016.1:0-40604 GCF_041584495.1 Zhongshania sp.
AGCAGAGGGTCGGCGGTTCGATCCCGTCATCACCCACCATTATCGTGTAAAAGTATGCGGACCGGTAGTTCAGTTGGTTAGAATGCCGGCCTGTCACGCCGGAGGTCGCGGGTTCGAGTCCCGTCCGGTCCGCCAACTTTTATTTAGACCTCCCCAATTTTTTTTCTTGCCTAAATGATGCGCCAGCATCGCATTAGGTTTGATGCTGTTTCTGGACCGGTAGTTCAGTTGGTTAGAATGCCGGCCTGTCACGCCGGAGGTCGCGGGTTCGAGTCCCGTCCGGTCCGCCAACTTCCCTATTTTATTATCTTTGCGCTTATCTGGCGTGCGTCGTCGATTTGCACTAGCACAGGTTTTATTCGGTTTTACTATCCGCTTCTCTATTGTGTTTCTATAATGCTTCGCTATCGGTCGTTCTCGTAATCAGCGCTTACTGCCGTGCATTCAGCAAAGCTGGGAGGTTCACTTGGGGGCATTAACCGAGGCAGTTGTTTTCTTCAAAGACGACAGTGTCGCTAAAGAGATGTTTTTTTCTGAGTTTGAAGCGGTATTAGATGATGTGGTCGGTATTGCGGATTTTGCTGGCGACGAAGTGCACGCGGCGTTTGTGCAGATAGAGGATAGTCTCAAAATTTTAGGGGCGGTTTTTTTTACCATTAGCTTTGATACCCGCGGTCGGGTAACGGGTAATTGGAATATTCCGCTGCGGCATTTGCTGGATCACGCCAGCTATGGCCCGGACCTTGGCGCTGGTCCTATTAAGGTTGCCTGTCGCAGTGCCTGCCCAGTGGCCTGGTATCGTCGCCAACTCTGGGATCCAGACATGGGCTCTGGTGGGACTTTCCAACGTATGATTGCGGCTGCAGAGCGCAATCGGCTCGGTATAATTAGTGATCGCGATAGTCGGGCGGCCCCGCAATTGGGGGTTGCCGATTTTTTCAAAGCTCCGGCCGGTGCTGATCCTGCCCGCGCTACAGTAACGACTGCAGCCGCGGAAGCGCCGAACACTCGTGCAGCCCGCTCAACGGTGAAGCAATCGCTAGCTGATGGCAGTCTTGGCCCAGTCTTTAATCGACGGTATCGCGCTAAGCTAGTGGCGTCTCGCAACGCTGAAAAATTAAATTTGCTCACCCAAGCGGAGGCTTTCCAGCGCAAGCTGGATCAGCAAGGGGAGGAATTAACAGCGCAATTGCGTGAGCGCGAGTTAGTCATCAAGGCGCAAAAAGAACATTTAGCTGATTTAAATGTGAGATTTAAAAAGCTCGAGTCGCGGTTTGCCAGCCAGAAGCGTCTCGTTGCGCAAAAAAGTGAAGAAATCGATGCGTTAATGGAGCGTGGCGGTCGTGATCACAAGCAACAAATAGCCGTATTGCGCGCCGAGCATGCTGAAAATTTAGAGCGCCAGCTCAAAGAGCAGGCCGTCGAACTGGCTGAACCGCTGCGCGATCGCGAGCGTGAACTGTATTTGCGCGCCAAAGAAATAGTTGATTTGCGCCGAGAGTTAAGCGTTTTGCGTGAGCAGAATCGCGGTTTAATGCTAAATAGTGATAATCAGCTCCTGCAGACGATGTCTGAAAAAGGCGTGGTCTTTGTCGCCTACCATCCTGGTGTTGAGCATCTGGTGATATCGCAGGACGAAATGCCTGGCTATTTAAACGATCCGCTAGCGTACGTAGCATCACGCTGCGAAGTACCAGATGGCCAATATCACGAGTGGTTGGCGCATTATCGCCTGCCTATTTGTCGCCATAGGGATAGCGATGGGCAGTATTGCGGTGAGCCGATACCCAAAATTATGCGACCTCGATTATTCCGGCCTGGTGAAAGTGATCGCTGCCATGAGCATAGTGATTCCCTGCGTTGATGATTAAAGCGGCAGGGTAATGGTGTCGAGTTTGATACAGCGGGCTTTTGTTAAGAAGGGCGTGACGGTGGACATCTTGCGCTTAGATAAAATGCATGCGCTAGCACCGGGTAATAAGTGGTTTAAATTGGCCCTGAATTTATCGGCGGCAAAAGCGGTTGGCGCGGAAACCTTACTCAGCTTTGGTGGTGCTTTCTCCAACCATCTTCATGCTTTGGCGGCAATTGCGCAAGACCAGGGGCTTGCTGCGGTGGCCTGCGTTCGCGCTGATGCTGGGCGTGACTTAAGCCCAACCTTGCAAGACGCCGTTGCATGGGGAATGCATTTACATTTTTTAAGTCGCAGTGATTATCGCCGTCGTCACGAGGCGGGGTTTGTCGCTGAGCTTGCGTCCCAGTATAAGCGCCCCTACCTGATACCTGAAGGCGGTGCGAATGTGCTGGGTGCTCAGGGTTGTCGGGGTATTGTCGAGCTGATCCCGAGGAGTGGGCAGGATTATCATGCCGTGGTGTTAGCGTGCGGTACCGGCACAACTTTGGCTGGCGTATCAGCGCAGATCGCGGATGGGGTTCAGCTTATCGGGATTCCGGTGCTAAAAGCGGAGGCGTATATGGCTGCGGATATTCAGCGCTTGCAGTTCGCGCTCGATCATCATCGATCGAACTGGTCGTTGGATCATCGATTTCATGGCGGCGCCTACGCCCGGTTATCGGCGCCGCTGCAAGAATTTATGCTCGACTTTGAGGCGCGCTACGGTATTAGGCTTGACCCGGTATATACCGCAAAGATGGCTTATGCCGTGGATTGTATGATTAATAACGGCGAGTTTGCCGAAGGTGCTCGGGTGTTGCTTATTCACAGTGGTGGCATGCAGGGGCGTAGGGGCTACCCCCAGTTGCCTGAGGGGGTGTCTCGAGCAACCTAGATCGCTTCTGGCCATTGGTCGGGAACAATAAAAAGGCGTTGTTGCTCCGCGTTAATTGCCATAATAGGTCGTTCCCTAGCCAATTTAAGGTGCTCCGCGTTAAGGTCAGCGGCGCTTGCATATTGGCCCTCGAGCCAGTGCGGTTTTGCGAGGTAGCGCCAGGGCGTCGATTCCGAGCTACTCGCGGTGAGACCGATGTATTCACTTAGGGTTTGCCAGTGGCCGCGTTGGTGCATTGGGTTCAGGCTTTGGTGGGCGGTTTTTTCGTCGTCGCGATGGAAGAGCGTGCCGCTCACTTGGATTTGCTGGGCCGGTGCTGAAATGCCGTATTTGCTCAGTGTGTCGCGGCCCGCGGCGGTGTGTGCAAGGGGCAATTGGTGCTGGCTGAGGCGGGCGAGCTTGCGGTCGAGCCGGTCGGCGCGATTCGGGCCAAACCAATGGCTGAGTGAGGGTTGTTGTTGGCTTGGATTGAGGCCGAGAAAAAACTTTACCGCCAGTTCTAGGTGTATGGCTTGTTGGCTATTGTGGCAATAGTAAAGAACATCAAATTCACCAAGGGTTTTATTGCCATCGCGCACGGGAATATTGTGAGCTATTAATTCGGTGGTGGGGTCTTCCTGCAAGAAAAAATGCCAGAGGCTTTCAAAAACCAGCCCAAGTCGTTTGCTGTGGCAGTGCGCCTGCATATATTGGCGCAGCGCGTGGTCGTCGCGATCAAGTGCGTTTAGCCATTCTTTGCGTTCATCGGTCAAAGGCAGTTGCGGTGTCGCCACCCTTGTTTCAGCGCAATACATACTGGTGAGCAGCGGCGGGCTGAAGCAACTCCAGGCAAGCGCAGTGACTAACGGGGAGCGAAACGGATATTGATTTGCAGAAAAAATGGTTTTCTCCAGGACTTCATTGTCGGGTATAAAGCGCGTTAATTGCGCAAGCTCACTGATTAGAGGGTGGTGTTTCGTTTGCATTAACGCGCTATTGTGTCTCAGACTTTAGCACAGCGGCCATATTGAGCGTGCTTCTGTATAATAAGCGGCCAAGTACAAACAGTAGGTATTATGGAACAGTTTCGCAATATAGGTGTGATCGGCCGTGAGGGCAACGGTGTGGCGGAGACGCTGCGGCGCTTGATCGACTTTTTACAACGCCGAGGCCTTAGTGTGGTGCTCGATGAGGCGGTTTCTGAGCTTTTACCAGAACATGGTTTGCGCGTCTCTACTCGTCGTATGATTGGTGAGGTTTGCGACCTCATTATTGTAGTGGGAGGAGACGGTAGTTTGCTGGGGGCGGCGCGTACCTTGGCAAGACATAGCGCGCCAGTACTTGGCGTAAATCGCGGACGGCTTGGATTTTTAACTGATATTTCGCCAGATGACATAGAAAGCCAAGTTGGTGCTGTCCTCAATGGCCAATACCGTTTAGAAAAGCGATTTTTGCTCGACGTTGAAGTCATGCGCGACGGTCAGCCTGTTGGCAAGGGTGACGCCCTCAACGATGTTGTGCTGAATTCGGGTACCTCGGGGCATATGATGGAGTTTGAACTCTATGTAGACGGCGAGTTTGTTTACCGCCAACGTTCTGACGGCTTAATCATTGCGACGCCCACCGGTTCCACTGCGTATTCCTTGTCGGCGGGGGGGCCAATCATGCACCCGCGCTTGGATGCCATCGTGATTGTCCCTATGTTCCCGCACACCTTGAGCAGTCGGCCGATCGTGATTGACGGTAAAAGCGAGATCAAGATGGTGGTAGGTAGGAATAATGTGGTTCAACCGCCGGTAACGTGTGACGGTCAATTGCGTATTACTACCCAGCCCGGTGATATTATTTATGTGCGTAAAAAGCCCCATAAGATGCGTTTGGTGCACCCTTTAGATCACAGTTTTTATGCAAGTTGTCGTGATAAATTGGGTTGGGGTGGGCAGATTGGTAAAGAGGATGAAGATGTCTGAGTTTGTCGGTTTGCGTCTTCCGGTTACCACGGATCTATCAGAATTTTCGGTACTCTTATCGCAGTTATCGGTGCCCCATCGAATTAGTGAAGAGCGGGGGATGTTGGTGGTGTGGGTTGGTGCGGAGTCACATGTGACGCAGGTCAAAGACTTATACGAGCGCCTGCAGTCTGGCGACCTTGAGCTAAGACTTGAGTCGACAGCGGTCACTGCGAAGGTGCCATCAACGTGGTATCGCAATTTGGTGACAGCGCCAGTCGTGGTGGTTTTATTACTGTTGAGTTTGCTTGGGAGTATCCTGCCGGTAGTTGATCGCCATTTTGACATCCTGCCACTGCTGAGTTTTTATCAGTTGCATATTGTCGATGGCGATTTGCAGGGCGCGTGGCCTCGGGGTGAGTTGTGGCGGGTGATTACCCCGGCTTTTTTGCATTTTGGTCTTATGCATATCGTCTTTAATGCTCTCTGGCTTTGGGAACTTGGTGGCATGATCGAGCGGCGCCAGGGTGCGGTGCGCATTTTAGGTCTGGTTTTATTGATTGCGGCAGGTTCCAATATTGCACAGGCAATGATTGGCGTGTCGCTATTTGGCGGTATGTCCGGTGTGATTTACGGCCTATTGGGTTATATCGTGGTGTGGAATCGCTTGCGACCGGCGACGCCATTTCCTTTGGTTAAGGGCGTTGCGGTGGTGATGGTGGTTTGGTTGCTCGTGTGTATGGCCGGCTTTACTGAATTGCTTGGGCTGGGCGCAGTGGCAAACACCGCGCACCTCAGCGGTTTGGTTTTGGGTCTAATTCTTGGAGTGGCCGCCGCCTTGTTAGATCGTAAGCCCGAATCAGGCCCGAGCTGATATACTGCGGCGCGGCTTGACCAGTAGTTATTTGAAGTGAGTGATCGATGGATTTTGAACAATTAGTAGACAATATTACCCCGGCGATTTACGAGGGGCTTAAGCGTGCTGTGGAAATTGGCAAATGGCCCGACGGTCGGGTTTTAACGGTGGAACAGCGCGAGCACTGCATGGCTGGGGTTATTGCCTATGACCTTAAAATGCAGGATGAAACCGAGCGGGTAGGTTATATCGATCGTGGCAAAAAGGCCGAGGGTGAAATGTGTGGCGAGGACCACCGTCACGATGATGGTGACCAGATTCTGAAGTGGGCGGAGTAAGCCCATGAGCGAACGTGTTATCGCTGGCGCTGCGGCCAAAATGAAAACCCATTTAGACGGTGCTTTGGCCACTTACAGTATGCCGATTGGCGATCAGCTAGTGCCTATGAATGCGCTTATCGGCAAGACGCTGACCCTGGATTTTCAGGGCCAAATTAATTGTGTACACTGCGGCCGCTTGACTAAAAAGAGCTTTAATCAAGGTTATTGCTACCCCTGTTTTCAGCGCTTGGCGCAGTGCGATATTTGTATTGTTAGCCCAGAAAAATGCCACTATGCGGCCGGGACGTGTCGGGAGCCTGAGTGGGGCGAAAGTCATTGCATGATTGATCATGTCGTGTATTTGGCTAACTCATCGGGTGTAAAAGTTGGAATTACGCGAGGCACTCAGGTGCCCACCCGTTGGATTGATCAAGGCGCAGTTAGCGCCTTGCCGATTTTTCGCGTTAGCACCCGACTGCAGTCCGGGCTAGTGGAAACCCTTTACAAAAATCACGTTGCCGATAAAACCAGCTGGCAGGCCATGTTAAAAGGCTCTCCAGACAGTGTTGATTTAGCTGCGCGACGTGATGCGCTTGCCGTGGAGTGCGCCGACGACATTGCTGCCCTGCAGCAGCGCTTTGGCTTACAGGCAATTCAGCCAATAAGCGATGTCCCGGTACAGCATATTGAATATCCGGTGAGTGAATATCCCCTTAAAGTAAAATCCTTTAATTTAGACAAAGTGCCTAATATTGCAGGCACGTTGATGGGGATTAAGGGGCAGTACCTGATTTTTGACACGGGCGTGATTAATATCCGCAAATACGCCGGTTACCACCTGGCATTAAGTAGTGAGTCATAGCGGCTCAGGAGAAGTTACATGCGCGACGCGCAGCCGAGTACGATTTATTTAAGTGAATATCAAGTTCCCGCGTATTTGATTGATACGACTGCACTGGTATTTGAGTTAGGTGAAGAAAGCACCAAGGTCTCTTCGCAATTGCATATTCGTCGCAACCCAGCGTCGACCATAAGCAATGCGCCGCTCGCGCTCCACGGTACCGAGTTGGCGCTGATTTCGCTGGCTATTGACGGTCGCGCCCTTGATGCCAGTGAATGGACGCAAAGTGGCGAGCAATTGATTATTGCTAGTGTGCCCGCCGAGTTTGTGCTCAGCTGTGAAACCCGCATTCGCCCCCAAGACAATACCTCGCTGGAAGGTTTGTATAAATCCAGCGGTATGTTTTGTACTCAATGTGAGGCCGAGGGTTTTCGCAAAATTACCTATTACCTGGATCGCCCAGATGTTATGTCGGTGTTCACGGTTGAGATTATTGCCGATGTCCAGCGCTATCCGGTACTCCTGTCTAACGGCAATTTAAGCACGGCGGAGGTATTAGCCGACGGGCGCCATAAAACGGTTTGGCAGGATCCATTTCCTAAACCCGCTTATTTATTTGCCTTGGTTGCTGGCAAGTTGGCCTGTGTGGAAGACCGGTTTAAGACCATGAGTGGTCGCGATGTGGCATTGAAAATTTACGTTGAAGATAAAGACGCGGATAAATGTGAGCACGCAATGGTGTCCCTTAAAAACGCAATGCGTTGGGACGAAGAAGTTTATGGCCGAGAATACGATCTCGATATTTTCAATATTGTGGCCGTCGACGATTTTAATATGGGGGCAATGGAAAACAAGAGTCTCAATATTTTTAATACTTCCTGTGTATTGGCTAAGCCAGAAACCACCACAGACGTGGGCTTTCAGCGGGTTGAAGGGGTAGTAGCTCACGAGTATTTCCATAACTGGTCTGGTAATAGGGTCACTTGTCGCGATTGGTTTCAGCTCAGTTTAAAAGAAGGTTTTACGGTCTTCCGGGATGCTGAGTTTTCTGCTGATATGGGGTCGCCAACAGTCAAGCGCGTAGAGGATGTTACTCTGCTACGCACCGCGCAATTTGCCGAAGATGCTGGGCCAATGGCGCATCCGATTCGCCCAGATTCCTTTATTGAAATTTCTAATTTTTACACTGTGACGGTGTATGAAAAGGGCGCTGAAGTTGTGCGCATGATTCACACGCTGTTAGGGCCAGAACGGTTCCGCAAGGGTAGTGACCTGTACTTTGATCGTCACGATGGCCAGGCGGTTACCTGCGAAGACTTCGTGTTGGCAATGGAAGACGCTAGTGGTGTAGATCTGGGCCAGTTCCGCAATTGGTATTCTCAGGCAGGTACGCCCAAGCTGATGGTAAGTGCTGAGTATGACGCTGCAGCACAAACTTATACTCTGCATGTGCAGCAGTCCTGTCCGGCAACGCCAGGCCAGAGTAAAAAGGCGCCGTTTCATATTCCCTTTGCTGTGGCGCTATTGGGGGAGGCCGGTCAGCTCGCTTTGCAGTTACAGGATGCGGTGCCGAATACTGAAACCGCAGACAATACTGAAATGGTATTGAACGTGACGAAGGCCGAGCAGAGTTTTACTTTCACCGGAATTAAAGAAGAGCCGGTACCAAGCTTGCTGCGCGGCTTTTCTGCACCAGTGAAACTGGAATTTGATTATAGTCGTGAGCAATTATTGCGCTTGATGAGCAGTGACAGCGACGGTTTCTGTCGCTGGGATGCCAGTCAGCAACTGGGCTTGGCGGAGCTTAGTCAAGCGCTTGCTGATATTGCTGCTGAGCGTGATGTCGTACCTGAACCAGCTTATTTAGACGCCTGCCGGGCGTTGCTTAGCGATGAATCCCTCGATGGTGCAATGGTGGCAATGATGCTGCAGCTGCCCTCCGAAGCGTATTTGGCTGAGATATTCCACCCTGTTGATGTGCTTGGTCTTCACCGCGCTCGCGAGACTTTGCGCTTGGCAATAGCTCAGGCCTTACGTGGGGAATTACTGGCGTGTTATTCGCGCTGTGCCAGCAATGCCGTTTATGCTGCAGATGCCGGACAGATAGCCCAGCGCAGCCTGAAAAATACCGCATTGTCATATCTGATGTTATTAAATGACGACACCGGCAGTGAGCTTGCGACTCGCCAATTTGAATACAGTGAAAATATGACAGATCGTTTAGCGGCGCTTAATGCACTGGTAAACAGCACTGCGCCATATAAGGCTGAAGCGCTTCAGCGCTTTTATCAAAATTGGCAGCACGAGCCCTTGGTTATTAATCAGTGGTTCCAAGTGCAAGCCATGTGTCGCTTGCCAGGCACGCTTGAAACAGTTCAAGGCCTGATGGCGCACCCGGCCTTCGATATTCGTAATCCCAATAAAGTGCGGGCCTTAATTGGTGCATTTTGTGGACAGAATAGTGTTAATTTTCACCGCGAAGATGGTGCCGGTTACCGCTTCCTTGCCGATCAAGTTATTGTGCTAAACCGCAGCAACCCACAAATTGCGTCGCGCTTACTGGTGCCGCTGACCAAGTGGCGGAAATATTTACCGGCGGCGCAGCAGCTAATGTGTGCGGAATTACAGCGAATTTTAGCGCAGCCGGATTTATCTAGTGATGTGTATGAGGTGGTGTCAAAAAGTGTCCAGGAGTATCGCGAGGAATAAGCATTGCTTTTGTTATAACTATATTCGTATTTGTTATAAGTGTATGATTTTAAAGATTTTTATTTATATTTTGGGGGCTGCTGTGCTAAAGTCGCCGACCTCTTAATGCTTTTATAGACAAAATTATGGATCTTGATCTCGACGCCTTAAATAGTACGCTGCGCAATGCCTCCGCCGAGGAGATTATTCGCTGGGCGGTGTCATTAAATGAGCCGATAATGGCGTCTACCAGCTTTTCACCGAATGCGGCGGTGATGCTGAAGCTTGTAACCGATACGGCCCCTGAAATGCCGGTGGTTTGGGCAGACAGCGGTTATAATGTGCCAGACGCTTACCGGGTTGCCGAGCAATTGATAAAACTGCTCAAACCGAATATCAAGCCCTATGTTCCTTTGATTACCGCAGAGCATCGCAATGCCATTATGGGCGGAATTCCGCACCCAGATGACAACCCTGAGCTGCACCGGGAGTTTACCCGCCAAGTTAAATTAGAGCCGTTTAATCGTGCCTTTGCGGAATTGGCGCCCAAGATATGGGTGACGGGTATTCGCAAGGAGGAGACGGAGTTTAGACAAAATCTCGATATATTGTCATGGGATGGTCGCGGTATTCTGAAAGTCGCCCCGATTTTTTACTGGACCGAGGCTGATGTGCAGGCTTATATGAGTGAACACAAACTGCCAAGCTGTAAGCATTATTTCGACCCCACCAAAGTGGCAGAGAACCGTGAGTGCGGTTTGCATACTTCAGCGTAATTTTTAGGAGGAATGAATTCCTCTTTTCGCTGAATTCGGGGTTTCTGCGGCTTTCTAGATAAGGTTTTTCTCATGTATGCTGTTTTACGCTGTTTATTGTTTTGTTTGTCTCCTGAGCGCGCTCACCATCTATCTTTAGTTTTAATCTCTCTGCTTGAACGCTGTGGCTTAAGTGGCTTGTTGGCGCGTCCGATACCCAGCCGGAGCCGTCTTGTTATGGGAATCGAATTCCCTAATCCAGTGGGCTTAGCTGCAGGTCTAGACAAAGACGCTAAACATATCAATGGCTTGGCGGCCTTGGGTTTCGGTTTTATTGAAGTTGGCACGGTGACCCCATTGGCGCAGCCTGGTAATCCGCAGCCGCGTCTATTTAGGCTGCCGGAAGCCCAAGCGATTATTAATCGTATGGGCTTTAACAACCTTGGCCTTGAGCATTTGCTAGCTCAGGTTAAAGCCAGCGGCTTTACCGGGGTGTTGGGTATTAATATTGGTAAAAACAAAGACACGCCAGCCGAGCGTGCCGTAGATGACTATCTACTTGGCTTGCGCAGCGTGTATCCCTATGCGAGTTATATCACCGTTAATTTGTCTTCACCAAACACGCCTGGTTTGCGGGATTTACAGTTTGGGCAGCCATTAATCGACTTGTTGGCGGCATTAAAAAAGGCGCAATTAAGCCTGGCCGACACCCACGGTAAATATGTGCCAATGGCGGTAAAGATAGCGCCGGATATGGCTGAGGAGGATATCCGCAAGGTTGCCGAGGTGTTTGTTGAGCAGGGTATTGATGGTGTTATTGCCACCAATACCACCATTGCCCGCGATGCTGTTGTCGGTTTACCTTATGGCGACGAGATAGGGGGCTTGAGTGGCGGGCCGGTACGAGACAGCTCAACTCGGGTTATTCGAATATTGGCTGACGCCTTGCAGGGCCGTCTGCCTATCATCGGCGTGGGCGGTATTAGTGACGGGGAATCAGCGGCTGAAAAAATTGCGGCGGGGGCATCTCTGGTTCAGATTTATACCGGCTTTATATATCGCGGCCCGGCTTTAATTGCGGAGGCGGCAGCCGCTATTGCAAAGACTGAGGCTGCCTAATGGTATTGAGTAGCACTGTTATTGAGGCTTTTAGCGTCTCGGTTACCACTTTTTTTGCCACCATTGGGCCTATTGACGTCGCCGCCATGTTTGCTGCGCTAACGGGTAGTCTGTCCGCGAAAGAGCGCGCTCGTACAGCGCTTCGCGGTGTGTTGATCGCCACAGGGATATTGTTGGCGTTTGCGGTACTGGGGGAGATGATACTGAATGCCTTGGGGATTTCGCTGGCGGCGTTACGCGCGGCCGGTGGGATTTTGCTGCTATTAATTGGTATCGACCTCGTTACAGTAAAAGGCAGTGGGGCCACCACGACCACCACCGATGAAGATATGGAAGCTGAAGAGAAGGCGGACATTGCTGTGTTTCCCTTGGCGACGCCGCTGATTGCGGGTCCCGGTGCTATTGGTGCGGTGATTTTGTTAATGGCCCATGCCGAGGGCAATTTCCTTGAGCAGGGCGCGGTCGTGGTTGCTTTGCTGTTGGTGATGACGATGACTCTGGGGGCATTATTGCTGGCGAGTCGTTTGCAAAATTGGTTGGGCGTTACCGGCATGCATATGATTAGCCGAGTATTTGGGGTATTGCTCTGCGCCTTGGCGATGCAGTTTTTATTTGACGGTATTGCCCAAAGTGGTTTGCTGGCGGGTTTGGTCGCCAGCTAAGCACCGTGTGTTACAGGGAGGGGCTAGCGTTCAAAGGGCTCTCCGATGTTCACCAGCTCTGGGCCATCAAATTGCATTTTGGCTTTGCGGATTGATAAACTAAATAGAGGTTTTTTGGGTAGGCCGAGATTGCGCAATACCATTGCTAGGGGGTGCTGCTCACCGATCTCAGGCACTTGTCCGCCGAGTTTGAAACTTAAGCCCTCGCCTTCGGTAATGCCCATTGTTTTCCAAGCTTGTTTGTTGCGAATCGCCAATGACGGTGCTCGCTGTGGTTTAGCGACGGTTTTGCCACCTGTTGGCGCGCTAATGCTGAAAACGGCGTGACCTTCGTCATGAAGCTGCGCAAAGGCAGTTTTCGGCCCAAAATCAATGTCGACGTGACAAACCCATTTTGGAAAGCCCCAGATAAAACGTCCAGCATGGGTGGTAAAGTCTTGATTGACGGGCATGCGGTAGACAAAATTGCCAAGCTGGCCGCGCATCATTCGGCTTAATGCGCCAAAAAATGGCAGTGACTTGCGTTCGCCGGGCGTGGTGACGGGAAAAACAATGGCGGCTTCGTTGTAGTCGCCTAAATCGTTTTCTCGGTAGTCGACGGCGAGCAATTGCATGAGCGCCGTTCCGGGCAGTATTTCAACAACCTTAAATCCGCTGTCGGCTATGAGTGCTTGCGCTTTAGCGGCATTGACCGTAAACATATTCATGAGCATCGCGGCGTTGTTAACGTTGACGGGGAGGGTGACGGTCTGCCCGTTTATTTGATATTCCCGGGCGTTGGTTTTACTGCATAGGGTGTCTGTTACTTGTTCTTGCTCGGCAGCGCTAACGCGCTGCTCAGTGTATAAGATGCGGGTATCCTGCATTAGCCATGACTCCATTATTATCGGTTTATTCGTGTTTTGGTTTGTGAGCTGAAGGTGTTGAGTAATAGAAGTGTAACGCACAGCGCGGCACTATCTGATTACAATGGTGTTACTTGAATCGGCAGTATTATTTTCGGGCACTGGCCCGCAGAGGATTAAGGAAAAATGGCTAAAAAGCTTTCCAGTAGCGTCAGGGAAAAGGTGATGCAGGCTGCATCGAAGACGAAATTCTTAAGTGCGGCGGCCGATACCTCCGGTCGGCGCATCAGTTTGGCAGAGTTTGGCCTGAGGGGGTCGTGGCGGGTGTTGCAAACCGCATCAGCAGTCTCGCCTAGGGCGCTAAAGTGTCTGTTGCGCCGCCGCCAACCAAGTCCGCGGGAGCTACGCGAGCTTTTTGAGGATTTAGGCGCCACTTATATTAAGTTCGGCCAGTTTATTGCTAGTTCACCTTCTATCTTTCCAAAGGAATATGTAGACGAATTTCAGTTTTGTCTAGATCAAACTCCGTCGCTACCCTTTAATAAAATCAAACAGATTATCGAAGAGGACCTTGGCCAGCCTATTGCCGAGGTGTTTGCTCATTTCGATGAAAAGGCCTTGGCGTCGGCCTCTATTGCGCAGGTACACGCGGCGCGCTTGGTCACCGGTGAAGACGTTGTGGTTAAAGTGCAAAAGCCTGGAGTGCAGACGATTTTAACGACGGATATGAATGCGGTATACCTGTGTATTCGCTTGTTTGAATTGATTTTACCCAATACTGACAAAGACGCTGTAGCTGGGTTGGTAGAAGAAATGTACCAATCTATGATCGACGAGTGCGATTTTTACAAAGAAGCAGATAATTTAACGCAGTTTCGCGCGTTCTTGTTGCAAAGTGGCAATAATCATGTACTTGCGCCAAAGCCTTATAGTCAAGCCTCCTCTCGAAAGGTGCTGACGATGGAACGCTTGTATGGCACGGCACTGAATAATGACGTGGCGAAGGGCGAGGTAGGGTTTGACCGAGCCAACAGCCTGTTTAACGCACTCAATACATGGTTTGCGAGCCTGACCCAGTGTGCGTTTTTCCATGCCGACTTACACAGTGGCAATTTATTACTGCTCAATGACGGTAGGGTCGGGTTTATTGACTTTGGTATGGTTGGTCGCATTCAGCCTGAGGCGTGGCAGGCTATATTTAGTTTATTCATGGCGATTAGTGAACGAAACTATGAGTTGATGGCGCAATCGATGATTAGTGTCGGTATTACCCGTGAGGTGGTTGATGAAGTCGCATTGACCCGAGATATTCGTAATTTATTTGATGGTCTAAATGCCTTGGACCCTCAGGCAGTTCTCGAAAACAAACAAACAGATGGTATTACCTCATTGTTGAGTGAATTAGGTGATATTGCCAGAACCTACGGTATTCGCTTTCCCCGGGCATTTACGATGCTATTAAAGCAGTTTCTGTATTTTGATCGCTACATGGAGCTGTTGGCTCCTGGCGCTGACATTTTCCACGATGACCGGGTCGACTTCTTTTTGCACTGAATCTATTCGGCGAGTAATTCAGTTTGGGGCTTTGGCGATGATATTGCCTTAGCCTACCTCTTAATCAAATACCTTAATAATACGGAAAGACCATTCCAAGTCCCCATGAAATCAAGCACTTCGGTGCATTAGCGGCATTTTTTGTAAGTAGATGACACTATTTTATATATAGCTATATAAGCAGTACAGTTAGCTTCATAGTCAGCCTGTTGCAGTTGAGCCGTATTTCAGTGGCTCTCCTGTGTTAAGTGTCACCGAGACGGGGGTTTTTATGTGCTGTTATTGGAATGACGACTGAATTGCGCCATTTTTTAGCGACAACGAGCTTTGACCGCAAGCTTGCTTGGTCGCTTATCGCCAGTAACTTGATGGCCGGTGGCTTGATTGTCGGCATGTGTATACTGTTAGCGGTAAGTGTATCTAATTCTAGCCGACAAGAAAAATACCCTGTTATAGCGGGCTTGCTCGGGCAAATACTTAAGCAGGGCGATCTTGACGCCTTTGAATCGGCAGTGCATAAGCTAGCGCTAGACACCAGTATTGCGGCGATTTGTGCTTATTCTGGCGAACCAGTGACTAAGCTTTTGTATATGTATAAAGCTGAGCAGGGGGGGAGCGCTTGTCTTCCAGAGTTACCTGCTTTGTCAATGAATGATTTCCGTGTTGCGGTGCCGAGTGCTCAGCACGATGGCTTGCAACTTGTGCTGCATACTAATAATCAATATCTAAGTGATTATATTCACTCCATTTGGTGGTTGGCAGCGTTAATGATGGCGGTTAGCGTGCTTTTTGCTTTCGGCTTTTCGTCGTGGTTGGGTCGGCAACTATTGCTCCCAATAGTGAGCTTGCTTGAGGTTATAAGCTTGGTTCGCCGCAATCGGGATTATCGTTTGCGCGCGAATAAGTTCGCTGACGATGAATTTGGTCAGCTCTGCGATAATTTTAATGACATGATTGCTGATGTTGAGCGTCGCGACCAAGAGGTGCTTAATGCGCGTAGAGAGCTGGAATTACGAATTTGCGAGGTTGACGTCAGTAATCGTGAATTGAGTAGCACTTTGCAGCGCTTAAAGCAGACGCAGCAGCAGCTTATCAATACCGAAAAAATGGCGTCGCTTGGCGCCTTAGTTGCCGGTGTTGCTCATGAAATCAATACGCCTATTGGCGTCGGAGTGACGGCTGCGTCGACCTTGCAGGCTAATACCGAAAATGCCAGAGCGCGATATGAGCAGGGCGATTTAACACAGTCGGCGTTGCGCCTGTATTGGGAACAAACCATATCAGCAACTAAGATGATTCTGGGCAATCTTGAGCGGGCGGCTGGCTTAATTCAAAGCTTTAAACGTGTTGCGGTGGATCAGTGTAACAGTGAGATTAGGCGTTTTAATCTTGGCGAATATTTGGGTGAGGTAATGCAAAGCCTCTACCCGCAAGTAAGGAAAGCTGGTCTGCATTACACGCTAGAATGTGATGAAAACTTGATAATTCGCTCTTACCCTGGCGCCATATCGCAAATCGTAAGCAATTTAGTGATGAACGCGATTAATCACGCCTATCCAAACGGCGAAGATGGCAATTTATCATTGAAGGTTGGGATGTCCGAAGCTGGGGAAATATCGCTGCAGTTTAACGATGACGGAAGCGGAATTCCCGCCGAGCATTTGGCTAGAGTCTGCGACCCCTTTTTCACAACAAAACGAGGTAGTGGCGGCAGTGGGTTGGGTTTGCATATCGTGTTTAACTTGATAACTCAGCAGCTTTGTGGGCGAATCAAAATTGACAGTGAGGTGGGGAAGGGGAGCTGTATAAGTCTTTTCTTTCCCCCAGACGTCGCTAAGGTAGGGTTATATGAGTCAGTTTGACGTAAACGATGGTGATAAGTTGCAATTTGCAGCGGAGCCGACAGCCACCGAGGTTGATAGCGGTCTAGAGTCATGGAAGTTGTTGTTGGTTGACGATGAGGCGGTGGTTCATTCGGTTACGCGTTTAGCCTTGGCAGAGTTTGAATTAGCGGGGCGTGGTTTACTTTTTATTAGTGCCTATTCTGCTGCAGAAGCACGAGAGCAACTTGCTCAACACGATGATATCGCCTTAATCCTACTCGACGTGGTAATGGAAACAGATCATGCTGGACTTGATCTCGTGCACTATATTCGTCGGGAGTTAAATAATAAGTTTGTGCGTATTGTGTTGCGCACCGGACAACCTGGCCAAGCGCCTGAGCTGGAAGTGATAACGCAGTACGACATAAACGATTATAAAGAGAAAACAGAGTTAACTAGGCAAAAGCTCTTTTCAACAGTGTATACCAGCTTGTGTTCTTATCGAGACTTGATGGCCTTAGAGAATAATCGGCTTGGCTTGCTGAAAGTCATTGAGGCCTCCGCCAATATTTTCGAGCGGCGTAATTTGGCTGTGTTTTCTGAGGGGGTTTTGCAGCAGCTAACCGCACTACTGTATTTAAATAAGGATGCCATGCTAGTGCAGCCCTGTGGAATGTTGGCTCGGCCGGCAAGTGATGCATTAAATATACTGGCGGCTACCGGTTGCTATTCAGGTTATGAAGGAACAGTCGAAATTTCAGCGTTTGATAGCGACGTTGGCGATCGATTAAGCGCGGCAATTGTGCAGCGCTCGAGCAACTATGGTGATAATTACTGGGTGAGCTACTATATTACAGAATCAGGTATGGAGCAGTTGCTGTATGTGTCGGCGAAGGATGTATTTTTAATTCCGGATATTGCAATGATTGAGCTGTTTGTAAGAAACGTTGCAATAGCCCACGAGACAGTCGCGTTGCTGGAGTCGAACAATCATGGTTAATACCAATAGCAAAGAAATCCCAGATAAAATGGCAGGTAATGATGAGCTTATTCTGGCAAGCGAGCAAAGTACTATGCTGACACAGGATTCGGCGACAACAGCTAAGAATGCGTGGAAAGTCCTCATTGTTGATGATGAGGAGGAAATTCATGTAGTCACCCGTTTGGCACTTCATGACTTTAGTTTTGGGGGTCGCCATTTGGAGTTTGTTAGCGCCTACTCTGGTGAGCAAGCGCGACAGATGATTCAGGAAAATCCAGACACGGCAATTATTCTGCTCGACGTCGTTATGGAAACTGACAGCGCAGGCTTGGACGTGGCGAGGTTTATTCGTCAAGAAATAGGTAATCATTTTGTGCGTATTATTCTGCGTACAGGTCAGCCAGGTTTGGCGCCAGAGCGACGAGTGTTGAAAGTTTACGATATTAATGATTATCGCGCGAAAACGGAATTAACCCAAGATCGTCTCTTTTCGGTTATTTATACCGCGCTATCGTCTTATCGAGATTTAATCGCGTTGGCGAGAAGTCGTCATCAGCTTATTGGCCTGGTTAATGAAATTGAGCAGCTCTCGCATTTGGCTGCTCGGGATTTACAAATGCCGCTGAACGAAGTGGTTGGTGCAATGCGTAAAATTGGCGCTAGGGTAAACGAGCTTCCTCCAACAGGTTTGGCAGAAGAATTTCTCGATATCCGCGAAAATGTGTATGCCATGCAGTCAGCTTTAAATAAGTTAGTCGCGCTGACGTCAGTCGGTCGCTTTAATGAAAATCGGGAAATGGTTGACTGCAATTCTGTTGTCAGTGACGTTCTGCTGAATTTGGATAGCGAGTTTCAGGTCAGCCATGCCAATTTGCACTGCGAAACGTTGCCAACAGTTTTTGCTTGCCGTCGTCAATTGACTCAACTATTTCAGAATCTGATTGGTAATGCGATTCGCTACTCGGAAGGCAAGCCCCCTGAAATCTATATCAACGCGACGACACATGAGCGGAATTGGATTTTTTCAATCAGTGATGCCGGTATTGGCATCGCGCCAGAGCATCACAGCGGCTTGTTTAACTTGTTTCACCGCGACAGTGGCGAAGGGGTGGTTAAAGAATCAGGGGTTGGCTTGGCTATCTGTGAAAAAATAGTGCGTTGGCACGGCGGAAAGATATGGCTTGAATCTGAACTAGGCAAAGGCTCTACGTTTTACTTTACTATCCCCTTGGCGGAGTAGGAAAAAATAATGCGAGCGGAATTAGTGCTTAATAACCTTTCACACAGTCTTTTGTGTGTGGACCTCCATGGCCGTATTACTTATGTCAATGCGGCTGCTAAATTTCTAACCGGCCTCCCACTAGTAGAATTGTTAGGAAAAAATGTCGCGGAAGTGCTGCCTTTTGTAAGTGTGCCGAACGGCAGAGCTTTGAGCGAGCAATTAGTTGGTATCGGTCATTATGGCAAGCCACTTTTAGTTGTACTGCCGTCAAATATTGAAAGCCGCTATTTAGCGTCAGTGTCTGATGTGCTCGACGACGACGGCAGCAAGATTGGCTATAGCATTGCTATCGCCAATGCTACTAGCCAGGAAGAGTTATTTGGTGACGGTGAGAATGGGCTTGATCCATTAACTGAGCTAATGGGCCGAAAGGAATTCGAACGGCGTTTGGCCAATCTTGTTAACGATGCGGCGACGAGTTCTCGTACTCATGCTTTACTCTATATTGATATTGACCAGTTTAAGTTGATTAACGATACCAGCGGGCATGTGTCTGGTGATAATTTAATTAAAAATATAGCGCAGGCTTTGCAGCTAGAGCTTTTTACCGGTGATATGTTGTGTCGCTTGGGTGGCGATGAGTTCGGTGTTTTGCTCAGTAATGTCGACACCTTTGAAGCTCGTTCTGTGGCAAGCCGTCTCGTGAAGGCGGTGAAGCGCATGACCTTTTTGTGGAGCGGCATCGCGCATAAAGTGTCAATTAGTGTTGGTGTGGTGTTGGTAGACGAGTACTCACTAGACCGTGAGACCGTGATGAGTCAAGCCGATGTGGCGATGTACTCAGCGAAGGAAGACGGCCGTGGTCGGGTGCATGTTTACGATACGCGAGATAAGAAGCTTAGTCGCTTGCACGATGATATGGATTGGGTGCATAGAATTAATAAAGCGCTAGCAGCGGACGATTTTTGCTTGGTAACCGAGCGAATTTTGCCGCTGGTGGATGAGAATCGACGTACAGCATTATATAACGAGCTACTGGTTCGAATGCGCTATAACGGTGAAGTACTCAGTCCAGGCCAGTTCATGCCCGCGGCAGAGCGCTTTGGCTTGATGCCTCAGATTGACCGGTGGGTAATTAAAAGCTTCTTTAGCTATTTGCAGCGCAATCCCGAGTTAAATACGCAAAATGTGATGTATTCCATTAATATTTCAGGGCAGTCCCTGTGTCAGGAGTCATTTTTAGAGTTCGTTTACCGCTGCCTGCGCCGCAGCACGGTTAACCCAGAGATCATCTGTTTTGAAATCACTGAAACTGTGGCGATCACGAACTTCTCGGTAGTGACTCGCTTTATTCACCGAATACACGAATTGGGCGGGAAGTTTGCTCTTGATGATTTCGGTACGGGAATGTCGTCCTTTGGTTATCTGCAAGAGTTGCCCGTTGATTTTGTCAAGATTGATGGGCTTTTTGTGCATGATATGGACAAAAACCCCGTTCATGAAGCCATGGTGCGGTCAATAAATGACATTAGTCATGTGCTCGGCAAGAGAACGATAGCCGAATTTGTAGAGCGACAAGAAATTATGGATCAACTTCGTGCCTTGGGCGTTGATTATGCTCAGGGGCATTTACACGGCAAGCCGCAAGACCTTCAGGGCGTAGCCTAGGCTTCTGTGCGGCGGCGTAACAGCATTCCGTGAATTGCTAGCTATCTAGGCGGATCGCCCCGAGTTCATGTGACCTTATTGTTAAAAACGGCAGTTTGGGCCATAGAGCATTACCCAAAGGCATGTTATAAGATTCTAGTATTAAATAAGGCTGGCCAAGAGGGCGTGTTAGCATTTTAAGAAATACACCAATTTTGACAGATTTTGCAGAGAAATTTGACTAATTTCGTTGATTTGTCGGTTTTTCGGCGTTTTATTTTGTCGGTAGTGTATTTGGAGTCACCCTAAGTCTACGTCTTGAAGATCGTTACTGTTTTACAGCAGTGTTGTTGATAAACTCTGTATGTGGTTTGGATGAATAGGGAAAATTGTGAAGAAACTAGAAAATAAACTGCGGCTTTCAACAAGTTATGAGGAGTGGAAAGCGCTAGCGAAAGAGCATGATCGCTGTTCTGGTAGAGAGCACTGGAAAAAGATTGATAAGACCAGCCTCTATGACTACGCGTCAATTCGATCGCGCTTGGAGCGGCTGCGTTATTTTCGCGAAAACAACGACAATATTGGCCTGCTCTTTTCCTTGAATGAAGGTATTCATGGCAATATGGGCGGGATGGGGAAGCCCGTTTTGTATGCTAGGGCGAAATTTGGTACCAAGCAGCTGGTTCACGATTATGTTGACGCAATAAGCGACTCACTTGATCATCTGGCTCAGCTTGATTCAGATCACCCCAGTTTTCTCGAGCGATTAGATTTCTTCAGGCGCGCTAATAAATGCTACGGTAAATCTGCGTTAATGCTGAGTGGTGGTGCGGTGCTGGGCAATTTCCACGTGGGTGTTGTCAAGGCGCTAGTTGAGCAGGATTTATTGCCGGACGTTATTTCTGGCTCGAGTGCTGGCTCAATGATCGCTGCGGTATTGGGTACGCGGACAGATGAGGAATTAAAGCATTTTCTTGACGCAGACAATTTGGGCAAGGTTTTACTGACCGAGGTTGCTTTGGTCAATGGTCGATTGTCTGAGTCCTCGCCACGGATTAATCATCAGCTATTAAAAGAGAAAATCGCTAAATTGATTCCTGATATTACTTTTCAAGAAGCCTTTGAGCGGACGGGTCGCCATATTAATATTTCCATTTCGCCCTCCGACGTACATCAGACCTCTCGGCTTTTGAATGCGATCGCGTCCCCCAATGTTTATATTCGTAAGGCGGTTCTGGCGTCGTGCGCGGTTCCCGGAATTTATCCGCCAGTCATGCTTGAAGCCAAAAATGTGCACGGTCACCCTCAGCCTTACCTCGCTACTCGGCGCTGGATTGATGGCTCGGTAAGTGATGATCTTCCTGCTAAGCGACTTGCTCGTCTGTATGGTGTTAACCACTTTATTGTAAGTCAGACCAACCCCATCGTTTTATGGGCTGTACACGACGCCAAAACGGAAAATAGCGGTTTAATACCAGCGTTACGTCAGTTGGGTGGGCGCAGCCTCAAAGAAGTCTCTAAAGTCGGTAGCAGTGTTGCGAGAAAGTATTTCAAAAATTCACCTCGGGTGCGGCGGATTGCCAATATTGTCTATTCTGTGATTAATCAGGAGTACACGGGCGATATTAATATTATTCCTCGATACCGCTTTTTTGATCCCCGCAAGCTATTGACTGAGTTAAAGCCGGAGGAATTGCAGTTCTTTATACTTGAGGGTGAGCGGGCGACCTGGCCCAAGCTGGAAATGATTCGTGCGAGTACGAAAATAAGTCGCAGGCTCAGTCAGATACTGGAAGTTTATGAGGCGGAGGAGTTTAGTCGATTGTCTCAGTCTAAGCCCCACCATCTCGGCGGGGAAATGACGCGGAGTAAAGTTCGCGCCTAGTTATTTCTAGATTCTTATATAGCCTAGTCCAGTCTTTGTTCCGTATACGAGCCCCAGTAGAAATACTGGGGCTTTTTGCTTCTGGGCTTGGTGTAAGCTTGCGCTATATTCGGGGCTTTAGGTCCAGCATTGACTAGGTTAAATAACGAGAATATTGCGTAGCGTGAAACAATTGCTGTTTGGTCTTGATCGCTGGTGTTTGGTGGTGATAAAGGTATACTGCTTAATACCGTGGGGGGTATATTTTTGCTTACCTCTCGAAAGGCTTTTAAAGCAGATTTGCGCTAATGTTAGGAGTTTGTAGCGATGGTTGAAAGCACAGTGTTTACACCTTGGCTGGCAATAATTGGGGGCAGCTTAATTGGCTTAGCTGCTGTCATATTAATGTGGTCTAAAGGACGAATTGCAGGTATATCCGGTATCGTGGCTGGGGCGCTAAGTGAGCGCGGCGATGAGCGGAGTTGGCGATTGAGCTTTTTACTTGGATTCTTTCTTGGGGCAATATTGGCCGCTTATTTCAGTGGTGCCCTGGAGAGTGTGCAGCGCGTCGCGTCGACGCCGGTGTTAGTCGTAGCCGGCTTATTGGTTGGTGTTGGCACCCGAATGGGGGGCGGCTGCACGTCAGGTCACGGAGTGTGTGGAATTTCACGATTTTCACAACGCTCAATGGTCGCTACAGCGGTATTTATGGCGAGTGGCGTAGTAACGGTATTTGTTGTGCGTCATTTGTTGGGAGGGGGTGTATGAGCCGCTTATTTGTAGTGTTTGCGGGCGCTTTATTTGGCGCCGGAATTACCGTGTCGGGCATGGCAAATCCGGCTAAAGTCCAAAACTTTTTGGATATTACTGGGCAGTGGGATCCTAGCCTCGCCCTAGTGATGGGGGCTGCACTCCTTATTACCACACCTGGCTTTTTTGTGGTGTTTAAGCAGCAAAAGCCCCGGTTCGCCGACACCTTTGCTCTGCCAACAAAGAAAGATGTCGATATTAAGTTAATATTGGGTGCGGTTTTGTTTGGTGCGGGTTGGGGGTTGAGTGGCTTATGCCCCGCACCAGCACTTGCTGCCTTACTAACGGGGGCAAGCTCATTTCTGGTTTTTGCGCTGGCAATGTTTTCGGGCATGTTGTTGCATAAGCGGGTGTTTGAGAAATAGTGTGCCAGACTGAATTGATAGGTTAAACTGGCAGTGTTGATAAAAATAATGCAATTTTTGAGGATGCACTATGGCTGTTAGGTGTCAGTTTGACCGCAGTATTGATGAGGTTTGGGCATTGTTGTGTGACCCGGATTTTCGCGTAGAGCGCAGTATAGCGCTAGGTGAATTGAGTGCCGAGTGCGATGTGGAAGAGCGTGGCGAGCAGGTCACGGTTAAAATGAGTCGAGAGGTGGTACGCGAGTTACCGTCGGTTTTGGCTCGGGTGTTTAATTCTCAGCAAAGCTTGGTGTTTGTTGAAACCTGGCAGCATAAAGACGGTGGTTGGGAAGGTAAGATGAGCATCGAGATTAAAAAACAGCCAGTGCAGCTGGGTGCGACAATGTCTTTGCTGCCGACGGCGTCGGGTTGTGAGTACATTGTGAGTCATCACTGCAAGGCGAAAATCCCCTTGGTGGGCGGTAAGGTCGAAAAGTACGTGCTGTCTCAGACCGACGATGGCGCTTTGGATGAGCTGAATTATCTGAAAGCGAAGCTAACTGCTTAGCCTTTAGGCTGCTATGGCTAGGTAGTGGCGGTGTTCGTCTAGCGCCGCCGTAATATCTGCAGCGGTGTTTAGGCGTTTAATTCGCTCAAATAATAGCTGCGCTTCTTGGTATTCTCTGCGCAAGTAACCCAGCCATTGTTTTATAGGTCCGCCGACATGGCGCGGTGCACAATTTACAATGCTGTCTGCAAATAAAGCCTCAACAAGATGTAATACTGCGGGCCAGGTGTCGCGCTTATAGTGCAAACCTTTTGATACTGATTTGATTTCGAGGGCGAGATCCGGCCGCGCTAGTAGTCCTCGGCCCAGCATCACATCTTCGCAATGGCTTTGGGCTCGGCATTGCGTAAAGTCTGTGGGGCTCCACACTTCGCCGTTGGCAATAATAGGTATATTTGTGATTTTGTGTGCTTGCGCAAGTTGGTGCCAGCGCGCAGGTGGTTTGTAGCCATCCTCTTTGGTGCGGGCGTGAATGGTGATACCGTTCGCGCCCGCTTCGCTGATAGCGGCGATAATTTCAGTGAGTCGACTACTGTCCTTAAAACCAAGGCGAATCTTTGCGGTCACAGGTATTTCTTTTGGTACAGCCGCACGCATAGCGCTAATGATTTGGTGTAGTAGCTCTGGTTCGTCTAATAAAACTGAGCCGCCGCGGTGCCGATTAATGCATTTTGCGGGACAGCCAAAATTGGTGTCGATACCGGGAGCGCCTAGGCTGGCTGCGCGGGCTGCATTTTCAGCCATTGGCCCTGGGTCGCCGCCGAGTAATTGCAGGTAAACGGGCACGCCGCTGGGCGTGAGACCGTTGTTATTAAGCTCGGGGCACAAGCGGTGAAATACCCGTGGCGGCAATAGCTGGTCGCTAACTCGGACAAATTCGGTTACGCAGCGATCTATGCCGCCCACAGCGGTAAGCAGGGCGCGCATACGGGCGTTAACAACGCCTTCCATTGGGGCGAGATGTAGTTGCATTACAGGGAGTCATTGCCCAAAAGCGCTATTGTACCTCAGTGGTGGGCCTACAGTAATTATCTGATACCGGTATTGTCTCGTATATGAGGCGTGGTTTGAATTTGGCTAGCGGAGGTTGATGTGTTGTTGAAGTGGCTTCAGGCATTGAGTATTGGTGGTGTGACGGCGATGTTACTAGTGATGCTAAATACTTTGTCCCCGGCGAATGATGCGGCGAGTGAAGAGGAGATGATTTTTAATGCCGATAATGCCAGTACATTTGGTGAGGACCCTCGGCCACGTCGCAAGCTTCAGCTTCTGACACTCGGTCATGACGAGGGCGGCGCGTTTGCCCAGCTCAAGATCGGCAGTGATGTACAGCAGCTGCGCGCGGGCGAGACTATTTTGCCCTGTGTGGTGCTTGCCAAGATCCTTGATGATTCTGTGCTAATTAATAATTGTGGCGGCTACGCTTTGTTGGCGCCGCTATTGACGTCTGCAGGTGACATATTTGCGCTCAATATTGCGCAATATGATGCATTAAATTTGGCTGAGCCGCGGATTGTCGATTTGCGGAATAATCCTGCGGCAAGGAAGTTGATCGCCGATTACCGCCAGCGTTTATACCAGCGCCCACTGTCTTTGCGGGGGGCTGTCGATATCGAGGTTAGGGTCGACCCTTTGGGTGAGCGGCGCTACTATTTGTCGCCGGGTAAAGATCAGGCCCTATTCGAAACGTTAGCTTTACGAGCTGGTGACCGAGTCGTTGCGATTAATGGATTATCATTGGCCAGCAGTGAAGCGCTGACAGATATATATGGTGTTTTAGCAAATATTGAGCAGTTGGCCCTCACTCTGGAGCGGGGTGAGCAGCGCGTGGTATTGCTGTTGCGGTTTTAAGTTGGGCCATTTTTAAGCATATGCATAGCATACATTATTGAATTTACTTAATATTTGCGTCACTGATTCAATAGTATACTCGGCAGCTGTCGGCTCCGCGCACGAGCTGAGATAACTATATTACTATCGCTAGGCGCTTAAGCCGAAAGAGGAGATGTTTGTGAGCGAGTTTAAAAAATGGGAATGTGTGATTTGTGGGTTTGTATACGATGAGGCTGAGGGCTGGCCTGACGACGGCATTGCCGCCGGAACGGCTTGGGCCGATGTGCCAGAAGACTGGGAGTGCCCAGACTGCGGTATTAGCAAATTCGACTTTGATATGGTTGAGGTTTGAGCTATCGCTATTTTTTAAGCGTAATTGAGCCGGGGGTCGTGCCTGTGGGTGTCGCCCTCTGTTACACTCTGTGAATATTTGTGCTGCTAGGAAGATCTCATGAAGAGAATAATAACAGTGGTTACTTTGCTCCTGTCGGTGGCTGTAGTCGCAGCCTGCGCGCCGGAAGTTGGTAGTGATGCGTGGTGTACAGCCATGGAAAACAAGCCCAAGGGTGATTGGTCTGGCAATGAGGCCAAAGATTACGCTAAGCACTGCGTGTTTAAATAGGCCTAGATCTGCAGTGCAAGTCGGGCACGCGCCTGTTTCGGGTGTCGCATATTACACAGGATGATGTAAGAAAAATGTCATATTATTCGGCTACTATTCGGCGCCTAACCTTCTTTCAGGGGGAAAACTGAGACGTGGAGCAGTCTATGACATGGGTGAAAATGCTCACGCCTCGGTTGGCTAGCTGCTTAACTGCCCTAATAGCGGCTTTGCTTTTGGCTGTTCTTGCGGGCTTGTGTTGGCAGGTGCTTGCGCTTTTTCGTGGCGTGCAGCTACCGAGTGCCGGCCCAGTGGTCGCGACCTCGATAAGCAAATCTAGCGCCAAAAATTACGATGTGCAAAGTTTGCTGGCAGTACCTTTGTTTGGTCTGCGGCCGAGTAACGCGGTGGCCGCGACAGAAATTCAAAAAGACATTCGGCGTAGCGCTCTAAAAATTACTGTAATCGGCCTTGTGGCGGGTAACGATGAGCGCGGCGTTGCGGTGTTGCGTCACGGTAATAAAACGAAGGCCTATGGCATCGGTGAGAAAATTGAAGTGCCGGGTACCGTTACCTTACTCGCGGTATTGGCCGACCACATAATTATTGAGAACAATCGTAAACAGGAAAAAATCGAGCTAGATCAGAAAGCTGGTGCGGCCGGTTTGCGGGCCGCCTCGACGAACAGCCGTCCAAACAATGCGGAAAATGTCGATTTAAGCACTGCAGGTATTCGCGAATTAGTGGGTGACCCCCGCGACACGGTGCAAAACAGTCCATTGCAGTTAGTGCGTTTTTTTTCTGTGAATCCGGTCATGGATGGCGGCAGACTTACAGGTTATGAAGTAAAACCGGGGCGGGATACACGCCTATTCTCGCAGCTATCACTGGAGCCTGGCGACGTGTTGCTGTCCGTTAATGGCCAGCCGCTCTCCGATATGTCAACCCAAGAATTAATGAAAATGATGGAAAACACCAGCTCCTACGAGCTGCTGATTAAACGCGCAGATACCATACTTACCAAAAGATTTGATCTATGAAATCCTTGCTACTGAAGTTAAGCATCACATTTTGTCTATTTTTAACTGTGTCTGGTACGGCCTTGGCCGAGCGCTTTGAGCTGGATATGCAAAATGTTGATATTGGCGAATTTATCGACACCGTCGCCAAGCTCACTGGTAAAACCATTGTGGTTGATAGTCGGGTGAAAGGTAAAATTACGGTGCAGAGCCATCGTAAGCTCGATGCCGATGAACTTTACCAAATATTTTTGTTACAGCTGGGTGTCGAAGGCTATTCTGCCGTTGAGGTGGGTGACGGAATACTCAAGGTTATTCCCAACCAAGCAGCAAAAATTGAGGGCATAGAGGTCCAGCTTGGCCGTAATGCAACGGGCCGCAGCGAATCTATTATTACCCGTATCGCACAGCTGCAAAATGCCGATGCTGATGAGCTGGTTAAGTCACTACGGCCGCTGGTCGATAATAAAGTTGGTGTTATCACAAGCTACGCCGACTCCAATATTATCCTGATTACTGACCGCGAATCTAATGTGCGGCGTTTGATGTCGATTATTAATTCCATCAACTCGGTTGATTCGCAATTAATGGAAACTGTGGTCTTAAAAAATTCCTCGGCCGAAGAAGTCGAGCGTATTCTTACTAAGGTTCTGTCGCAACAAACCCGTAAACGCGGTGCCTCAAAGCCGGTTGTCGCAGCGGACCCTCGCACGAATACCTTGATTTTGTTTGGCGATGATGAAACGCGGAGCTATTTGCGACGTTTGGTGGCTGATCTCGACAGTGAAGTGAGCAGCCAGTCTAATATTCGTGTGCAATACCTCAAGTACGCGAAAGCGGTCGATTTAGCGCCAGTGCTTAAAAGCATTAGTGATACTATTGTAAAAGGCGACCAGGCTGCTGGTCGGCCAGCTGCCGCGGGCGATTCGTCGTCATTGATTAATATAGAAGCCCACGAACAAACCAATTCTATTGTGCTGTCGGGCAGCCCTCATATTATTACGGATTTGCTCTCGGTTATTCGCGACCTCGATATTCGCCGAGCCCAGGTTTTGGTTGAGGCGATTATTATCGAAGTCTCAGACAATCGCGCTAAAGAACTGGGTGTGCAATGGTTGTTTAAGGGCGAAACTGGCGGCAATCAGCCGGCCGGTGGCATTAACTTTGGCGGTGGCGCGTCGGGTAGCAGCAGTACCCCCGGCATTATTAGTTTACTCGCCGGTGAAGAGGCGGCGGCAGCGGCCGCGAGCGGAGTACGCGGCGCGGCGATTGGTCTGGGTAAACTGCGCGATGGCGCCTTTAGTTTTGCTACCTTGTTAACTGCGTTAGCGAGCGACTCAGAATCGAATATCCTGTCTACGCCAAGCCTATTGACCTTGGATAACGAAGAAGCGTCGATTTTGGTTGGCCAAGAAATTCCGGTCATTACCGGTTCAACGGCAAGCTCCACCAATACCAACCCCTTTCAGACGATTAGTCGTCAAGAAGTGGGTATCAAGCTTTTGTTTACGCCTCAGATCAATGAAGGCGATGCAGTGCAGCTGAATATTGAGCAGGAAGTTTCTTCATTAAGCCCATCAACCAACGCCGCTGACGTCATTACCAATAAGCGCACCATTAAAACCTCTGTCTTGGTGAATGATGGCACGACCATTGTGCTTGGCGGTTTAATTGATGATCAAGTGACGGAGCAGACTGCAAAAGTGCCCTTGCTCGGTGATATTCCATTTCTTGGCCGCTTATTTCGTTCGGACAGCACCAGCAAGGTTAAGCGTAATTTGATGGTATTTATTCGTCCCACCATTGTCCGTGATCAAGCTACTTTGTCGGATTTAAGTGCACGCAAGTACAACTTTATTCGCGCCGAACAATTAGTGAAGGCGGAGCAGGGCATAAACTTATTCCCATTTACCGATCTCGCTGTGTTGCCTGAATGGACTGGTATGGATGCATCGCCACCAAATATATTGCCTCATAAGCCGGTGCCGCCGCCAATGTCGCCAGCCGAAGACGCCGTTGAAAAACGTCAAATTCAACCGTCATCAAATAAGCGTAGCGAGGTTCCCAGTGAGTCTCAGGCGAATGACGATAAGACAACTGGGCCTGAATTGCGCGCCGATTGTGAAGCTGAGGGCGATTGTAGCAAGGCCGATCTAGTAAGTGTGAACGAGGCTTCACACTGATATGTCGCAAACCCTAACGTATGCCTTTGCCCGCAGTAACCGCGTTCTCATTGAAGAGAATGCCAGCGGTGAATTAATGCTGCTGTGTTGCAAGCAAACGCCGCCGTCGGCGCTTGCCGAAGTGCAGCGGGTTATTCCCCAGCCTTTAGTATTTACGCTCTGTGAAGAAAAAGTGTTACAGGATAAAATTAATGAGACCTTCCAGCGCCAGCAGGGCGACGCAATGTCGGCAATGGATGATATTTCCAGTGAGGTGGATCTCGACCGCCTCGCCGAAGAGATTCCTGAGTCTCAAGACTTACTTGATGCGCAAGACGACGCGCCGGTTATTCGTTTAATCAACGCCTTATTCGGTGAAGCATTAAAACGTGATGCCTCTGATATTCATATTGAAACCTATGAAAAAACGATGTCGGTGCGATTGCGCGTTGACGGTATTTTGCAGGAAGTTTTAACACCAAGCCGCCGTTTGGCACCATTGTTGGTGTCGCGGATTAAGGTTATGTCGCGACTTGATATTGCCGAAAAGCGGGTACCGCAAGATGGCCGTGTTTCTTTGCGCATAGCTGGCCGTGCTGTTGATGTGCGGGTATCGACCATTCCCTCGAATTACGGTGAGCGAGTGGTAATGCGATTGCTCGACAAGCAAGCAGCGCGTATCGATCTAGAGCAACTGGGTATGCCGTCGCGTACCTTGGACACCCTTAAAGATCTTTTGCAACAGCCTAACGGAATTATTTTGGTCACCGGCCCCACTGGCTCGGGTAAAACGACGACCTTGTATGCGGGTTTAATGGCCCTCAACGATCGGCGCCGAAATATTCTCACCGTCGAAGATCCGGTGGAATACGATATTGAAGGCATCGGCCAAACCCAGGTGCACGCCAAGGTCGGCATGACCTTCGCGCGAGGTTTGCGGGCGATATTGCGTCAAGACCCAGACGTGGTGATGCTGGGCGAAATTCGCGACCAGGAAACTGCAGAGATTGCAGTGCAAGCCTCTTTGACTGGACACTTGGTGCTGTCGACTTTGCACACTAATACCGCTGTTGGCGCGGTGACGCGCTTGGTTGATATTGGCGTTGAACCGTATTTGATCGCCTCGAGTTTGAAAGGCGTATTAGCTCAGCGTCTCGTCAGAAAACTCTGCCAAACTTGCCGTCATCCCATTGCCTTAGACAAGACTGAAGCGCGGTTGTTGGGCGACCCAAAACTAGAGGGTCAGGGCGCCTTTAACGCGGCGGGTTGTGATGAGTGTCAGCATACTGGCTATCGCGGTAGGCAGGGTGTGTACGAGTTGCTGGTGATTGACCGCGAGGTTGCAGAATTAATTCACAACCGTGCAGGTGAGCAAGATATTCTGCGTCAGCTTGGCGATCATATGCCGTCCTTGATGGGTGAGGGGCGGCGCCTTGTGTTAGACGGCCAAACTAGCCTTGACGAATTATTGCGCAGCGTACGCGAGATCAGCAATGCCGGCCTTTGAATACCGTGCCCTAGACAGCGCTGGTGCCAATAAAAAAGGCATGATTGAGGCCGATTCCAGTCGTCAGGCGCGGCAGATGCTGCGTGATCAGCAGCTTTTTCCCATCGAACTAAAGCAAACTCGTGACAAGACTCGCGCCGATAATGCGCGGCGCAGCTTTGCTGGTGCGCGGGTTAGTATTGCTGATTTGGCCTTGTTTGTACGGCATTTGGCGACCTTGATTCAGTCTGGTATTCCCCTAGAGGAAGCGTTGGCGGCAACCGCCAAACATACGCGTAAGCCTTATCTGAAGCGAGTTGTGCTTGATTTGCGGGCGCGGGTGTTAGAAGGGCATTCACTCGCCGATGGCTTGAACGAACATCCTCGGGTATTTAATCCGGTGTTCCGCGCTTTAGTGAGTTCCGGAGAAAAATCCGGCGACCTGGGGCTAATATTGGATCAGTTAGCGGATTATACCGAAGACAGTCAAAAACTACGTGGTGTTATTGTGCAGGCCGCTCTTTATCCTGTGGTGCTAATGTTTGTTGCCTTAGCGGTGGTTGGCGCCTTAATGACGTTTGTGGTGCCCAAGGTCACTGCCCAATTTGCTCACTATGATCAAGCCTTGCCGACGCTAACTCGCGTGCTCATTACCTTGAGTGACGGTTTAATTGCGAATTGGCTGTACATTGTTTTAGGCGCTATTACGGTAGCGGTACTTGGCCGTTGGTGGCTGAACTCGCCGGAGCATCGCTTACAAGCTGACAAGGCTATTTTGAAACTGCCTTTGTGGGGGCTGCTGATGCTGGAGCTGGATGCCGCGAGGATGTTGCGAACCCTCGCGATATTGATGTCGTCTGGTGTGCCGTTTTTGGAGACCCTCAAAGTCGCTTGCGATACCTTGGGTAATACCCATTTAAAGCAAAGCATGGCGCTGGTGCGGGAGCAAGTGCGCGAAGGCAAAAGCTTTAGCCGCTGCCTTCAGGACGAGGCTGAGCTACCCCCGCTTGCGATTTATATGATTGCCAGTGGTGAGGCCAGCGGTGAGATGGAAGCCATGACACAGCGTGCGGCAAGCAACCTTGAAAGAGAGTTGCAGCAGCGGGTGCAGATGTTTGTTAGCCTATTTGAGCCACTACTGATAGTGGTGTTGGGCGGGGTGGTTTTATCCATTGTACTGGCGATTATGCTGCCGATATTACAGTTAAATAATTTGACTCAGTTTTAGGAGTTTGTGGATATGTTTGAGATAGAAGAGTCGCCTTGGGTAGCTCGCCGCCAGTCGGGTTTTACCCTTCTCGAAATCATGGTTGTCATCGTTATTATGGGCCTGCTAGTTGCCGTGGTTGCCCCGAATGTCTTACAAAACCAAGATCGGGCCATGGTCGAGAAGGCCCGTGCCGATATCTCGGTACTTGAGCAAGCACTGGATATGTACAAGCTTGATAACCATGTTTACCCCACTACCAACCAGGGTTTGCAGGCGCTGATTACTCGGCCAGAGACGGGCAATCAACCCAAAAATTATCGCAGTAATGGCTATATAAAGCGTCTGCCAGAAGATCCGTGGGGAACACCTTATGTGTATATCCAGCCGGGTGAACACGGACCTTTCGATTTGTACTCTACCGGTTCTGATGGGGAAGAAGGTGGAGAAGGGCTTGCACGTGATATCGTCAACTGGCAGGAATGAGTCCGGCTTTTCACTGCTAGAATTAATGGTCGTTGTTTTTATTATCGGTCTGCTCAGTGGTGTCGCAGCATTGACGCTGCCGTCTAAAGACGGCAGCGCTTTATTGCAAGAACAGCGCTTTAAACTGATTGGTAGTTTGCGTAGTGCGCGCGCCGAGGCCGTTTTTAGCGGTCATAGTTTGGGTTTGCAATGGCAACGTCAGCGCGGCAGTTTTTACGTATTAACTGCTGATGGCTGGCAAAAAATTGCGCAGGGTGTGTTAGCGAAAAATATCGTCTTGGCAGATGATGTTCAAACCGAGCTTCTCGTTGACGGTGAAGTTATACACGAAAAAGTGCGACTGGATAATGAGGAAGCGGAACAAGAGGTGAACCCCCAGTTGTTGTTTTTGTCAGACGGCCAAGTCTCGCCCTTTGAGTGGCGGCTATCGACGGCTGGCGCAGAGTCACTTAGTTTTGACGAACAGCTTACGGTAGATGGACCATGAGGGCTAAGCGCCAATGCCATCAGCGTGGGTTCACCTTATTGGAAATTATGGTTGCGCTGATGATCTTTGCGACAGCTGCGGTGACGCTGACCAAAAGTCTCACGGAGAGCGCGCGCAGTATTAGCGCGATTGAAGAGCGGCAGTTTGCCGATTTGGTGGCCCACAATATTTTAATTGATATTCTTCGCGATGGCTATGGAACGAATAATAGTGGCAAAGAATCCATGGCAGGTTTTGACTTTACGTGGCAGCGCAGTGTTGAGCAAACGCCACACCCAGATATTCGTCGCGTGGACATAACAGTGACACTGCAAAAAGCTACTGATGTGTTGGCCACGCGTTCGGCATTCCTTAATAAATGAAAACGTATAATGACGTGCGGGGCTTTACCCTCGTTGAGTTACTGATTGCGGTCGGCATTATGGCTCTAATTGGCACCGCAGCTTCGCTCTTGCTGAATAGCTCGCTCAATAATCAGGCTGTTATTGAACAGCGTCAGCAGAATCTTGAGCGCCTCGCACTGGCGTTGACAATATTTCGCCGCGACGTAGAGCAGCTTACCCCGCGTATTCCGAGAGATTCACAGGGCGACGTAATGCCTGCAAATATTATTGCGGCGCAGATCGGTGAAGACAGCGAATTGGAGTTTGTACATGCTGGTCGCCGGGTTTTACCGGGGCGAGGTTTGGGCAGCAAGTTAGAGCGGGTTCGCTATGTAAAAGAAGACGAAGCGCTAATTCGTTACAGCGCGGGGGTTGCCGATCCTGCGAGTAATACCCATTGGCAGCGTCAAGTTTTATTGACTGATGTGAGTCAGTTTGTTGTTGAATTATATGATGGTGAACGCTGGTCAACTTTTTGGCCACCAAGTACCCAAATAAATGCCAGCCAACCCAAGGCGCTGCGAATGTTGATGGCCGTTGGGGTGTGGGACGATATTCGATTGAATGTCTTGTTGCCGGAGGCGATTCAGTGAAGTCTTCCAGGCTCGTGCGCCAGCGCGGCGCAGCGCTGATGATGGTCTTGTTGATTGTTGCCGTAATGGTGGTGCTGGCGGTAGGGCTTGTTGATGGTGTGCGCTATAGCAGCCAGCGTTTATTAAATCAGCGAATTATGGATCAGGCGTATTGGTATTCATTGGGCGGGGAGCGTATTGCAGTATTTGCCCTTGAGGATATTGCTGGCGAGTCTGTGGTGCATTTAGGTCAAGATTGGGCGCGCAAGGACATTGTTTTTCCCATTGACGGCGGCTCTATTGCCGGCTTAATTACCGATGAGCAGGCCTGTTTTAATATTAATTCACTGTATAAGCCTGAATCGACGACGGGTGATAGCGCGGAGTTAACAACTGCAGAGCAGGTGTTTAGTGGTTTGTTAAGCAATCTTGAGTTTCCTCCGCAGCGCGCTGAATTTATTATGGAGCGCAGCCAAGATTGGATTGACGAGGACTTTTCCCCAGAAGGTATCTACGGTGCTGAAGACCTGCTTTACACCGCCAAAGATTATCCCTATCTGCCGCCAAATAGTTTGATAGACTCGGTCAGTGAGCTCGGCCTTTTTGCCGAGTTTGAAGAGGGTGAGCAGTCGCGACTGGCGTCATACCTCTGCGCTTTGCCCGAGGTCAATACCGTATTAAATATCAATACCCTTAGCCCGGCTCAGGCCCCATTACTTGCTGCGGCGATTGGTAATGTACTCAGCGTTGCTGAAGTACTTGCGATTTTAGAGCGTCGTCCGGAAAATGGTTGGCCCGATGTGGCTAGCTTTATTGCTGAATTAGGGCTTTCGGCGGAAGAGCCATTGCCAACTGTTTATATTCAGGGTTTGGGTGTCAGCTCGCACTATTTTAAAGGGCTGAGCGATGTTTTTTACGAACAGCGTCAGCTGCATTTATATAGTCGAATCGTGTTACGAAATGGCAAGGCGGTTGTCTATGCCCGTGAGTATGGAGAAGTTTTTTGAGCGCGCTGTTGTTACTAGATCTACCCCTTGATGCAGAGGCACCTGTGTCCTGGCTGCATTGGGACAATGAGCATCACAAGGTGATTGCCGAGGGGGTGTTGGCCAATGGTCGTGAACTCGGCACGCTGGCGGAATCTTGCGCTGCGGTACCGTGCTACGCACTTTTACCAGGCGCGGCGGTCAGTGCCCATCGCGTGGTATTGCCCAAGGGTGGTCGGGTTGGTATGGCGGCATTGCCCTATCAACTTGAAGATAAACTCTGCGCTGATTTAGACGCTGTTCATCTTGCGGTCGGTGTATTGCAGGCAAAACAGCCTACGGATGTGCTGGTGGCCGATCACAGTGTGGTAAAAGTCAGTTTAGACCTTTTGCGAGAAAGCGGTTTGCGTATTAAAGCGTTGTTACCTGATTACGCAGTGTTACCTCCGAATACGGTTGTTATCGACAATACCCAGGTGGCGGCGAATATTCATGCTCAGCCTATGGGTATGCGCAGCGAAAACTTTGCGGTGTGGCAGCAAATTGTCGGACCTGAAATCAGCGCGACGCCCGTGCAGGTGTATTGCATTGGCGACTGCGAGGAAAGCCGATTTGGTGCGGGTGAGCATGTTATAGAACAATGTGAAAATAGGCTGCGTGCCTTCGCAATCGGTTTTCAAGCTTGGCCACTGTCCTTGCTAAGTGGCCCGTATTTACTAAAAGACGAAAGCGGTGAGGTGATTGCTCGTTTGCGGTGGCCGCTTATCTTGCTTCTGGCCCTTTTGGGTTTGCATTGGATGAGTTTAGGCCTGCAGACGTATCGGGATAACCGTGAGGCCGATGCGCTTGATCAGGCAATGGTCGCGGTATATCAGCAAACCTTCCCGGGGAGTCGGGTGGTGAATGCCCGCAGTCAGATGCGCAGCCAGCTCAATGCGCTGGAACAAGCGGGGGGCAAAGGTTTGATGATGCCTTGGCTTGAAAAAGTAGCGGCGGCGACTAAGGCCAAGCCGGGTATTACGCTTGCACAGCTAAATTATGAGAACGACCCTGCGGTGATGAAATTAATCCTGAACGCGGCCTCCTATGAAGTAATAGATCAATGGCTGGCGACGCTGAAGGCACAGGGCGTCAATGTGGAGAGGGGCGCTTTCGGCCAGCAAGATGGCGGCATAACGGGACAGATAAGCATACGGGGTGACGCGCAATGAAATGGTTAAACCAGCTGCTTGAGGGCCGCACTGAGCAAGAGCGCTTTACGCTAATCGCTGGGGCCGCGGTGGCGGTGCCCTTAATGATATGGCTGCTATTGTGGCAGCCATTGTTAGCGGCCCGCGATAATGCCCAAACTCGCGTCGAACAGCGTCGTAGTTCCTATCTTTGGATGCAGCAAGCGGCAAAGCAATTACAAGCGGCGCATGGCAATGGCTCAGCGAGTGCGCTATCGGGCTCGCCGCAGCAACAAATAACCCGCGCGGCAGCGGCACTGGGCGTCAATGTTAACCGTATTGAGCCGCAGTCGGCTGGGCGCTACAGTCTATGGGTGGCCAGCACCGATTACACTAGCGCAGTGCAGTTAATTGAAGCTCTATCTACTGCGGGTATGACATTGTATTCAGTCAATATGAGTTTATTAGATGTGCCTGGCAGTGTGTCTTTGCGGGCATCAGTTGGGGCCGAGGGATGAGGCGTTCCCTGTGGGTTGTTTGCGGTACGGTCTTCTTTTTAGTGTGTTTGTTGATGACGAGCCCAGCGTGGTTGGTGACGGACATTTTAGCCAAACAAGTGCCTGAGCTTAAAGTCGGAACGGTCACTGGCCGTGCGTGGCGGGGGCAGATTGAGCATGTGCAATTCGGTGATGTTCATGCCAGTCAATTGCAGTGGCGCTTTAGTCCAGTGGGACTGTTTCGTGGCGTACCATTGGCGATTAGTATTGCTAGCCCGGTGAAGGTGACTGCGCTACTGGGCTTGGCGGCAGGAGATACCCTTAAGCTCCGCGATGTTGATGCGCATGGCAAAATTGCTGAATTGATGGGTATTGCCCAGCTACCGAGCATGGGTTTTGACGGTGGCGTCGATGTGGTGTTGGCGTCGGCCAGACTGAGCAACACTGGCTGCAGTTCGATTGCAGGGACGCTTACCTTGGCCTCATTGCTTGGTGATATTGACGGTATCAGTACTATCGCGCCAGTGTCTGCTGAGTTGAGCTGTGTAAATGGCTTGCTAACAGTACTTGTGGATGAGAATAATCCGAACCGTGTGCGTGGTCAGTTGCAGTTGATGAATAGTGGGCGGGTGAGCGGTAATCTTACGCTGTCGCCAGCGCCTGGTAGTGAGCTGTTTAAAAGTTTAACCCTGTTTTTGGGGGCGCCACGCGATAATGCCGACTTTGTGTTGCGCTTTTAAATTCCTATTAGGCTTTAAAGCCCCTGGCCCGTTAGCGCAGGGGCGGTACTTGCTAATAGCCACAGAGGCTGGCGTAGCGGTCGCGATGGAAGCTGCTATTACCAAAGATTTGATTCGCGACTCTGGAACGCTTTAGGAATAAACCGATATCCAGCTCGTCGGTAACACCGATGCCACCATGCATTTGCACGGCTTCATTTGTCACTAATTCAAATACATCGTTCAAGCGTGCCTTGGCTAAACTGGCTAGTTGTGCGAGGTCAGTTCTATGGTCGTCAATAGCCGACAAACCGTCTAACACGACAGATTTTGCTAATTCCAACTCGGTGAACATAATCGCGGCGCGATGCTGTAGGGCTTGGAACGTACCAATTTTAACGCCAAATTGATCTCGCTCTTTGAGATAGCTAACCGTGCGTTCAAAACATTCTAGGGCGCCGCCGAGCATTTCTGCCGCGAGGCAAATACGACCGCGATCCAAAACATTATCGAGTAGTGACCAGCCTTGGTCTGCATCGCCAAGTAGCGCTTCACCCGAGATATGCACATCATTAAATAGGATGCTCGCTGCACTGCGGCTGTCGAGCATGTAGTGGCGTTTACGTTCAATGCCCGCGGTGTTTACATCGACAATGAACAAGCTCAGGCCATCTCGACCGGCGCTTTGGGGCTGACTACGGGCGACAACAATGAGCTGGTCGGCGCTGTGGCCATCCAGAACAAAGGTCTTGCTGCCATTAAGCTTATAGCCGTTGTCGGTTGCTGTTGCGGTACAGTTAATGTCGTCAGGGCTGTGGTGAGCACTTTCGTCAAGCGCGAGGGCAAATCGCAAATTGCCACTCGCAATTTGCGGTAATAGTGTCTCCTTTTGGGGCTCGGTGCCACCAATAATAATGGCAGACGCACCAAGCACGACACTGGCAAAAAGGGGCGACGCGGCAAGTGTGCGGCCACTCTCTTCAAGTACGGCACCTAAGCCTAAAAAACTGAAATCTAAGCCGTCATAGGCTTCGGGGATGACCATGCTTGCCCAACCCAGTTCAGACATTTTCTGCCAATGTTCTGGTTTATAGCCCAGCGCATCTTTGCTGTCGCGAAGTTGTCGCAGCGCCTCAACGGGCACGGTTTTATTTAAAAAATCTTTGGCGGTATCTTTCAGCAAGCGCTGCTCTTCATTGAGTACGAGTGGCATTGCGGGTCTCCTTAGCGTTTGCGACAAGCATAGTTACCGAGAATTGGTTGCGGCTATTCATACTGGCAGTTCCAATACACGCTTGGCGATAATATTTAATTGCACTTCAGAGGTGCCACCGGCGATCGAGAGGGCTTTTGAAAATAGCCAGCCTCGGTTGCTGAGTAGCTCGTCATCGCTAAACTCCGGATCGTCCCAGCCGAGGGCGCGATTGCCCAGAAGTGCCATTAAGACCTCTTCCTTGCGCTTGGTTTCTTCTGTGCCTACATACTTCATAATCAAGGGAATACTGTTATCGGTATTGCCGTGCATACGTTCTTCAAAACTGCGGAAATGAGTGAGCCCAAGTGCCCGGAAGCGCATCTCATGGGCGACCAATTGCTCGCGCAGGCCACGATCTTTAAGCTTTCCTTCTGCATCTAAGCCAACGTACTTTAAGGCCGCTTGTACTGGCGAAAAGCTTGGCCCTGGGGTGTCGCCGCCAATCTCGGCCATAAGCTTGCGCTCGTGTTTGAGCAGAGACTTGGCGACTGACCAGCCTTTATTTAACTCGCCGATAAGATTACTTTTAGGGACTTTGACATTGTCAAAAAATGTTTGGCAAAATTCAGAGTCGCCGCTAATCAGCGGAATGGGCTTTGCCGTGACGCCGGGCTGATCCATGTCGATCAATAAAAAGCTGATGCCTTCCTGTTTTTTAGCGTCGGGGTCAGTACGTACTAAGCAAAATATCCAGTCCGCTTTATCGGCGTTGGTTGTCCAAATTTTACTGCCGTTTACTAAAAAGTGGTCACCACAGTCTTCGGCGCGGGTTTGCAGGCTAGCAAGATCGGAGCCGGCACTGGGTTCGGAGTAGCCTTGGCACCAGCGCACCTCACCACGGGCGATTTTGGGTATATGTTGGCGACGTTGATCATCGCTGCCGTATTCCAATACGGCGGGGCCGAGCATCCATATGCCGAGGTCATACAGTGGTGTACGACAGCCAAGGGCTTTCATTTCTTCCTTCAGTATTTTCGCCTCGCGCTCATTTAAGCCGCCGCCGCCTAATTCGTAGGGCCATTCTGGCACCGTCCACCCTTTGTCGCGCATCCGCTCGAACCATAGTTTGGCGTCGGCATTCGGAAAGCGCATATTGCGTCCGCTCCAAACTTGCTCTTCTCTGGTAATGGGCTGGCGCTGTGATACTGGGCAGTTGTTCTGCAGCCAGGCTTTGACACTGGCGCGGAAGTCGTCGAGATCGCTCATGGTGATGGTCTCAAATGTATCAATGGCAAAATTATTACGGTAGCGGCCAGCTTAGTCGACAAAGAAATTAAGACAAGAACGAAACACGTCATCTCATTGGCAAATGGGGTCACTGGTCGCCGCGGTGTTGCTGGCAAGTTTGCTTTACTGAAATTGAGGCATATCGGCCGTTAAGTGATATCGATTGAATTTCTAGATATATTTTAAAAATAACAATAGGAGTCAGTGTGACGAGATTCACCACTAAAGTGGTGTTAATTACCGGTGCCGGCTCTATTATCGGTCGAACTTGTGCAGTCAGGCTTGCCGCAGAAGGCGATAAGCTCTACTGCACCGATATCCAACAGGACGATTTGGCGAGTTTAGTTCAAGAGATCAATGCCGCGGGCGGCACGGCGGTCGCTGAGTGTTTTGATGTGAGTGCGCTTGGCGCAGCGGAAGCAACCGTGGCCGCTTGTGTGGCGTATTACAGTAAGCTTGGTGTTGTCGTCAATATGGCAGGTATTTTAAGGTTTTCACATTGCCATGAGGCCAGTTTTGCAATGTAGTCGTAGATTATTGCAGTCAATTTAACCGGCACGTTTATGCTGTGTAAGGCCGCCTTACCTGAATGGCTTTAAATCCAGGGCAATATCGTCAATGCGGCGTCTACGGCATCGTTGCAGGCCTTGTCATTGGGCGCAGCTTGCAGCGCAAGTAAGGGCGGGGCGCTAGCGCTGACTCGAAGTGTTGCCATCGAATACGCCAAACGCGGGGTGCGTGCCAATTGTGTTTGCCTTGGTGATATTAATACCGATATGGAGCAGGGCTTTAGTTTTCCGGAAGACGCCGAATTTGATTTGCTTAGCCGCATCACCTTCCTAAGTGGCACCAAAGGGCCTGAGACGGTTGCCGGTTGGTGTCCGAAGATGGCTGTCAT
>NZ_JBFHDY010000017.1:0-40378 GCF_041584495.1 Zhongshania sp.
AATCTCAATCAGATAGGCCGTGTGTATACCATGGTTGACTTCAGCTGGGCCGATGATGTCTATTTTGGCCCGGATAACCTAAAGACGGAAACACAAGAAAGCTATGCTCTCGTTAATTTTCACTTAGGCTGGATGAATGCTGACGACAGTATAGAGGTTGAAGCCTTTGTTAAAAACCTGACTGACAAAGAGTACTTCACCCACGGCATCGACCCCAACCCAAACGACTCTACCCAAGTCGCATACACATGGGGGATGCCACGCACATGGGGCCTACAGGCCAAATACTCCTTTTAACACAAAGCACAGCCCCCTTAGCGCCTCACCACGGCGCTAAGGGGGCGACTACCTAAAAGCCTGACAGGGCTTTGGTTACCACGCAAAACATCCATCCTAGCAATTTCGATCCAAGACGACTTATCCAAAGCGCAATAAAACTGAATCTATGGCCTGCGCCACCACATCACGAGGAGTTTTATCTCGTTTCAGCTCGATGATAATCACGCTGCCATTGGCATCTAGTGCAAGTAGGTCAATCCGCTTGTCAAAACTGGTACGCACCTAGCGACCTATAAGCAAGCAGCATTAATAATGGAAACGTCACGAACAATAAGCTCCTCAAGTTTATTTTCATCATCTAGCTTTGCTGTCCGGAGGCGTTGGGAGGTCACAGTGGCATCCGCCTTCGGCTCAGTGCGGCATTGCGATGAAGGAGAACTCAAGCCCAAAGAAATCGCTGTGGTTTAGCGGACATTAATTTCCGTACAACTACCGTACCCACCTTTTCAGGCCAGAGAAATTCACTGTAAAAAGCACACCAAGCCACAAACCACAGGCGAAAAAAAACCTGCTAAATCAGCAGGTTTTTTTAATAATGGCGGAGAGGGAGGGGTTCGAACCCTCGATGAGGCTATAAACCCCATACTCCCTTAGCAGGGGAGCGCCTTCAGCCACTCGGCCACCTCTCCGGAAATTTCCCGTTTAAACAAGCTAGGCTTGAAAAAGCAGAGCGTTAATCAGCACATAGCGCTGTTCAACGAATCGGGCGGCATAATACCACACTCAGGAAATAAGCAAAGGCCTAAACGACTTTTTTCGCTTTATTCCTTATTTCCATTGCTCTCATTTTGGATACGGTCGTAAATTTCTTCACGGTGTACCGCAATATCTTTAGGCGCATTAACACCTAAACGAACTTGATTTCCCTTTACACCTAAAACAGTCACCGTGACTTCATCACCAACCATCAAGGTCTCACCAATACGACGAGTTAAAATTAACATTATGGCATCTCCTTGTAAGAGCCCAACGCAAAACCCTGGTGCGAATCCTTGTGCAACACAGCGAAAATAGCGCAAATAAATTAAATACTGGGCTCCGTATCCAGTTCGAAAGCTGCATGCAGCGAGCGAACGGCTAGCTCCAAATATTTCTCATCAATGACCACCGAAATTTTTATTTCCGAGGTTGTGATAAGCTGAATATTAATTGACTCCTCTGCCAAAGCTTTAAACATCTTGCTCGCAATACCGGCGTGAGAACGCATTCCCACACCAACCAGCGATACTTTGGCAATTTTGTCATCCGTTTTGACCTCTCGCGCACCTGTTTGTTTCACCAGTTTGCACACAATGGCTTCAGTCCTTGCCATATCTCCACGACTGACTGTAAAAGTCAGATCAGTCGTATTATCTTCGGCAACGTTTTGAACAATCACGTCGACTTCGATATTTGCATCACTTACCGGGCCCAAAATTTGGTAGGCCAAACCTGGGGTATCCGGTACGCCTAATACAGTAATCTTTGCTTCATCACGGGTGAACGCAATGCCCGAAATTGCCGGGTTTTCCATATCCGAGTCTTCCTCTAAGCTAATCAGTGTCCCAGGTCCATCTTGGAAAGCATGCAATACCCGCAAAGGCACATTGTACTTACCAGCAAACTCAACTGAGCGTATCTGTAATACTTTAGAACCCAGGCTGGCCATTTCCAGCATTTCTTCAAAAGTAATACGATTCAAGCGGCGGGCATTACTCACCACCCTTGGGTCCGTAGTATAGACCCCGTCCACATCAGTATAAATTTGACATTCATCGGCTTTTAGCGCCGCAGCTAAGGCTACTCCTGTGGTATCTGAGCCACCGCGCCCCAAGGTGGTTATATTGCCGTTTTCATCAACCCCCTGAAAACCGGCGACCACAACTACATTCCCCTCAGCGAGATCTGCGCGGATCTTAGCATCATCAATATCCCGAATGCGCGCCTTGGTGTGCGCTTCGTCGGTTAATATCCGCACCTGGGTACCCGTATAGGACTTCGCACCCTGCCCCAGCGCATGCAGCGCCATGCATAATAACGAGATAGTCACCTGCTCGCCGGTAGACACTAATACATCTAGCTCACGCGGCGTGGGCTCCGTTTGCATCGCTTTTGCCAATTCGATTAGGCGGTTAGTCTCACCACTCATCGCCGACACAACAACGATAATGTCGTGGCCCCGCTCACGAAAGCCAGCAACCTTTTGGGCTACCGCTTTAATCCGCTCAACAGTGCCTACCGAAGTACCACCAAATTTTTGAACTATTAGACTCATGATTCGCTTCTGCTAATAAACGCCCATACCAAAGGGCGCTCATTAAACACCAGATCAAATTTAAAGGAAATGACCCACTGGCCGCTATACGTGATTTACGTAGCTTTTGCGCCCAGCGGGGTCAGCCGAGGGCCTATTTTGCCGCGCAGTAGTCCCGCACCGCTTGCAGTGCAGCGGGAATGGCAGCGACATCGACACCGCCACCCTGGGCCATATCGGGCCGACCACCGCCTTTACCGCCAACCGCCTCTGCCGCCAGCTTCATCATTTCACCGGCTTTAAAGCGATTCGTTAGATCTTTGGTCACACCCGCCGCCAACGCCACTTTGCCGCCATCGTCTGCCGCGAGCAGTACCACACCAGAGCCTAGCTTGTTTTTCAGCTGATCGAGGGTGTCTCTTAAAGTTTTTGCGTCAGCGCCGTCTAACGTCGTCGCCAACACCTTAATGCCAGCAATGTCCTCTAGTTGATTAAGCAAGTCGTCACCCACCGAACTCGCCAACCTGCCTTTTAGGACTGACACTTCTTTTTCTAGCTGCTTTTGTTGTGCCAATAGCTGTTGAATCTTGTCACCGAGTTTGTCACGACCGGTCTTAAGCAAGCTTGCCAATTGGCCCAATTCACTTTCCGCTTGCTCGAAGGCTGCCAGCGCTGTGGCACCCGTCACCGCTTCTATACGGCGCACACCAGCCGCAATACCCGACTCGACAACAATACGCATCAGGCCAATATCACCGGTGCGCTGCACATGGGTTCCGCCACAAAGTTCGACAGAGAAATCGCCACCCATGCTGAGCACTCGCACCTCGTCGCCGTATTTCTCACCAAACAACATCATAGCGCCGCGTTTCGCCGCGCCATCCATATCCATAATCTCGGTCTGCACAGCGCTGTTCTGACGTATTTGCTGGTTTACCAAGGCTTCGATTTGGGCGAGCTGTTCTTTGCTCACGCCTTCAAAATGCGAGAAGTCAAAGCGCAGACGCTGGGCGTCCACCAACGAGCCTTTCTGGCCAACGTGCTCACCCAAAACCTGACGCAATGCCGCGTGCAGCAAATGGGTTGCTGAGTGATTCAGCGCTGTTGCCTGGCGAATATTATTGTCAACTTCAGCTTGCAGGCAGTCACCTTCGTTAATTACGCCGCTAACAAGCACACCGTGATGTAAGTGATGACCAGCCGATTTATGGGTGTCACGCACTTCAAAGCGCACGCCATTGGCGCTAAGCACACCAGCGTCACCGGCCTGCCCGCCTGATTCCCCGTAAAACGGGGTTTGATCCAGAATGATAACGCCAGCGTCACCCTCTTTTAAGGACGCGACCCGCTGACCATCTTGCAGCAAGGCCACAACTACACCCTCATCAACTAAGCTCTGATAGCCACAAAATGCCGTTTCACCGTCAATATTAAGCTCTGAACTCAAGTCGACTTTAAAATTAGAGGCTGAACGCGCGCGCTCGCGCTGGGCATTCATCGCTTGCTCAAAACCGTCCATATCAAGGCCCAAACCCTGCTCGCGAGCAATGTCGGCCGTGAGATCAACGGGGAAGCCATAGGTGTCATAGAGACGGAATACGGTGTCGCCAGGAATCTGCTTACCGCTTAAGCCCTGCAAATCCTGCTCAAGAATTTTCATTCCCTGATCAAGGGTCTTGGCAAACTGTTCTTCTTCCTGCAGCAAGACTTTTTCAATTTGCGCCTGACGAGTCACAAGCTCTGGATAGGCTTCGCCCATTTCCAGCGCCAAGGGTGCCACCAACTTGTGGAAGAAGGCTTTCTCGGCGCCCAATTTATTACCATGGCGGGCTGCGCGGCGAATAATCCGCCGCAATACATAGCCACGCCCCTCGTTAGACGGAATAACACCGTCCGACACAAGGAAAGCACAGGAGCGAATATGGTCGGCAATCACGCGCAGCGAAGTGTGTTCGATATCACTCACATTAAGCACTGCAGCGGTGGCTTTAATGAGGTTTTGGAACAAATCAATTTCATAATTACTGTGCACGCCCTGCATCACCGCAGAAATACGCTCTAGACCCATACCGGTATCCACCGAGGGCGCTGGCAATGGCGTCATCGTGCCATCGGCGTCGCGGTTAAATTGCATGAACACGTTGTTCCAAATTTCGATATAGCGATCGCCGTCTTCATCGGGGCTGCCCGGCGGGCCACCCGCTACGTCGGCACCGTGGTCGTAAAAAATCTCGGTACAGGGGCCGCAGGGGCCGGTGTCGCCCATCGACCAGAAGTTGTCAGAGGCGTATTTGCCGCCTTTATTGTCGCCGATGCGCACCATACGCTCGGCGGGCACACCCATTTGCTCATTCCAGATTTGGTAGGCTTCGTCATCGTCGGCATAAACCGTTACCCAAAGCTTTTCGGTGGGAATGCCCATCCACTCGGGCGAGGTTAAAAATTCCCAGGCAAATTTAATGGCGTCGTGTTTAAAGTAATCGCCAAAGCTGAAGTTGCCCAGCATTTCAAAAAAGGTGTGGTGGCGAGCGGTGTAACCCACGTTTTCTAGGTCATTGTGCTTGCCACCAGCGCGCACACAGCGCTGCGAGCTCACCGCGCGAACATAGCCGCGCTTTTCTCTGCCCAAAAAGGCGTCTTTAAACTGCACCATACCGGCGTTGGTAAACAGCAACGTTGGGTCATTACCCGGCACCAGCGAACTACTGGCCACGTGGGTGTGAGCCTTGTTTTCAAAATAACGAATAAAGGCTTCACGAATGGCGGCGCTTTTCATGGGAAATCTCTCACTCCGTGGGCAACAACGGCTTTTACCGCCACGCCCACTGCCTATACTAAGAATGGCGTAAACGGCGGCAAAAAACGGCAAGTATAACGAAATTAGTGGGGTGTGTATTCAGGCTTGCAAGCCCGAAAACAACACCGCATTTCAACCTACAGACTTGCTTAGCCTAGTTTCTCGTCGGTAGTCAAAACCCGGGCTTCTGATTCCAACATCACCGGAATGCCATCGCGAATGGGGTAGGCTAAACCACTGGCTTTGCAGACTAGCTCATTGCGTTTCTGGTCATACTCCAGCGGCGCCTTACTGACTGGGCACACCAATATTTCTAGCAATTTCTTATCAATCATTTTCTACCGCTCTCAATGTATGTCTGTCTTTTGTTTGCCCACTACCGGCGCTGCTTACTATTTAGCTGCGGGCATCGGCCCCATAAGCAGCGCAGGGTCTAAGCGCCGCCCAGCCCAGTTCATTCGCCAATCGAGATGGGGGCCAGTGGCTCGCCCGGTGGCACCCACTTCGGCAATAGCATCGCCCTGTTTCACCTGCTGCCCGACCTCAACCAACACCTTGCTTAAGTGGATAAAGGTCGATGAAACCCCCATGCCATGATCGATAATCAAGGTACCACCCGAATAAAACATATCGGGATGAGCCAAGGTGACCACGCCATCAATAGGTGCGGAAACCGTGCTACCCGTGGGCGCGGCGATGTCCAAGCCATAGTGCGGCCGACCGGGGCTGCCATTATAGACACGCTGGGAGCCGAATACACCCGTGATGGGGCCAAGCACTGGCCATTTAAAGGTTTGCGTGAAATCTTGGCGGGCAAAATCCTGCTGTCTAGCTCTAACAACCAAGGCAGTTTCTTTGCGAATGCGCTCAAGCACTGATGCTGGCGGCGTGACCGTTTCTTGGGGCACACCGGTGATGCGCTGAATATCATATTGGCGCTGAGCAATGTTCAAGGTCTGCTTTTCACATATAGTCTCTGCGCGGCAAACCTCTAGTTGGGACACAGGCTTAGCGTCGCGGTCAAAACCAAGGACAAAAATACCGTTGTCTGCAATTTTCAAGGATTTACCGTCGAGCTTTACTAAACTGCCCTCTGGCAACTCGCCCCACACCAAGCCGCCTTGGCTTAATTGGCCATTCAGCACCACATCTGCTTGGCTACTGAGACCTATTGCCCCCATCATCGCTAGGGCAAATTGCACCACCGCCACACATTTATTCATTACCCGCTATCCTCTGTCAGTGTTCGCTGCGCTACCATAGCGCGTTATTCTTCGCTAAAACAGCAGGCAAGCACCCCATATGTCACGTTACCGCCCTCCTCGCGCCAAAGGCTCGTGTTACATCACCCCAGAAGGCGAGCGCCGCCTGCGCGAAGAAGTCCGTCAATTGTGGAAAATTGAACGCCCCCAAGTCACTGCCAACGTCCACGAGGCCGCCAAAAACGGTGACCGCTCCGAGAATGGCGACTATATTTACGGCAAACGACGCCTGCGGGAGATTGATAGCCGAGTCCGCTATTTAAGCAAGCGCCTAGAAGAGTTAACCGTCGTCGCTGAAATACCCAGCAACCAAGATAAAGTGTATTTTGGTGCCTGGGTACGTATAGAGGACGAGGACGGCAAGGAATTTGAATACCGCATTGTTGGCCCCGATGAATTCGACCTAAGCCAAAACACCCTATCCATGGACTCGCCCCTTGCCAAAGCCATGCTAGGCAAATCACGGGACGACGAAGTAAACGTGGTCACACCAAAAGGCGAAACCCTGTACTACATCGTCGCCATTCACTATCAAATTAGCCGCTCTTAAACGGGCTTATTGTGTCTCGCGCTAGAGATCATCATACGCATAGCCTATGATAACGACGACTTTCACGGAGACCTTTAATCATGTTTTTACTATCCTTAATATGGGCGTGGACGGCATGGAATATCTACCGCCCCTACCGACGCAGTCCTGAGCTATTGGGCATAATCAGCTTTATCTTTGGTGTTATCGTTGGCGAGTTTGGCCTCCACGTCATAGCCGTAGAAATCGCGCTAACCTTGCTCATTATATTATTTGGCGAACTCAGTGGTCTCGGTGATGCCTTCGGACTAACTATCGCACTCGGCAGCTGGCTGGCGATTGGCGTATTCTATTTCCGTGCCCAGCGCGCCGAACCCATCATGGCGCAAGCCGTGCGAGATGCCCTTGGCCTAACTCCTGATCAGCCGCTGAACACCTCAGATTCACTGCAAATCAACCCCGACTTCAAGCGCTTACTCAAACCTTTCGCCTACCGTTTACCCAGCGTAACGCGACACAAAAACATTGAATACTGCACGGTAAATGGTCGCTCGCTCAAACTCGACATTTACCATCGCGACGACCTACCAGAGAATGCCCCCGTTCTCTATCAAATGCATGGTGGCGCGTGGCTAGAAAACTGCGGCAGCAAAAATGAGCAAGCCCTACCACTCATGAACCAATTGGCCGCCAATGGCTGGGTATGCGTTGCAATTGAATACCGCCTTAGTCCGAGCTCAACGTTTCCAGAACATATTATTGACTGCAAGCGCGGACTTAGCTGGATAAAAGGCCATATTGCCGACTACGGCGGCAATCCAGATTTCGTTATCGCCACCGGCGGCTCTGCTGGCGGCCACCTGTCTACCTTGCTCGCACTCAGCGCCAATGCCCCTGAGTTTCAGCCCGGTTTTGAAGACGCCAATACCGAGGTACAAGGCTGCGTACCGTTCTATGGTGTATACGACTTTTTAAATAGCCAAAACCAGCGCAGTGCCGGTGAATCCTTAAGCCAATGGATTTCAGCCAAAGTGTTAAAACACACTCGCGCGGAAAAGCCGGAACTCTGGCGTCAGGCCTCTCCCTTATACTGGGTACACAAAGACGCGCCGCCTTTTTTAATCATTCACGGCGAGGCCGACACGCTGGTACCGGTCGCGGAATCTCAGGAGCTTTATAAAGCCCTGCATGCGGTCTCGAAGCAACCTGTTGCCTATGCAGAACTACCCGACGCCCAGCACGCCTTTGAAATTGGCATTTCACTGCGCACGCAAATTGTTGTTAATCAATTGTGCGTGTATTTAGACGAGCTTTATCGTCGCCATCTGCAGGCGTTATCAATGCAGGCAACAGCGGATGTCACTGACGATGATACGGCCAAAATCGATGACGCCACTGAACGCAACACAGACGAAGCCCAGACCTAAAAACCCTGTCGTAGGCTAAAAACCGAGGGCGCGCAGAATTTCAGCGCCTTCGGTTGACCTGGTTAAAACGGCAACCACGATTTTTTACGGGTGTAATGCACATAGCCCACACTGGCGCCGGCACGCAAACCAACACCGGTCCTGATCGGCGCCAAAATCATCTCGCCACTCTGCTGATAGTTGACGCCCACCCCCGCTACCACGTAAAAACTGCCGTCCACACCGGGGAAGCGTTGCATAAGGTCCGCTGTCGATTTCAAATGATAAACAAGGGTAAAGACCTTGGCCGCATTAGCCCCCATGTCAAACCCCAACGACGGCCCCTGCCAAAAAATTGGTTCTGGCACGCTGCCCGCCAATTCGACCTCACCCTGACCATAACGGACGCCAATACCGATGGCCGCCGACACTTCTTCACCATAAATAACCGCATTGGGGCTACCCTGTTCGACAAACAGCTTTTCTATAGCCTTGGCCAAGCCCGCCGTGGTGTCACCAAAAAAGCCATTAGCCTTGGCCAAAACCTGCTCTTTAGTGAAGCCAACGCTCGCGCTGGCATCTGCAGATGCAGCAAATGCAGCGGGCGCGCCAAGCAATAGCGCGAGACCAGCGCTAATAAAGAACCGGTAGGCATGACTCAATAAATGATTACTCCTCATTGCAAACTCCCATGTTTAACATCCCCGGTTTGTCGATTCATCCGTCAGCGCATTCGCCATTGCGAAATTAGGAGGCAGTAGGCATCGACGCCAAAAATTCCTTTATAACACCGTTAAATTGGCTGAGTAATATATGTGTTTTTAGCAGTGCAGCAACACTAATAGCATCTGTTATACGCCCATCTAAGGCCATTGCAACAGCCTCAGTTAGCGGCAACCGCGCCACTTGAATATCTTCTGTCGCCTCTAGGCACTGTTCACCCTGACTCAAATCCGCCGCAATAAAAACCTCGGCGCATTCGTCGGTAACCGAGTTTGAAGTGTGCAAACTTTGCAGCGCAAACCACCGCCCCGCCGACAATCCGGTTTCCTCCAACAGTTCGCGACGCGCCGCATCTAGGGCGTTATTGGCCAATGGGCAACCGCCCTCCGGAATTTCCCAACTGTCTTGGGTTAGCGGGTAGCGGTATTGTTTCACTAAATAGGTATAGCCCTCGTCATCAATAGCTACGATGCCAACGGCAATATTTTTAAAACAAATCTTACCGTAAATCCCATCTGTATTGGCCGGTGTTTTCACCTCGTGATGTTCGAGGCGCAACCAGGGGTTCTCATACACTTGCCGACAACTAAGCTGCTGCCAAGGACCCAAGACTTTATTCATTTTTTCTCCAGAATACGGTGTACTCGCGCCCGTAATCGCGGCACGACCTCGCTATCAAACCATGGATTGCGCTTTAACCACAGCTGATTGCGCGGCGAGGGGTGCGGCAGCGGGAAAAAATGGTGGCTTGGCGGATATTGAGCAACCCGCTCAGTCAATGTAGAGAAATTATCACGTAAATAATAGGCTTGAGCATATTGGCCAATAAGCAGAACCAGCTCCACCTTTGGCATGTGGACCAATAAACGCTCATGCCATAGCGGCGCGCACTCTTTGCGCGGCGCTAAATCACCCGACTTAGCTTTGCCTGGATAACAAAATCCCATGGGCATAATGGCAAGACGCGGATCGACATAAAATTGCTCGCGATCCATTCCCAGCCATTGCCGCAGACGATCACCAGAGGGGTCATTCCAAGGAATGCCAGTTTTATGCACCCGAGTACCGGGCGCCTGACCAATGATCAGTATTTTCGCGGCGGAATTGGCGACCACCACGGGCCGTGCACCGAGTGGCAAATACTCTGCGCACACTGTGCACGCGCGAATATCAGTAAGCAAATTACATAGAGATTCCATGCCCCATTGTGCGCCGCATAAAATCAACAGGGCAATTATCACCAACTCATTCGATTAGATAGCGCATTTTGATAACTTTCTACTTGGCCATCAACAATGATATTCCTAGGGCATCGATCACTTCTACCGATAAGCGACCGGTCGCTAAACCCTGAAATTTTTGCTAGTCGTCCATCGCCGCCAAGGTGTATTTACCCAACACCCCGTCGAGCCCACCCGTGTCGTAAGCCTTGGCGCTCAGCGCACGCAGAAGGCTATAGACCAAATCGTTGTTCACCTCTGGTTGACAAGGGATGACCCGCCAATACAAGCGCGCATTTGCGGCTTTCTCGCAATAACTAAAGTTTTTATAGATTGGCGCAAGGGGAGGGGGTGGCGCACTTCTCTTTCTGGCGCTATTTCACGCTGCACGGTAACTGCCTTATACTTTGCCGGCGCGGTTTCTTCAATAGTGTGCTTGGGAACATCAACCACGCGCTTGCGTAAGGTCGCATACACCCGGGCCGTTACTTCCTTGCAACACTCAGCTGGCGTGACTAAAACCTGCTTACCTATTTTTTTGTATGTTGCCGGAATTCGCCGCTGATGAACTATTTCACCTGCCTCTTCATCAATTTTTTCAAGCTCGCCTCGGCCTCATTGCCAAACCAACTCCTCAGGAGAGATGATCACATCTTCCATTACAGTTTCGTACTTCGACGCCTTAACCAGCACTTGCTCACTCCGCGCCGGCAGCACCTTAGTGCACTCTTCTAGCCATTTGTACGTTGCTGGCACTACGGTTAAATGCACATGCTCTTCTCTAACTAACAGCTCCTCATTAAACATGGCATACGTCGCCAGTACGGTCTCAAGGCATTCATTGGCACCCTTCACTACCCGCTGTTCAGCACGACGCCCATAAGCAGGTGGCAACAGCATACGAGCAGAGCAGCGACCCGCTTCCGCATTGGGTGGAATGGCTGGTAACTCATCGCACTACTCACGGCACGAGCCTTCATTTTGTACTTCCGCTCATTACGTCGGCTAACGCTGACTCTAACGAGGAAATTCGACCTTCTTCCGGGCTGTATTCTGACGGTACTTCCCCGCCATGGGCACCACTACCTGCATGCAGGCACTGAGTAGCATCGTCACTCCCAATGCGCAGGGCCTTGTCGTCAAGCCACGCTTTCTTTCAAAGCCCACTACCACTGCGCAGCCCTCGCTCCAAACATTAATAAGCGACGATCTTATAATGTCTACACTCAGGGGCTAAACGCTATCACCACGCCAAAACACGGTAAATTACGCCAAATAAATCACCTGCGGCACACCACTGCCAGATGATGCAACTGAAATTGCGAGCACACTTAATTTGCATCAAGCCGATGAAGAAAAAACCACACAGCCGATTCCCTGAAAAAATGCCGTAATTAACGCAATGAATAAGCAACAACCCTCGCGTATAAAGCGAGCCGAACAGGGAAAATTGCCAAGGTAACCCACGCCCCTTTATGGTTTAATGGCTGTCGCAAATTTAGACGACGCAGGCAGCCCTTCGCATGACCCACAATCTTACCGCCCTCTCCCAAAGCAACGACTTCCTGAGACGTCATATTGGTCCAGACGACGAGCAAACCAACGCCATGCTAAGCGCCCTTGGCGTGAGCTCACTCGATGAGCTAATTCAACAAACCGTTCCCGCTGCCATCCTGCGCGGCGACATGCCGCTACCTGCGCCACAAAGTGAAACCGCAACGCTAAATCGCCTGCGCGAGATCGCCAGCAAAAACCAAATTGCCCGATCTTTTATTGGCATGGGTTATTACGACACCATCACCCCGCCGGTCATTCTGCGCAATGTATTAGAAAATCCTGGCTGGTATACCGCGTACACGCCCTACCAGCCCGAGATTGCACAAGGTCGCCTTGAAGCATTACTGAATTTCCAGCAAATGATTATCGACCTCACCGGCCTCGAATTGGCTAATGCCTCGCTATTGGACGAAGCCACCGCTGCCGCAGAAGCCATGGCAATGAGCAAACGCGCCGTGCGCAAGAACAAGAGCAATGTGTTTTTTGTGGATCGCAGCTGCCATCCTCAAACCCTCGCTGTACTGCAAACCCGCGCTCTGCCACTGGGTTTAGAAATACATATTGGCGATGCTGAAAGCGAGCTAGCCAGCACCCCCTGCTTTGGCGTGTTAATTCAAAACCCCGCCAGCAATGGCGAGATCCGTGACTTACGCCCCATTACCGCCGCAGCCAAAGCCCAAGACGCATTAACGGTAGTCGCCACCGACATTATGAGCCTGCTACTGGTGACGCCACCCGGCGAGCAAGGCGCCGATATTGTCGTCGGTAACACCCAGCGCTTTGGCGTGCCCATGGGCTTTGGCGGCCCCCACGCGGCCTTCTTTGCCACCAGTGACAGCTATAAGCGTTCTATTCCCGGCCGTATCATTGGCGTTTCGGTAGACAGCCGTGGCAATCAAGCCCTGCGCATGGCTATGCAAACCCGGGAACAACATATTCGCCGTGAAAAAGCGACATCCAATATTTGTACATCTCAAGCCCTGCTCGCGATCATGGCGGTGTTCTACGCTATTTATCACGGCCCCGACGGCCTTAAAACCATCGCGCTGCGCATCAACCGCATGACCGGCATTTTTGCCGAGGGCCTCAAGCAATTAGGCTTTACCAGTAATACCAATTTCTTCGACACCCTCACCGTGCAGTGCGGTGACCAAGCTGGCGAGTTAGCGAACAAGGCTGAAAGCGCACTGCTTAATTTGCGCCGCGGCGCCACCGAGCTCGGCATTAGCTTTGACGAGACCACCACCGCTGCCGACATTGAAAAGCTGTGGGCGGTCTTCGCCGGCGACAAAACCCTGCCCTCGGTAGCTGCAATCGACGAGAGCCTCCAAGATTTACCGGGCATCCCCAGCGAGCTCCAGCGCCACAGCAGCTATTTAACGCATCCGGTGTTTAATCAGTTCCACTCTGAAACCGAAATGCTGCGTTACATGAACCGCCTTGAGCGCAAAGACATCGCCCTCAATCATTCCATGATTGCACTGGGCTCGTGCACCATGAAGCTCAATGCCACCACCGAAATGCTGCCTATAACTTGGCCGGAGTTCGGCCGCATCCACCCCTTTGCACCCAGCAGCCATGTGGCTGGGTATTTACAATTGGTCGACGAACTCGAGCAGCAGCTGATTGCCTGCACCGGCTACGACAAATTCTCAATGCAGCCCAATGCTGGCTCGCAAGGTGAGTACGCCGGCCTACTCGCCATTAAGCGCTACCACGAAAGCCGTGGCGACGTTAACCGCGATATCTGCTTAATTCCCAGTTCAGCCCACGGCACCAATCCAGCCTCCGCAGCTATGGCAGGTATGCGCGTGGTCATTGTTGGCTGCGATGCCTTAGGCAACGTCGATATCGCAGATCTGCGCGCCAAAGCCGAACGCCACAGCGAACAACTGTCGGCACTAATGGTGACCTACCCCTCAACTCACGGGGTATTTGAAGAAGGTATTCGCGAAATTTGCGACATCACCCATCAGCACGGCGGCCAAGTGTATGTCGACGGCGCCAATATGAACGCCCTTGTCGGCCTGGCTGCGCCCGGCGAGTTTGGCGCCGATGTTTCGCACCTAAACCTGCACAAAACGTTCTGCATTCCCCACGGCGGCGGCGGTCCTGGCATGGGGCCCATTGGCGTTAAAGCTCATCTTGCGCCATTCCTGCCAAGCCACCCGGTATTGCCGGTAGAAGGCATCGCGACCACCAACGACACAGTTTCTGCCGCCACCTATGGCAGCGCAGGCATACTACCCATATCATGGACATACATTGCCTTAATGGGCGCCGAGGGTCTAAAGAAAGCAACGCAAGTGGCAATAATGAGCGCCAACTACGTAGCCGCTCGCCTCAATGATCACTACCCAGTGCTGTACACCGGCCGCAATGGCCGCGTCGCCCACGAATGTATTATTGACCTGCGACCCTTAAAGGAAAGCACCGGCATTAGTGAAGAAGACATTGCCAAGCGTTTAATGGACTACGGCTTCCACGCGCCGACCATGTCCTTCCCAGTACCAGGCACGTTGATGATTGAGCCAACCGAAAGCGAATCCAAGCGCGAGCTAGATCGCTTCTGCGACGCCATGATTCATATTCGCCGGGAAGTAGGCCGCATTGAAAGCGGGCAACTCCCCGCCGACAACAATCCGCTGGTCAATGCTCCTCACACCTTAGCGGATATCATTTCCGCAGATTGGGGTCGTCCTTACTCAAGAGAAGAGGCTGGATTCCCCGTCGCGAGCTTACGCGACAATAAGTACTGGCCGACCGTAAACCGCATCGACAATGTGTTCGGTGATCGCAATTTAATCTGTTCCTGCCCACCAATTGAAAGCTATCTTTAGCTTAAAATCCCTCCGCCAAGGGAGGGGTTTTAAGCCCTCTTTATTAAAACTCCCCTTTGCATCGCACTGGATCACTTGATTTACGACTGATTCACAGAAATTTTCACATTTTTAGCGCTAACATCAAAACCTAGCTGCGCATAGTGTTGTTTTTAATAACCACATCCGTGAAACTACGTGCATCTAAAACTTTAATGTTTAACTCGATTGTGTTTCGGCAGTTTTCTCCTGGAGGGGAACAAATGAAAACGAAAATTCTTAGTATATCGTTAGCTATCGCAGCGAGCGTGCTCGTTGCTTGCGGTGGCGGTAGTGATGCCCGCAGCCCAGACCGTGCCAACCCAAAGCTCGACCCTACCTCTTTGCGCATAGACTTCCCTCTCGGAACAAAGCTGGCCGGTTTAGGTACGAGTAAAGTTGAAGATGGTATTCTTGCGCGCATGGTCGCCCTGCAAGCAGATGGCGTTAACAAAAATCTAGGCCCCCAACTAAATGTCACCGGAGAAACAACTTGGTCTATCAGCGGCCCTGTCGGCGATCCAGCGATTGCCGACCTAGCTGCCGCCGTTCGCCAGGCGACTAGCTTTGGTAAAGTAAAAGACATCATCAGCACCGCTTTCCTCGCTGAGCCTCAAGGCCCCATTACACTTACCTTAAATGGTAGCTACACTTTTGAAGGCACTGCCTATGTCGTTTCTGAAGAGTTCACGGTTGTTCCACCCAAACGTGTACCGCCGCCGTTTATTACTGGCCCAGAAATTATCGCAATCGATCCGCTGGATGCAGACGCGACCGCCACTGCTTCTTATCAGTTAGTACAAGCCCTGCGAGGTCTGACCCAGCGTGAAAACCGCACTGCAGAAGCTCAGTTTTGTGCCAATAAAGGCTTTTTTAAGTTTGCGGAATATGCAGGCGGCCAAACCGCGGCAACTGCAACCATCACCAACCCCTTTGATAGCAGCAATAGTCAAGAAGCCATTACCGTTATTATCAGCACCATCGCCCCAAGTTCCGACTGCACACTACTCTATGATGACGACACGGCCAACGACCCAGCGACTTTTGCTGTTAAAACCATCATCATTCAGCCCGCAGCGGTTAAATCTGTGGATGTATGCGTCGTAGTTAACCCTGCAGGCCAAACTTGTAATGGTAACGGCGACTTAGACCAAACCGTTACCCCACTAACAAGCTGCAAAGGCTTAGATAATGGCACCGCCATTACAGAAGCAACGGTACCTGCTGGCGAAACACTGCAAATGGTTGCCAAACTGCACTACGAAAACCCCGCGAATGCTGACCAAGTATTTGATCGCTATCAGTGCCGCGGCGCCGGTGTTTTAAGCTGGTCAGGTACGCCCACCGATATTTACAGCACAAACTTAAGCACAACTGACGGCACAGCGACCTTAATTGGCCAAGCTGATTACAACGCCATTCGCAACAATACTTCTAAAAACAATAGCTTGGTTACCGCCAGCTACAAAAACAGCCTCACCAGTAGCATCACCGGCAACTTAAAATTGAACCTTACCGATGCAGATGTTGACTCCGTCACCATCAGGCCCATCAATAAGGACGGCTCCTTCGCTGCGGTGAACTCAGACAAAATATACAACATCAACTACAGCATTCTTCAGGAAGACCAAGACTTCGTTGCAATCTGTAACTATTCTGGCCTTGAAGCACGTTGCGGCGACAGCACCGTTAAGTGGACTGTTAGCGCACCAGCTATCCTGAAGGTAAACCCAGAACAAGACCCAATGACCACCGCGAGCCCAACCACGCCAGCTAACCCAACCTTTGGCAGCTCTGCTTTAATCGCAACCTACAAAGGCTCATTGACCGACTCCGTTACTGTCAATGTTATCGATGACCGCTTAGTTGCACTGTACCTGTTGCAGCAACAAGACGACCCATCACAGGCGCCAATTGTTGATGAATTCTCCTGCCTTGGCAGCGGCAACTACAGCATCAACGCCAGCCGAGAAAACGGGTTTGACTTTAGTACAATACCTGGTAGCCGTAAGTTCTACGCCCACGCTCTCCTGAAAAGCGCAGTAGATGCTGGCGCCGACCCTGCGACTGTTGATCCTGCCGACCTTAGTATTCTTAAGGACGTGTCAGAGCTCGAGGCCGTTATCTATACGGCTGATGTTGGCTATTACGACAGCGCCAATAAAACCTGTGTTGTCGCACCTATTACCGAAAGCATTGCCCTGCCAGAAGACAGCATTCCAACAGACACCCCACTGGATGCTGCGCTAGTACCTCTTGCTGACGCCCTCGGCTCAGGAGTACCAGCAGAAATCCTTGATGCCCTGCCACTACCATTAACCAGTGCTGGCAAACCTGCTGAGTTTAGCGCTACCGAAAAAGGCTTATTAGTTACCCAAGGTGATGCGCGTCTAGCAACAATGTGTATTCGCGTGTTTGTCGACGCCGACAAAAACCTGATATACACCGCCGCTAAACCCGCCGAAGGTAGCAACCCTGCAGTAGAAGCAGATCCGCTGTCTGAAAACGGCGCCAGCGTACTGATTCAGCCTGCTGGTACTATTGCCCTGCAAGATCAGGCCGGCTCTATCTGCCAAATTTTGGATCCACTGTTGTCGGCTAATGACGATCTGTCTAACCAGTTGTTACTACCTGCCCTGTTTAACCTTGGCTACTACGGCGACCCAGCGATTTCTCAGCTACCGGTTGGCGACGCACTGAACCAGATCCCCGTTGATGCATTGCTTGATGCAATCCTAACCAGCGACTTCAGTGACATTCCCGGTATAGATCAGCTACCAGTGCCTATTCCAAGCGATTTGGATGGTGTTCAGGCAATTCTGGGCGATTTAATCACCGCACTGAGCGATGCTGGTGGAGAAGGTTTGCCTACAGATGACGTAATTGCCGCAATTACCAGCTTGGTGGGTATGATTCCCGGCGCAGAAGAGATTAATCCTGAGGACTTAACTAGCGCACTTGAAGGCCTAAATCCGGAAGAATTGGCTGCAACCTTAGCCGGCGCTTTAGCAACTGTTGCAGAGCAAACAGGTCTCCCCATAGATCAAGTTCCCGATCTTTCAGCGCTTAACGGTCTACTTGATACGTTAGGTTTGGGCGACATCTTATCCGGCCTCGGCCTCGACCTCCCTCTCTAAAAACAATAGAAAAAAACGCGACCAACTGGTCGCGTTTTTACAACACAAAGCTATGGAGAAATTATCAATGAGTAAACTGCGTAATATAACGCTTGCTCTTGCTGTTGGGTGCAGTGCATTTTCTGCCTATGCAGCCGATGACAAAGAAGCAGTAATTGATAGCCGCTGGCGTGTTCATGGCATGATTGGCTCGACCTTTGCCGATAAAGACGATTACGACTCAGGTAACGAAGGTAAAATTGGTATTGGTAAGCCGATAAGCGCCTATGTCATGGTTGATACCCACCTTAACTACGGTGAGTTAAAAAACACCAACAACGACACCTACAGCCGCTTTGCCGGTGGTTTAGATTTTCTGTACTTCCCCCTTGGTGCGTTTATGCTGAACGCAGATGCACTGCAGCCCTATCTGGGCGTAGGCGTCACTTACCATGAAATTGATTACGAAACGCCTACCGTCACGTCAAATCAAACTGATTACGGCAGTGATGCGATCGCCGGCTTTATGTATGAGCTAGATAAAGTCTCCCTTCGCGGTGAGATTCGCTACCAAATTGACAGTATTCAGCGAGATCTGCCCTTATTCCCTGACGATGATAATTTCTACACCTACGCAGCCCTAATCGGTATTTCGGTACCCTTTGGCGAGAAACCGCGCCCGTATAATTTCGACTCCGACGGTGACGGCGTACCCGACCGCATCGACAAATGCCCCAATACTCCGCGCGGCACCCCAGTTGACGCTACGGGTTGCCCGCTGGATAGCGACGGCGATGGCATTCCTAACTTCCGCGACCAATGCCCTAACACGCCGCCTGGCGCTCGGGTTAATGTAAACGGCTGCTCTATTGATGACGACGGCGACGGCGTACCAAATGACATTGATCAGTGCCCAGGCACTCCACGCGGCGTTCCAGTCAATGCTCAAGGCTGCCCACTGGATAGCGACGGCGACGGCGTACCAAACAAGATTGACCAGTGCCCAGGTACTCTGCCAGGCCTTAAAGTCAATTCACGTGGCTGTGTGATATCTCAGACTGTTGCCTTAAGCGGCGTGCATTTTGAGTTTAACAAGTCGCGTCTGATGCTAGATTCACAGACCGTACTTGATAAAGTTGCAGAATCACTGGCCAATGAGCCTGACGTAAACATCATCATCATGGGTCACACCGACTCGGTTGGTAGCGATGCATACAACCTGAAGCTGTCTCAGTCACGCGCTGAATCAGTGGTGCGCTACTTAACACGTAAAGGCATTAGCGAGTCACGTCAAAAAGCCAAAGGCTACGGCGAAAGTAGGCCGGTTGCCGACAACAGTACTGACGAAGGTCGTGAACGCAATCGTCGTGTTGAGCTGCAGGTTATTAGCCCGAATAAATAAGGCTTACTAAACTGACAAAGGGAGTACGGGAAACCGTGCTCCCTTTTTTTATTGTCTTAGCGAAACGCTTAATGAGGGACGGCGAACGCAAACACACCTACTAATAAGAGTCATTGCTTACGAACGCAAGCATCTGAGGAACATGGTATTTTGTAGGGTAAGCCTAGATGCCCGGATCAAACAAATCTAATTGATACTCAGCACGCCGCTCAGCCACTGCCCCACTTTGTTTATTGCCAAACCGAACCCCCACCCCGACTAAACGCAGGGAAGACTCCATTCTTAGCCAAGCTTCTTTGAGAAGAGTCTCAAACAGGTCTAATTCAAGAAAGCCATCGCAACGCCGCTCGATGGTGGTCTGCCTAAAGTCAGATGCCTTTAATTTCACAAACACGCCAGTAAAGGTTTCGCCATTGTGCTTATTCAAGCGTCGTTTTAGCTCATCGAGTAAAGCGGGCAACGCCGCAAGCGCTAGCTCCACCCCCTCAATATCTTCCGCGTAGGTATTCTCGACACTTAAGGATTTACGCTGGCGATGAGTTTTAACGTCGCGATGATCAATACCCCGCGCGTAATCGTAGAGTTGCTGGCCAAATTTACCAAAATGGCGTTGCAACTCCGCCATGCTGCGTTGGCGCAAATCCGCGCAGGTGTATATATCCAGCGCCGCCATGCGCTGAGCCATGACCTTACCTACCCCATGAATTTTACCCACGGGCAAGCTTAAGACGAAGTCGTCAACCTGAGCGGGTGTTATCACGGTAAGACCATCAGGCTTATTCCAGTCACTGGCCACCTTCGCCAAAAATTTATTCGGGGCCACGCCCGCAGAAATGGTAATACCAAGTTCAGAACTCACCTGTTGCCGTATAGCTTGCGCAATTCGCGTCGCGCTACCTTGAAATGCCGTGCTATCACTTACATCTAAGTAGGCTTCATCCAAAGACAGAGGCTCTATTATTTCAGAAAACTGGGCAAATATGCTGCGAATATGCAGAGCAACTTCGCGGTATTTATCCATATTCGGCGCGACTATCACTAAATCTGGGCAACGCCGTATGGCCGTGACCGTCGCCATGGCTGAATGAACACCAAAGGCCCGCGCCTCATAATTGCAGGTCGCGATGACACCGCGCCGTGCCGCGTCACCACCAACTGCTAGCGGGCGCCCACGCAAGGCGGGATTGTCACGCGCCTCTACCGACGCGTAAAAACAATCACAATCGCAATGTATTATTTTGCGCAAACGCTGCTTCTCACCGCGAGCCACCAACAACTGGATAAATAGCCAGTAAAATAGCAAATCACTAGGCACAAGTCACCCGCGATTGTGCGTTATACTAGGGTCTTAGCCCCATAATCGGTAAATAGGTATACGTTAACATGGCGATTGGCAGCTGGACCCCAGAAAAAGAGAAAGACACCCTCAGTATTGACACGCAATGGCTGCAGCAATGCATTGCCCTGAGCCGTAGTGATGAGCTCGAATTACTCCCCGCCCCCTTTAGCGAAGAAGAACAGCAAAAATACGCTGTCTTTATGCGCGTTGCGCCGGAGCAATGGCAAGCCGCCGTCGCCAACTTCAGTAACGACGAGCTTGTCGACTTAATACGCTTTTTTACCCGCGCCGAAAAACTCATTAGCGGCTGGGATGCGGGCAAAGAGTCACCCGCCATTTGGATAAATAAAGCCCTGCGCAAGCGCGGTGAAAAATTATCCCGCGACATGCTACTGTGGATTCGCGCGAACACAGATAATCGCTTTATTCCAAACGGTGGACTTTAAAGCAAGCTTTAGTCGCTCTTTTTAGCAAAGCCAGCCAATTGCTCAGGGCTGGCCTCAGCCTGAAACTCAGCTTTCCACTGCGCGTAAGGCATGCCGTACACCCGTTCTCGCGCCGCCTCATAATCAACACGTTCGCCCTCTTGTTCCGCAGCGGCAACATACCACTTAGACAAACAGTTACGACAGAAGCCAGCTAAATTCATTAAGTCGATATTTTGCACATCTTTGCGACTGTCGAGATGAGCTAATAAACGCCTAAATGCAGCCGCTTCAATAGCATCAGATTTCATTTTATCCATTTTTTTTCACCTAGCATTTCAGATTCCCTGTCCATTATCGCAAAGTTTGCTATGTTAGTGCTGTTACAGATTTTTATTTAACAAGAAAAATCGACCCCAGAGGCTCACTGACATGACAAATAAGAAAATGGATCCCGTTGCATTAATCCGTAAAGAGATCGAATCTTTAGAGCACAAAGTTGAACAACTGCGCGATCGCTTAATGGCTGATGCCCACAAGGCAATGGACAAGGCGAAAATGCAAGCTGAGCGAGCACGTAAAAAACTAAAGGAAGAACAGACTAAGCTCGGCGAGCTACAGAAAAAGGCAAAAGCAAGCATGGACGCCAGAATCCACAAGCAGCTAGACCGCGCTCATGACGCAGTGGATGCCGCAAAAGAATTAGAACTAGATGCCAAAGCCTTAATGATTATGGCCAAAGACCAACTTACTGAGCTAAAGGGTGATTATCAGCGGGCTAAGGCACTGGCTAAAGCGGCCCAAGATGCCGCCAAGAACTTTGACAAAACGACGAAGCCAGCGGCCAATAAAGCACCTGCCAAAAAGACGGCGGTAAAGAAAGCCCCAGCCAAAAAGGCGCCAGCGAAAGCCACCGCAGCAAAAAAAGCACCTGCCAAAAAAGCGGCTGCGAAAAAGGCCTCTGCTAAAGCAGCAAGCAAAACCCCACCAGCCAGCTAATTTCATTTAGCTGAAGTACTGGGCTGACTATTTAGCCCAGTACTTTATAAGCAGCACCACAATTAATGCGGCAAATACTCTCCGCCATTTACATCTAAAGCGGCGCCGGTTATCGCGCAGGCATAATCACAGCCAAGAAAGATTGCCGCTTTGGCACAATCAGCATCGTCAGGAATATCACCCAGCGGAATATTCTTTGCCACCGCCGCGCGCTGATCTGCCACGCTAGGGCCCCCGGCGTCGGTGTTCATTTGCAAATAGCCTTCAACCGACGCCCCCCACATCCACCCCATATAAGCTGAGTTAACGCGAATATTGTACTGTCCCAGCTCCAGCGCCAAATGGGAGGTCGCGCTGGCCAAGGCGGCTTTCGATGCACCGTAGCCACCCTGGGTCTGCAAAGGCTTACGGGTAACCATGGTATTGATCATGACAATCGCCCCACCACCTTGGGCTTTCATCTGCGGCACGACCTCAAGGGTCAAAGCCATGGTGCCGAACAAGTTTACGTCCATTGCCGCACGCCAGCTATCGAGATTGGCTACTTCTATCGGTTCAAAGCTACCGGGGTTATAGGCACTATTAAACAGCACATCAATACGTCCGAATCGCGCGATAGTTTGCGCAACCAACGCCTTACACTGCTCGCGGTCACTGATATCCGTCGCCATCTTCAAAATCGCTGTATCCAAGCCCAAGGCCAGAATTTCTCGCTCGGCCTCATCGAGTTTGGCAGGGGTACGAGCACACATTGCTACCACTGCACCCTGCCTAGCCGCCTCTACAGCAAGCTCCCGTCCTAAACCTGGGCCAATACCTGACACAATCACTACCTTGCCCTGTAAAAGCATATATTCGTCCTGTTATTGATTTTTATGGCAATCGTAGCTCAGCTTAGCGAGGCACCGAGAAGCGCGCATCATCCATACAGAGGGGGTTGGCACCGCTCTATTGACAATGGCGCGGGTCGAGACCAATATTAAACACATGTTTAATATTGGTCTTAACGATGAGCACAGCAACGCCAACACGACGACGCGGACGGCCACGTAACGACGAAGCGGCAAGCCCTTCTATTGATCATTTATTGGAGGCGTCCGCCGCCATTTTCGCTCGCGACGGCTATGACCGCGTATCGCTACGTAAATTGCAAAGCGAGCTCAAGGTTAGCTACACCTTTTTTCACCACTATTTCAGCTCTAAAGAAGCACTGTGGAAAGCGGTGGTCGACAAGCTAGCAGGTGCAACTACCGCTAAAGTGGTCAATGCTTTAAACCACATTGATGACAATCACACAGAGCTGGACGCTCTCAAAGCGGCCATTACGGTCTATATTCGCAGCGCCTTTGAACACCCCGCGATTTACCTGATTTACCAGCAAGAATCCCAATCCCAAGGCCCGCGCTTGGATTATATTTATCAGTCCTATTTTGAATCGCCCTGGCAATACATTCGCGAACTCGTTAATAAAGTGAATCAACATGGCGAGCTAAAACCGATACCGATTGAAACCTTGTTTTTTGTCGTGCAATCGGCAACCGCACCGGTGGTGCAATACCCCTTTTTTCAAAAACTCACCGGAAGCCCCCAGTTAAGCCCGAAACAAATTGAAAGTCATATTCAACAATTTATCGACCTACTGTTTAACGGCTGGCATCTTTAAATAAGGATATAAGCATGAAAACGTCTACTGATTACCTGGAGCTGCCACGTAAAGCTAACCGCCACGTCAACCATATTCCGGGCGACAACGGCGCGCTGCCCATCCTTGGTGACACCGTTGAATTTTTAAAGGACTACCACGGTTTAATTAACCGAAAATATAAGCTTTATGGCCCGATATATCGTAATAATGCGCTCTTGCAGCGCAATATTGCCCTACTTGGGCCAGAGGCCAATGAGCTAGTACTTAAAGACAGCGATAAGATCTTTTCCAGTAAAAAAGCCTGGGACCCCCTCCTCGACAAGCTCTTCCCCAACGGTCTTATGCTGCGCGATTTCGACGTACATCGCTTCCACAGAAAAGTGTTGCAGGCAGCTTTTAAAAAAGAATCTTTGCAAGCCTATTTAGAAACCATGAACCCGAGAATGCGCCAGGGCGTTATCGACTTTCCAAAAGACAACGAATTTGGTTTTAAAGACAGCATAAAAAGCTTGCTACTCAATGTGGCCGCCCAAGTCTTTATGGGCGTGGAAATGGGCAAAGAGGCAGACAAAATCAATAAGGGATTCCTCCACGCCATGGAAGCGTCAATGGCGGTAGTAAAGCTGCCGATACCCGGCACAACCTGGTACAAGGGAATCAAAGGCCGACAAGCCCTAGAGGAGTTTATTCAAAAGCACATCACCGCCAAACGCGCTACAGAAAGCGGCGACTTTTTCTCGCAGTTTTGCCATGCCAAAGACGAAGACGGCAACGAACTCAGCGACGAAGCCGTGCGCGACCATATTATTTTCTTACTATTTGCCGCCCACGACACTACCACTAGCACACTGTGCTCTATCATTTACGCAATCGCCAAAAACCCCGAATGGCAAGACATACTGCACAGCGAATATCAGCAAATCACCCGTGATGACTTGCAGTACGATGACTTACCTAAGCTGGAAAAAACGGGCTTGGTAATGAAAGAGGCCCTGCGGATGTACCCCCCCGTCCCCGTAATCCCGCGTCGCACCATTAAAGAAACCGAAATCATGGGCTACCGTATTCCGGCCAATACCGGCATCGGTGTATCCCCCCTATTCACCCATTACATGGCAGAATGGTGGACTGAACCTCAAAAATTTGACCCCGAACGTTTCTCCGCAGAACGCGCCGAGCATAAAAGGCACTTCTACCAGTGGATTCCCTTTGGTGGCGGTCACCACAAATGCATTGGTCTCAATTTTGCTGAAATGCAAGTAAAGCTTTTTCTGTTCCACTTGCTTCGCAACCACACCATTAGCGTAAAGCCTGGCTATAAAATGCAATTTAATGTTGTGCCAATCGTATTTCCAACGGACGGACTGCCAATACAGATTAATAAACGCAAAGCGTAAATTCAAACAGACGATAGCGTGACGATAAGTCACCGAGTATATAATTGTGCTGGCGCATCCTTTTCATGCAACATTGCGCCGGTACTTTATACTGCACCACCAAAATAGACTTGGGGCGCGGAAAACGATTATTGTTATCAGGACAGCAATAACAATTACATACAACATAGAGGTATGATTTTGTCTCCGCCTATCCGTCGCCTAGCACTCATCCTCGTGGTACCACTCCTGCTATTTAGCGCCGCCATCGCTTACTATTATGCAAACCTGGGCTTCACCTCTACTGACAACGCCTATATCAGACAGGACAAAATTTCGATTAGTGCCGAAGTGGGTGGCATTATTGTTGATGTCGCGGTCCCAAGAATAGATCCCCTTGCCGCTGCCGACCACCTTGGCGATACCGGGCTTGCCGCCTTACAATTGCTAGATATGGAAATTCAGCGGCAAGCGGCAATGATCGCCTATTTAGATAATTTCTACGCCATGACCATCTTCATATTCGGCGTTGCATTACTACCGCTATTACTTAAACCCATATTCCTCAATAATCACGATTTAGAAGGCCGAGATGACAACTAACGCGCTTTACACAGATCTGTCTGGCTATTACGACCTAATGTGCGCAGACATCGATTACCAAGCCCAAAGCAACTGCATGCGCAGACTACATCAGATCTTCGGCAACAATGGCAAAAAACACCTAGACTTAGCTTGTGGCACCGGTCCTCATGTTCAGCATTTCATCTATTTTGGCTACCAGAGCAGGGGCCTAGATATTAACCAGCCGATGCTTGATCTCGCCCAGCAGCGCTGCCCGGCAGGCAATTTCAGCCTGCAAGACATGTGCAATTTTCAGGTAGATGACGCCCCTGATTTAATTACCTGCTTTTTATACTCCATACACTACAGCAGCGATATTACTCAGCTTAAATCCTGTATTGCGAGCACCCACCGCGCGCTAGCATCTGGCGGTGTCTTTTGTTTTAACACGGTCGATAAAAACAAAATTGATTCCAGCGCTTTTGTTCGCCATACCGTCGAACACCATGGCAGCCACTTTACCTTCAGCTCGGGTTGGCGATACAGCGGCCGCGCCAACCAGCAGTCCCTGCGCCTTAAAATTGAAAAAACCACCGGCGCGCATACCGAAACATGGCAGGACGAACACCCCATGGTCGCCGTGACGTTTGACGAATTACAACAGCTGCTGCAGCCGTATTTTGATGTGCATGTCTTCGAACATGATTATGAAAAACTCGTCCCCAGTAATACCCCTTCCGGCAATGCTATTTTTTGTTGCGTCAAAATATAAACCATCACCAGCCTCACAACCGAGCCATTCCCGCTAAACGAGATTTCTGCTATTATCCGTCAGCAATACCTAAGGGGTGGCTAGCGCCTGAGATGCAATTGAAACCTACAATGCAAACCCTTGAACCTGATCCGGTTAATACCGGCGTAGGAATAGGTGAGTAATCCTCTTCACGTCGCACACCGGGTCTCTTTCACATCAGTTTCACCCGAGAGAGAACCATGAATCCCCTAATTGTAAAAACACCTCTACGTCACGCTATTGGCTTTGTGGCCTGCCTTAGTAGCGGGCTGATTAGCGCGACTGAGATATCAAAATTAGAAGAAGTGATTGTTAGCAGTCAGTTTCGCGACACCAGTTTGCTTGACCTTGCCAGCAGCGTCAGCGTATTTGACCAAAGCACTATCGATGCGCGCGGCGCGAGTAATATCGAACAACTGTTTAATATGGCACCAAACGTAAATTATTCGGCGGGGGCATCGCGGGGACGCTTCTTTCAAATTCGCGGCATTGGCGAACGCAGTCAGTTCATTGACCCAGTAAGCCCCTCGGTCGGGCTTATTATCGACGGCATTGATTTTAGCGGCCTAGGCCTGGCAGCCAGCACCCTAGACATTGGCCAAATAGAGATACTGCGCGGCCCTCAGGGAACTGAATACGGCGCGAGTGCCCTAGCGGGACTCATTAGCATGCACAGCAGCGCACCCTCGGCATTGCCGATGGCAAAAATTTCAATAGAAGCCGCCCAATACAATAGCCACAAACTCGGCCTCGTCACCAGCGGCCCCCTGAACGAAAAAATAAGTTATCGCATTGCCGCCCAAAACCAGCAGTCTGACGGCTATATTAAAAATCGATACCTAGATCGCGACGACGTCAACAATATCGACGAATCAATCTTGCGCGGCAAATTGCGCTACCAAGCGAGCGACGATTTGCAGTTAGATTTCTCGCTGCTCTACCTCAATGCCGACAATGGTTACGACGCCTTTTCCCTGAACAATACACGCAACACCTTGTCCGACCAGCCCGGCCACGACCGCCAAGAAAGCGTGGCTGGCTCGGTTGTCGCACACTGGTCAGCAAACCCCCTGTTTAGTCTTGAGTCCACACTGAGTGCCGCCAACTCAAATACCGAATACGGCTACGACGAAGACTGGACCTATATTGGTTACCACCCTGACGAATACAGCTCCACGGACAACTACCAGCGCAATAAAGACAATATCAGTGCAGATTTTCGCTTTATATCGACCGAGCACGCCAAACTACTGAACGACAGCAGTAGCTGGGTGCTTGGCGCCTATCTGCGTAAAGATAGCGAAGACCTAAGACGCAACGGCAGCTTCACCAGCGAGTTCAACACTGAAAACTTCGCACTCTACGGCCAACTTCGCAGTAGCCTCAGCGACACCCTTGAACTCGTCAGCGGACTTAGGATTGAGCAGCGCAATGCCGACTATGACGACTCACTCGCCGTTACATCGAGTAACGATGAAGAGTTGTGGGGGGGCAACCTCACCCTTGAATACCACTACCATAACGACAGCCTGCTCTACGGCACGATCTCCCGAGGCTATAAAGCGGGGGGCATTAATGGCCGAATCATTTCCGCATCGACGGCAAATTCAGAAATCACAGCCGATATGTATGAATTTGACACCGAGCACATGCTGAATTACGAATTGGGTTTCAAGGGCAGCTGGCTCGACAATCGCCTGCAGGCCCAAGTCGCGGCATTTTACCAAGATCGCAGTGACGTGCAGGCCAAGCAATCGATATTTGACCCCAATAATTTTTCCTTTGACGACTATCTGAGCAACGCTGCCAAAGGCAAAACGACAGGACTAGAAGTAGAGATGAATTATCTCGCCAGTGACGCCGTTCGCCTTTTTGCAGCAGCTGGCTGGTTAAACGCGGAGTTTAAGGATTTCACTAGCATTACTCATGTCGATGCTAAAGATGACAATACGGGTACAGCGCTACCGCCAGTTAATATGGACGGCCGAGAAGTTGCCCACGCCCCCCATTATCAATTCTTTATTGGCACCGAAATCGCCCTCATCAATAATCTAAGTTTACGGATAGAGCTTGAAGGCAAGGACGAATTCTATTTTTCTAATAGTCACAATGAGAAATCACTGCGCTATGAAATGGTCAACGCGCGCCTAAGCTACCAAGGCAGCAATTGGGACCTGTCGCTATGGGGACGCAACCTAAGCGACGAAGATGTCCAGACTCGTGGTTTTTACTTCAGCAATGCCTTTGGTAACGACCCGGCCAAAGGCTACGCACCAGAGACCTACTACCAGTTAGGTGAACCACGAATTGCGGGCATCTCGGCTAACTACCGCTTTTAAATTTTATCGGGCGACTGAGTGTCGCCCTACTTACCCTATAAGAACATGAGAAAATCATATGAAACTCTCTGTTGAAATCAGCATGTACCCACTGAAAGACATCTACATTCCGGCGATTCAAGACTTTATCGACCGCCTAAACTGCCACACCAATTTACAGGTACTCACCAATACCATGAGCACCCAAATATTTGGTGACTACGAAGTGGTAATGGATGTCATAAAACAAGAAATGCGTAAGTCTTATGAACAATTTGGGCGCGCCATTTTCGTCTGCAAATTTATTGACGGGAACTTAAGCCCGGCCACACACCATGCTTAACACCGAGACAATTACGGCCATTAAGGACGCAGCTCAGAGCATGTCGCTATGGGAATTAGTCGCGGTTATATTGGCGCTGGCGTATTTAATCCTCGCCATGAAAGAAAAGAATAGCTGCTGGTATGCTGCTTTTATCAGCACGGCAATATACCTGTTTTTATTCTGGGACGTGAGTTTATTAATGGAGTCGGCATTACAGGTATTTTACCTAGTTATGGCCGTCTATGGCTGGTGGCAGTGGCGACATCACTCAGATAAGCAACAAAACCTTAGCATCCATTGCTGGCCAATCAAAACTCACCTATTGGTGATTGCCGTCGTTGGACTACTGACCTTAATTTTTGGCTACGGACTAGCGCAAAAATCCCACGCAGCCCTACCCTACCTAGACTCCTTTACCACCTGGGGCGCAGTCATTACCACCTATATGGTAACCCGCAAAGTACTGGAGAATTGGATTTATTGGATTGTAATAGACGGTGCTTCGGTCTATTTATATATCGACCGAGGCCTCTACCTCACCGCGCTGCTATTCATGCTCTACGTGGTACTCGTGGTCATCGGTTTCTACCAATGGAATACGCTCTATAAACAAGAACGGCATGACCATGCCGCAGGCTAATATTATTCCCAACGATTGGTGGCGCTGGAGCGACAGCCAGCCGGTTATTATTAAGCCCTTGCTTGGCGGTTTAACCAACCTAAATTATTTAATCAGCGTTAAGCAGGAGCTGTTTGTATTGCGTAAAAACTCGCCCATAAGCGAAGCGCTCAATTTAAATCGCTGCGCCGAGGCCAAAGCACTGAGCCGCGCCGATGAAGCCGGACTCTGCGCGCCATTAATATATTACGATGACCAACATCAGTATATGGTCAGCCGCTATCTGGGCGATAAAACTTGGTCCGCCAGTATTGATCATGATTTATCTTTACTCGCCAAATTACTTCGCGGCATTCACCAATTACCTGGTATCGATGCAGACTTAAATGTAGAACATAAAATCAGCTGCTACTGGCAAGCAATCGACGCCAACGCAACATTTACCTGCGAATTAAAATCACTCGACTCAGCTGCTAGTGCGCATATCACCAGCGCCAAGGCGCTCAATAACGGCCACGCGCTCTGCCACAACGATTTATTACGCTCTAACCTTATCATGAACGATAAGCACGCCTTATATGCCATAGACTGGGAGTACGCAGCTATGAGCGATCCTTTTTATGAATTGGCCGTGGTAATTGAAGGCAATAGTTTAAATACCCAGCAACAGGAACGCTTGCTAGTAAATTACCTAAAACGCCAGATCACCCAAGAAGATTGGCAGCGACTGCATCACTGGAAAATCATCTATGACTATCTTTGCCTACTTTGGTATGGCGTTCAGTATTGCGGCGGTGCAATGAGTTCAGCCGATATTGCAAAGGATATCGAGAAGCAAATCCATCATTTACATGCACGCCTCGCGGGTAAATAGGCGGGCACAAAATCGTCTTAGCAAGGCACTGACTAACATTGCAATTGACATTCAGCTAATGATTCTTTGTCGAGATATTTAATCGTAGCGGTATTGAAATTTAGGTCAACAAACAGATGGCAATAATATTCACCATGACGCCACGCCATCGCCACGCTGGAAGCATTAGAGTAGCCAAGCTCAAAATGACCATCAAATGCCGGGTAATTGCTTCTAAAGCGCATTAACGCCAAGAGCCGCTGCACCACCGGCTGCGCCACCGCCTCATCAATTTCCGTCATACTGTAAAAATGCCGATTAATATCACGCAACTCGCCTGTTGCTTCCATTAGTTCATTGTCATTGCAGCCCGCCAGCAAGCCTACATAATACACTTGAGGAATCCCCGGCGTAAAAAATTGAATCGCCCTCGCCGCCAAATACGCGTCGTCATTGCGCATTAAGGCATCGTAAAAAGTACAGGTTAACTGGTAGATAGCGCCAACGCTGTGAATATTGGCAGCCGAGCGACGCAGTATAGGATCAGCACTGCGGCTGGAGATATTGTCGATTAAAGCGCGAATTTTATCATCAGGCAAAACACCTTCAACATCGGGAATACAGATACCGTCGTGAGTATCGAGCACCGTCACCAAATTGCGCGGACACATTCGCAGCCAATTTTTTAAGTACACGCTATTCGCATCCAGCAGCGAAAATAGCAGCAGCGGCGGCAAAGCAAAGCCATAGGGATGCATATTGCGACGGCTTATGGCGTATTGATAGCTACTGTGGTCATGTACTTCAGGCAAGACCTCAGCACCGTGTAACTGGGCAACACCATTAATCCAATCCAGATTGCGATACACATCGGGCTCCACCAAAAAGCAGCTGGTGCCAATACGCTTGGTGGTATAACCAAAAGCATCTAGCCTAAATAACTTCACGCCCCGCTGTGCCAGAAAACCAATATAGCTTTCCATTAGCTGATACGTCAGTTCAGACTCGTAATTCAAATCAATCTGATGTTCCGTAAACGTACACCAAACTCGACCTGTGCCACCGTTGGCAAAGTCCACCCGCCGAAAAGGTTCCTTCTCTTTACGAATATGAATTTTCGCCAAATCATCTGGGCTTATTTCACCAAACGTATCAACGTGCACAAAGAGGTCCGCGTATACCGAGTCATAGCCATTGGCGATAAAATCCTTGAACTCGACCGATTCATCTGAAATATGGTTTACGGTTACGTCACAACATAGATCGTATTTTGCCGATATTCGTTCAACATCCGCCCAATCGCCGTAGTCAGAATCGACTTCCTTATGGGTTAATGGCGAGAATCCAGCGTCGGCGTTTGAGGGAAAAAAGGGCAAAATATGCACTCCGCCAATAGCGTCGGAAAAATGCCGGTCAATGACGGTGTATAAATCCTTTAGATTATTGCCCAGACGATTAGGATAGCAAATCATCTGTACTGCATTGCGTAATGCCATACGGCGTCTCCAGCCTCGGAAAAAATAAATAAGCAGCGCGTGCCCACGGCAAAACTGCTCTTGGTGACACCACAAGGCTTTAAATAATAATATTTAACACTAAATCACGTCGGGCATCAGCTCCCTAAGTGTGGTCTCATCGGCAGACCTGCGACACGCGTCCACAGCCGCCATAAACTCATCACCCCAAACTTTTATGTCATTGTGGCGAACAACGTCGTAAGCCTCACGCATTCTACTTCGAGCTTCGTCACGGTTAAGGTTTAGTGCAAAGTAGCAGGTTTGCACTAGCTCATTACGATCATGAGGGTTCGCCAAAATTGGGCCACGTAATTCTGCCGCCGCCCCCGCAAATTCAGATAGAACTACAACTCCAGCGCCGTCAGTCATACCTTGGGTAGCAATATATTCTTTGGCTACCAGATTAAGACCATCGCGCAAAGGCGTAATCCACATCACATCCGCCATACTGTAATAGGCCACCAACTCAGCAAAGGGCAAGCTGCGAAAGAAAAATTGCAGTGGCGTCCAGCCCACTTTGGCGAAGCGACCATTTATACGACCTACCGCCTGCTCAATTTGTTGCTGTAAATCCCGATAAATTGTCATTTCGCTGGCGGCGGGCACACAGACCATCATCAAGGTGACTTTATCGTGGAGATCAGGGTGGTCTTCCAGTAAACCTTCGTAGGCCTCAAGCTGCTCTAATATACCCTTGGTGTAATCGAGTCGACCCACTGACAAAATCATGCGGGTGCCGTGTAACTCCTCCCTGAGTTCAAGCATTCGCCGCTGCACTTTTGCATTGCTTAGCGCGTCCCCCACCCGTTTAAGGTCCAATCCAACTGGATGCGCCCCCAAACAAATCCGACGATCATTGACTTGAATCTCAGTACTCATTTCATCTAAACCCACCGCGCAGCCATAGCTCAAAAAACGCGGCGCGCAGCTCATTTTCTCCGTTACTATTAAGGGCGTTACGCCGCGAGCAACATCAACAAAATTCTCACTCTGGCGAGGAATATGAAAGCCAATATAATCGCACTGCAATAAGCTGCCAATAATATCTCGACGCCAAGGAATAACATTGAACACGTCCGCCGACGGAAAATAGGTATGGTGAAAAAACGCAATGATCACATCAGGGCGAATCTCGCGTAAAAATGCCGGAACCATCCATAAATTGTAATCGTGTATCCACACCGTTGCGCCTTCAGCAGCCTCGCTGGCGGCCACCTCAGCAAAGCGCCTATTCACATTCAGAAAAACCTGCCAATGATCCTCTCGAAAGGTCGCGCGTTCCCAGAAGGTATGCAGGGTTGGCCAGAAGGCTTCTTTAGAGAACTTTTTATAAAAAATATCCATTTCGTGTGTTGTTAAGGCCACACGTGCGGCAAGCAAATTGGGGTAGCGTGCGGCATCTACTTCGGTGTGAGTTTCAAATTTAGCGTCACCTTCTTCATGAATTGACCAAGCAACCCAAGAACCCGCGCGACCGTCGGCAAAAAAGCTCATCAAGGTTGGAATAATGCCATTGGGTGAGCTTGGTCGGCGACGAATAGTCTCACCATTTTCGCGAAATTCTTCATAGGGCAGTCGGTGATAAACAATCACCAAATCAGACTTCCCCGGCACCAAGACATCGCGCTGTTCAGCAGCCATGCCCGCCGCGCCTAAAAAGCCAAAATGTTCTATCGCTTGTAAAATACCACCACAACCAGTCTCCTCAGCGTGGTAAACCCGCGCCTTATTTTCGGTCGCGCTTAATAAGGCGGGTTCAGACTCGCCAACGCAAACACCAATAAAGCCGTGTTCGTACATGGACAAATCATTCAGGGTATCACCCGCAACTAAGACATCTTCATCGTCTATGCCCAGTTGCTCGACCAGACCCCGCAAAGTAGAACCCTTATTCACGCCCTTGGGTAAAATATCCAGATACAAACCAGCCGAATACAGCAGATCACAATCCAGTCCACTGACGGCCGCCTCAAGCTCGCCGCTAATCGCTTCGGCATTACAAAAGAAGGAGTAACGCCGTTCCTGAGGAACATCCTGACGCTGTAAATTGGCAATATGGCTTACCGCAGATTCAACCACATGGTCACCGGGCCAGCGCTTATCAATGTCACCCTGCAGCGGTTGAATGGCTTGCTGAGTGTGGCCATCGACCACCGTACAGCCCACGTCACAAATAATATAATCCGGTTCGGGAATCATTGGGTCAGAGAGCAGCGGCAATACCGACTCCAGCCCGCGGCCGGTCACAAAAGCGAGTTTAATTTCTGGGTGCGCCGCAATTAATCGATAAAGTTTAAGGCGATAGTCATTATCGCCAGCTAGAAATGTACCGTCTAAATCCGTAGCTAAAAGCATTAAAATCACCTGCGTATGGACACAGAGCCCAGCTCCCACCAGACTCCGGGTGCTGTTATAAAATTTTATAACACCAACGACGACACTGGCAGTGCACTAAGTGTTTGCTAGTGCCGTCTACGTTGCAGTTCAATGAGCATGCAGATTCTGTGCCGACAAAAAACAAGCCGATTCGACCAAAAGCACCAAATTGCCGATACACTGGCTTGTTAAGCGAGTTTTAAAATTTAGGTAAATTTCATGAAAAAATTATTTTTTTCATGAAATTTATGCGATCCAGCACCATAAACTGCGCAACCGCACCAATGTGGCTCATTTCAAAGCACTTAAAAAATTTCAAATGAAGATTTGCCCCAACGCAAAAGCTATGCCACAGTAAAACCGTGATGTCTAAATATTGGTTGAATACAATCGCCGCCGCACAGACCTTGCGCCGCGACTTACACGCCCACCCCGAGCCGAGCTGGCAAGAGGTTCGCACTGCTGAAACAGTGCAAAACACCCTTAGCCAACTCGGCATTGCGTGGCGCAAATGTGCCGGAACGGGCACCATCGCCACACTGCAAGCCAACAGCAAAATGGCTACATCTCACAGCAAACATATCGCGCTGCGCGGCGACATCGACGCCCTACCGATTATTGAGCAAACCGGTCGCGACTGGTCGTCGACCCAGTCGGGCTGTATGCACGCTTGTGGCCACGATGGCCACACCGCCACACTGCTTGCCACCGCGCGTTGGTTAAAACACAATGAACAAAGCTTAACTGGCCCTGTCACATTACTATTCCAACCAGCAGAAGAAGGCGGGCACGGCGCGAGAGAAATGATTAATGAAGGCGCACTAGACGGCATCGACGAAATTTATGGCTGGCACAACTGGCCTGCGATTCCCTTCGGGAAACTGGTGTGTCCCGACGATATTGTTATGTGTGGCAACGGGACCTTTACGATAACGGTGACCGGCAAGGGCGGTCATGCCAGCCAACCAGAACTGTGCCGCGATCCCGTACTCGCCGCCAGCGCCATTACCCTAGCGCTGCAACAAGTTGTCAGTCGCCGCCTCCCCCCACAACAGGCAGCCGTCGTTAGCGTAACCTCCTTCATGGCTGACAGCGGGGCAACCATTATTCCCCAGCAGGCGATCTTGAGTGGCAGTATTCGCATGCCAGACCAGGCGAGTCGCGATCAAATCAATGCCCTAATCACCGAGATTAGCCAGCACACCGCACACAGTTACGGCGTGGCGTGTAAGGTCGAAATAACTCCCCGCTACAACGCCACCATCAATCACCCAGCGCACGCTCAGCATGTTCGCCAGCTTTGGCAAGAAAGCAATGGCAGCGATTCACTGCACTTAAATATCCGCACGCCGATCATGGCCTCGGAGGATTTCAGCTATTATCTTCGGGAAATTCCCGGCGCCTTTGCACTCATTGGTGCGGACGATGGCGACGAGCATCATCAAGTGCCCTGCCACAGTCCCCACTACGATTTTAATGACCGATTAATCCCTCTGGTGACCAATTTGTTTTCTCGCCTCTGCGGCGTGACGACGCCCGAAAAACCTGCACAAACCATCTAAAAATAGCATCGCGACGGACATTATTTACAAGAAGGAGAGCACGCATGAGTATTTTTGAGCAACGCGAATCAAACATCCGCGCCTATTGCCGAGTGTACCCTGTGGTATTCGACAAGGCCGTGAACGCGCGCCAAACCGACGAGAACGGCAAACAGTACATCGACTTTTTTGCAGGTGCTGGGGTCTTGAACTTTGGCCACAACAACCCGCGCATGAAAAAGGCCCTGATCAACTACCTTGAATCCGACGGTGTTACTCACAGTTTGGACATGCACACCACCGCGAAGCGGGCGTTCATGGAGCGCTTCGTTAAAACCATTCTTGAACCCCGGAATATGGATCATAAAATGCAATTTATGGGGCCAACCGGTACCAACTCGGTTGAGGCAGCCCTCAAAATTGCTCGGCGCGCCACTGGCCGCCAAGAAATAGCGGCCTTTACCCACGGCTTTCACGGCATGACCTTAGGCGCCTTGGCCTGCACCGCCAATGCCTATTTCCGGGGCGCGGCAGGCGTACCACTAAATCATGTATCACATCACAAATTTGGCTGTACAGCGCATCTTAAACAGTTGGCAAGCTACTATAGCGACGCGTCTAGCGGCTTCTCGCCACCTGCCGCATTTTTAGTTGAAACCATACAGGCGGAAGGCGGCGTAAACGTAGCCAGCAGGGAATGGTTACAAGCGCTGGCGAAGCTCGCTAAAGACATCGGCGCCCTATTAATTATTGACGACATCCAGGTCGGATGTGGCCGCACTGGCAGTTACTTTAGCTTTGACGATATGGGGCTCGACCCCGACATTGTGTGCCTCGCCAAAGGTGTTGGCGGTATGGGCACACCCATGGCCCTCAACCTAGTTAAGCCCGATATCGACAAGCACTGGTCCCCCGGCGAACACACCGGCACATTTCGCGGCCAGTCACTGTCCTTTGTCGCAGGGAGCGAGGCGCTCGGCTATTTTGAAGACAGTGAACTCATGACTGAGGTCACCCACAAAGGCGCACTCATGGCGGGCGCACTAGCGCCACTTGAAAAGAACATTAAGGCGATTACCGTGCGTGGCAAAGGCATGATTCTCGGCTTAGATGTGGGCAGTGGTGAACAAGCTAAAGCAATTGTAGACGCGTGCTTTGCCGACGGACTACTGATTGCCAGCTGCGGCACCGGTGGCCGCGTGGTTAAATTAATTCCACCGCTCACCATTCCCCACGACGACCTCCAGCATGGACTCGATATCTTGGTGAACAATACCAGCAAAGTGATGGAGGCCACCGCATGATTCAACGCGACGACATGACCTTTCCTTTCGAGGAATACCAGAATCGCCTCGCGGCGCTGCGGCTGCGAATTGCCGACCGACGCTTAGATGCCGTGGTGATTTCTGACCCAGAGAACATCATGTATCTCACCGATTACCAAACCACGGGGTACTCCTTCTTTCAGGCCTTAGTTGTGCCCTTAGAAGACGAGCCCTTCATGATCACGCGCGCCATGGAGGAGTCGAATATTATTGCCCGCACTTGGGTAGAGCGCACGCGGCCCTACCCCGACACCGGCGACGCGATACAAATGCTGGTAGATGCCCTGCGCGAATTTGGCCTTGCCAAAAAGCGCATTGGCTACGAGCGCAATAGCTATTTTTTTCCGGCTTATCAACAAGATCGCGTACACACCACGCTGACCGAGGCCAAACTGCTCGACTGTTTTGGCATTGTTGAGCAGGGCCGCATCTGCAAATCACCTGCAGAAATTCAGCTTATGCGCAAAGCGGCCGTAGCCACTGAAGCCGGGATGCAAGCAGGTATCGACGCATGCCAACCGGGTGTAAGCGAAAATGAAATTGGCGCCGCCATTAGCGCTGCAATGTTCCAAGCGGGCGGCGAGCCCCCAGCAGTAATGCCCTACGTCACCTCCGGCCCCCGTACCATGATCGGTCACGCCACTTGGGAGGGCCGCACCATGCTGCCCAATGAGCATGTTTTTTTAGAAGTTGGCGGCTGTTATCGTCGTTACCACACTGCCATGATGCGCACCGTTGTATTGGGCAAACTCAGCGACTCTATGCACCATGCCCAAGAGCGGATGAAACTGGCACTGCACGCAGTGCACGACAAAGTGCAACCGGGTATGACGGTCTCTGACGCCGATAACTTAGTGCGCAATATTATTTCTGAAAATGACTGTGGCGCCAGGCTTATCACCCGCTCCGGCTATTCCATTGGTATCGCCTTTCCGCCCAGTTGGGATGAAGGCTATATCGTCAGTCTCAAGCAAGGCGAATCAACGGTACTACAGCCCGGTATGACCTTCCACATCATTCCCTGGATGTGGGGCGTAGACGGCGACAAAACCTGTGGAATTTCTGACTCAATTTACATTACCGACACCGGCTGCGAATCCTTTTTCACTATGGACCGCGATTTCACCGTAAAGCCCGAGCAGCCTGAACCCGCTCTGCTAGAATTTGACGAAGCACGTAAAAACAAACGGGAGCGAGCCGAAGCCAGCACCAGTAGCGACAAGGCCAAAGCGAAAAGCGGCGAGTAATCATTCACAACGAGGTAGCCATGCTAACAGCGACAAACCCCTGCACCGGAAAAGTCATAGCCGAATACCCCACATTGAACAGTAGCGAGCTCCACGAAAAAATTGGCGACGCCGACCGTGCCGCCGACCAATGGCAGGCCACCAGTATCGAGGAGCGCGGCAAAATACTGCGCGCAGTAGCAACAGAGCTCCGCGTGCAAAAAGACGCCCTGGCTAAACTCATGGCCTTAGAAATGGGCAAACCCATTCTCGAAGGCGGCCCAGAAGTTGAAAAAGCAGCGGGCTGCGCCGAATACTACGCCGAGCACGCCGCAGAGTACTTGGCGCCGCAAACCCTACCCTCAGACGCCAGTATCAGCTATGTGTGCCATCCACCGCTGGGCACCCTACTTGGCATACTGCCGTGGAATGCGCCGCTGTGGTTGGCCTTTCGTTACCTTGCGCCCGCGCTCATGGCAGGCAATACCTGCGTCATGAAGCACGACCCCAATGTGCCCGCCTGTGCCGCCGCCATCGCCAACGTCTTTACGGATGCCGGTGCCCCAGAAAATATTGTGGTTAACATTGCGATCGACAATAGCACCATAGAAACCGCCATTCGCGACCCCCGCATTGCCGCCGTGTCGTTTACGGGCTCGGGCAATGCTGGTCGCATTGTTGCCGCCATTGCAGGCTCCGAAATCAAACCAACCGTGCTTGAACTCGGGGGCTCCGACCCGTGTATTATTCTCGCCAACGCCAATTTAGATGCCGCGGCAGACGTTGCCACCCTGTCGCGGATGATCAATGCAGGGCAATCTTGCATAGCGGCAAAGCGTATTATTGTCGAAGACACCGTATACGATACCTTTGTCGAAAAGCTGCACTCCCGAATGGCAAAATTCAAAACCGGCGACCCACTGCTTCCAGATACCCAAGTCGGCCCTATTGCCAGAGAGGACCTGCGTCAAAATCTGCATCGCCAAGTAACCGAAACCATTAGCGCTGGCGCCAAATGTCTACTCGGCGGGGAGCTCAGCAACGGCCCAGGGTTCTTTTACCCGCCAACGCTATTAGTCGATGTAACAGAGGGTATGTGCGCCTTTAAAGAAGAAACCTTCGGTCCCGTCATGGTCGTGATCCGCGCCGCCGATGTTGAAGAGGCCGTGCAACTCGCCAACGAAACCCCCTACGGACTTGGCGCGGCGGTATGGACCAACGATGCCAAACTCGCCACCAACATTGCCAACCGCCTAGAAGCGGGCCAAGTGGCCATAAACGGTATTGTTAAAACCGACTCGCGGCTGCCTAGCGGTGGAGTAAAAAGCTCTGGCTATGGCCGCGAATTGGGGCCCCACGGTATTCGAGAGTTTGTAAATACGAAGCAAATTTGGGTGAAGTAAAGCTAGGATATCGCCCCTATAAAATAAATGGGGGCGAATCGATTTTCACAGCAAAAACCAAAGCGTCATTTACTTTATTTCCGCGACGTAGATTGTATTAAAATACAGAATGCCACGCTTAACATAAATAGTAACATCACTCCCGACACTGCAATTTGAAACACTTGATATTAAGTAACTTCCTGACCTTGTTTTAATGGTTGCGTGTGAATGGGCTTCGGCGCTTTTCCCACCAAGAACAGCACATTTTTCAATAACGCCGGTCATTACTTTTAAGGTTTCTCCGTTCGCA
>NZ_JBFHDY010000018.1:0-39535 GCF_041584495.1 Zhongshania sp.
CAAGCTGATCAAGCGTTTAGGTCTGCGTCGCTAAGAAGAATAAGTGAGGGGGCCTTAGAGGCCCCCTTATTACTTTTATCATCCTTATTTTGGGAGGAATTACTCCGTGAATCCCGTTACTAAAACATTCCAGTGGGGCGGCCAAACTGTCACTCTGGAAACCGGTCGTATAGCCAGACAGGCTAGCGGTGCGGTACTGGTTACTATCGATCAAACCCAAGTTCTGTGTACTGTGGTTGCAGCAAAATCTGCCAAGCCGGGTCAGGATTTCTTTCCGTTGTCTGTGCACTACCAAGAGCGCACCTACGCCGTGGGTAAAATCCCCGGTGGTTTCTTTAAGCGCGAAGCGCGTCCCTCTGAAAAAGAGACGCTGACGTCACGTTTGATCGACCGTCCGATTCGTCCACTGTTTCCCAAGGGTTTCCAGAACGAAGTTCAGGTTATCTGTACGGTAATGTCTGCAGACAAAGTAAACGATCCAGATATCGCAGCGCTGATCGGTACTTCTGCAGCGTTGGCTATTTCTGGCGCGCCATTCGCTGGCCCAGTTGGTGCAGCCCGTGTCGGTTTCACTGCCGAAGACGGTTATATCCTTAACCCGACGTTTGAACAGCTTAAAACCAGCATGCTGGACATGGTTGTAGCTGGTACTCAAGACGCTGTCTTAATGGTTGAATCAGAAGCGAAGCAGCTGACCGAAGACCAAATGTTGGGCGGCGTTCTGTACGCCCACCAAGAAATGCAGGCCGTTATCCAAGCTATTAAAGAGCTTGCTGCTGATGCAGGAAAGCCGTCTTGGGATTGGCAGCCAGAAGCGGAAAATACCGCTTTGTTGGGCGCCGTTGCCGAAGGCTTTAAAGCTGGTTTGGGCGATGCCTACCGCATTACTGACAAGATGTTACGTTACGCCAAAGTTGGCGAGTTGCGCAATGAGGCGATTGCCGCCTTAGCCACGGGTGACGAAGCGCTGTACAGTGCTGACGACGTGAGAGGCGTTTTTGCCAAGCTGGAAAAGCAAATTGTTCGTCAGCGTATTCTTAATGGCGAGCCGCGTATTGATGGCCGTGACGGTCGCACGGTGCGTCCTATTAACGTTGAAGTTGGCGTGTTGGGCAAAGCTCACGGTTCTGCATTGTTTACTCGTGGTGAGACTCAGGCGATTGGCGTGGCAACATTGGGCACGTCTCGCGACGGCCAGTTTGTTGACGCGTTGCAGGGCGAGTTTAAAGACCACTTCCTATTGCACTATAACTTCCCCCCCTACTCAGTAGGCGAGTGCGGTCGTATGGGCAGCACTGGTCGTCGTGAAATCGGTCACGGCCGTTTGGCGCGTCGCAGCTTAGAAGCGGTATTGCCGAGTGTTGAAGAGTTTCCGTACACCATTCGCGTGGTATCAGAGATTACTGAATCTAACGGTTCAAGCTCCATGGCGTCGGTCTGTGTTGGCAGCTTGTCCTTGATGGATGCCGGTGTTCCGCTGAAAGCGCCTGTTGCCGGTATCGCGATGGGGCTGGTTAAAGAAGGCGAGCGTTTCGCTGTTCTGACTGACATCCTCGGCGACGAAGATCACCTTGGTGATATGGACTTTAAGGTTGCTGGTACCGCCGACGGCGTAACGGCACTGCAGATGGACATCAAGATTGAGGGTATTACCCAGAAGATCATGGAAGTCGCTCTGGAGCAGGCTCAGCAGGCTCGTTTGTTGATTCTTGGTCAGATGAACCAAATCTTGGCTAGCTCGCGCAGCGATGTGTCGGACAACGCGCCGAGCATGTACGTAATGAAAGTCGACTCTGATAAGATCCGTGACATCATCGGTAAAGGCGGCGCCACTATTCGCGCAATGTGCGAAGAGACCGGTGCGCAGATTGATATCGAAGACGACGGCACTGTTCGGGTTTACGGTTCTGACGCTGCTTCACGTGACGATGCGGTTAACCGTATTCTGGCGATCACTGCTGAAGCTGAAGTCGGTGCAGTTTACACCGGTAAAGTGGCGCGCATCGTTGATTTTGGTGCCTTTGTTACGATTTTGCCGGGTAAAGACGGTCTGGTACACATCTCACAGATTTCTGATGAGCGTGTCGAGAACGTGAGTGACTACTTGACCGAAGGCCAAGACGTCCAGGTTAAAGTCCTCGACGTTGACGCTCGTGGCCGCATCAAACTGTCGATTAAAGAAGTTGCGGCGGAAGCGGCAACTGAAGAGCAAGGTGAGCCTGCCGCCGAATAAGCGTTGCTTTCTTGCTTGACCTAACCCCGCTCTGCGGGGTTTTTTTTTTTTTTTTTTTTGTCTCGATATTTACGTTACTTACTATTTGGCGCACTGAATTTGCCGTAGACAGTTTGGTCCGCTGTGGTAATCTTCGAGTGCGGTTAAAAATGTATAAAACAACTAAGGGGATTTTGAATGAAAAAATTACTATTGGCCTCGGCAGTGATGGTATTTTCTAGCGCGTCGTTCGCGGTTGCACCGGGTGGGCCGAATTGTGGCTGGGGCAATATGTTGTTTGCCGGTCAATCTGGCCTGCCTTCGCATTTGGTTGCGTCAATTACCAATGGTACGTCTGGCAATAACACCTTTGGCATGACCTTGGGTACCAACGGTTGTTCGGCAGACGGCACCTTGACTTACAGCGGCAAGAAAATGATTAATGTCGGCGCCATCTTGGATGAGTTCTCTGAAGACGTTGCCCGTGGCGATGGTGAAGCATTAACGGCTGTTGCTGTGTCACTGGGTATTAGTGCAGAAGATCGCCCGGTATTTAAGGCGGCAATGCACCAGCACTTTGACAGCCTGTTCCCACAGGGTGATGTCAATGCCGATGCGGTGGTAGCATCCATGTTTCAAATTATGAAAAGTGATCAGCGCTTAGCGAAATACGCTGCCTAAATTTTCTTTTTATCAGTGCGATAACGGTCCCTCGGGGCCGTTTTTTTATACAAGGAATTTTATGACGCGTTTACTCGCTGCAATGATGGGGTTTGTATTCTGCGTTCCCGCCTTCGCCTTAGATGCTAATCGCCAGAGCGTAGACGTAAGCGCGCTGGCACAGAGTAATTCATGGCGAGCTTTGCTGCATATTCCCCGCGGCGAAAATAAACACAGCTATATTGATGACCCTCGGTTTTTTCTTGCTAAAGACGGTCCAAGTAATCGGACTGCCGAACTTGTTGCAACATTAGCTGCTTTTGCACAGGACCCTGAGTCAACGGCCTGCCGTTTTCCCGCTCGTTACCAATGGCTGCAGCAGCGGGGTGTATTGCCACCAACGTTGTTGGCGGGCTGTGACGAGTACCAACAGTGGCGAACGCAAACTGATATAAATCGAGTGGTTTTGGTGTTGGCTGCGAGTTATTTAAACAGTCCCTCGTCAATGTATGGGCATACCTTTTTACGGCTCGACCCGGCGGGTGAGCGCAGCGAGAGCGCTTTTTTATCTTACGCGCTGAATTTTGCAGCGAATATTCCCACTGGCGAAAACGGTTTGTTATATGCGTATCGGGGCATTGTGGGGGGATATCCTGGGCTATTCAGTATGCAGCCTTATTATGAAAAAATTCAGGAGTATAGCCGTCTAGAAAACCGCGATATGTGGGCCTACCCTCTGCGCTTGAGCGCCGAACAAATCGATACTCTGCTGGCACATACTTGGGAATTGCGGGAGATTAATTTTGATTATTATTACTTTGACGAAAACTGTTCCTTCCGACTGCTAGAGCTATTGGAAGTGGCGCTGCCGGACGTGGATTTGACCTCCCGCTTTACTCGCGCGGCAATGCCCATCGATACCGTGCGGGAAGTGATCGGTGCTGGTTTAGCGGAGGAGCCGGAGTACCGCGCGTCGAAGCGGGTTGAGCTTGAATTATTGCTGGCGGACTTTAATGGTGAACAGCGAGAGTTGATAAAGGCTTTGGCGAGGAGTGATGATGCCCTTGTAAGCGCAGAGTTTGTTCGCTATTCCGGCCGCGAGCGTCAGGCCATGGCGATGACCGCTTACCGCTATTTGCGTTACAGCGATAATCGAGCGCAACGCAGCAGCACGGTGGCTGCGCGTAGTCTGGCGCTGCTGCGTGAAGTACAAGGTCACGGCCGGGCAGAGTGGCCACAAACGCCATCACCGGCCAAGCCGGATCAGGGGCATCCGACATCCTTATTTGCATTGAATGTGGGTTCCGGTGATGACCGTCAATACAGTACCGCCGAGTGGCGGATTAGTTATCACGATGCTCTGGATTCCGCTGCCGGATATCCCGCTGGTGCTAGCTTGAGCATGGGGCGTGTAGAGGTGCGCTGGCAGGAAGGCCGTGACGCGGGCGATGATAATATTCAATTGCAGCGCTTTGACCCTGTGGCGATCCGTTCCTTGGCGCCGCGCAATGGTTTTTTTGCGCCGCTGAGTTGGCAAGTCGACGCCGGGCTAGAGCGTTTAAACGACGCGCCTGAACAGCGTTTGGTTAGCCGTATTAGCGGCGGCGCGGGCTATAGTACTGGCGTATTGGGTGGTGTGGCGTATGTGCTGCCGGGGCTGCGCTTGGAGTATAACGGTGATGCGAAGCAGCATTTACGTCTCGCGCCACACGTCGTGTTGGGCCAGTTGTGGCAGGGCGCTGTGCTGGCGACGGAGCTGAGCTTTCGCTACAGTGATTTTGGCGGCGACGGCGAGCGTCGCAGCGTTAGCGTCAGCAGTAATTGGGCCTTGTCGAGCGCGTATGCCCTGCGCGGTTCGGTGGTCTACCGTCATCAACCCTGGGGCGAGTCGACGGGAATAGAGTTGCAATGGCGCTATTATTTTTGAGCTATAGTCGGATGGTGGCTGTGGCCTTATGCTGGCGCAGAACTGGTGTTTTGCTGCTGTTATGTTTTCAGCTTAGTGCTTGTGAAGGCCTGCTGTTTTTCCCGCAGCAGCAATTGTTGCGGACTCCAGCGGATGTTGGCTTGAGCTATAGCGATGTGCAGATCACGGTTGATGACAGCGCTACGCTGCATGGGTGGTGGCTGCCAGCAGTCGGCGAAGCCACGGCAACCGTGCTATTTGCCCACGGCAATGCTGAAAATATCAGTACTCATTTGGCCAGTGTATATTGGTTGCCGGCGAAGGGAGTCAATGTTCTGCTCATTGATTACCGCGGTTATGGTGGCTCACTAGGCCGACCAAGTGTCGCGTCGGCGCACGAGGATATTTTCGCGAGTTTGGTATGGTTACAAGATCAGCCTACACTGCAAGAAACGCCGATTCTGGTCTTAGGCCAAAGCCTGGGCGCGAGTTTGGCGGGCGTCGTTGTGGCGCGTCATCGCAGCGATATTGCTAATTTAGCAGGGGTGATTTTAGACGCGGGATTTACTGGTTATAGCGCTATTGCCAAGACCATGGCAGCCGCTAATTACGTGACGTGGCCTTTTCAATATGCGGTCGCGTGGGCGATGCCCAAGGGCCAGGATTTGATTGCCGAAGTTGCTGAGATTGCGCCGCTGCCGCTATTGTTGATTCATGGCCGCAGCGATCCCGTTGTGCCATATGCAAATGCGGTGGCCCTATACGCTGCGGCGGCACCGCCGCGCCAGCTGCTCAGTTATGATGGTGGTCATATTGAAACCTTTAACCATCCGCACGCGGGCATGCAAAACCGGGCCACCGTCATGGATTTTATTCGCAAGGCGGTGGCCCAGTGGCGCTAAGGTGAATTTGGCCTTTAGTGCTGATGTCCGCCTTCGCCGTGGGCGTGACGGTGACGAATTTCTTCGTCAGTGGCGTCGCGAATGTCCTTGATTAGCACTTTAAAGCTTAAGGTCTGGCCCGCAAGTGGGTGATTGAGATCAATATCGACCGCAAATTTGCCAACTTTAACCACGGTCGCTTGGCGCATGCCCTTGTCGGTATTGAAGCTAATCGCTTGGCCGGGCTTCATTTTGCCTTCGTGCTTGAGGTATTTAGCAGGAATACGCTCTTGTTTGTTGGGCTCTACGTGGCCGTAGGCGTCTTCAGGTGCGAGGGTTACCTCAAACTCCTCGCCCACTTTGTGACCCGCCATGGCCGCTTCTAAGCCGCTGATGATATTGTCGGCGCCGTGCATATACAGCGACGGGGTATCGTTAAAATTGTTTTCTAATACCGTGCCCTGACTATCGCGAAGTTCGTAGTGAAACGACACCACTTTATTTTTGCTGATTTCCATCTTGTCTCCTCGTCGCGATTGGATATCGCACCACAATCTTAAGCCGCGTATAGTAATCGTGAAATTCGCCCAGTGGTAGCTTTGCCGGGTTGAATATAATGGAGAAACGCTATGGGCGAGGTCATCCCGTTTAAACGTCGCCCATCGGGGCGCAAGGCAGTGAGCAGTTTGTGTCGTGAGGGGCATCATAAATGGCGGGTAGATAAGGCGAAACAATTTGACGTAAAGCGGGGTAAGCTAGTGACTGTATACCGGTGTGAGCGCTGCGGTGAACAAAAAATCACCGCACATTGAGCTACTTACTGGATTTCGATTGAGCCACCGTGATTGATTTCGTCACTGATTAAGGCGAGCCAGTTTTGCGCTTCATCTAGGCCTTCAACGGCTTTGACAACGCAGGCGAGGCCAAGTAAATGCTCGCGGAGTAAAACGCGCATTGGTAAGTTGTGCTCCTGGGCTTGCTCTTGTAGGAACAGAAATGCCTGGGCGCTAATGTCGTCGATATGCATCTGCTGCGTATTTTGACGATATTCTGCTAGTCTAATAACTTTTGGGGCGGCCATCTCAGTTCTCCATTGTTCAACTTGTAATCAAGTATAGGGGGCTGGGCGGATTTAACCCTTCGTAATTACCCGTACGGCAGTGAATGTTCACTAGCCCGCATTGCTGCCGTATTGAGGCGTTGCATTAAATTAGGGGCTGAACACAAGAATAGGTTTACGTCTGTTTGCTGTGATTAGACTCTAGAATCATTGTTTAAGGATTAAATAACACTGTATGTCGGAAACTATCGTGATTGGCGCTGACGGCGTCGAACAAATGCCATTAAAGACCTACACCGAGAAAGCCTACTTGGACTACTCGATGTACGTTATTCTCGATCGCGCCCTGCCAAATATTGCCGATGGCTTAAAGCCAGTGCAGCGGCGGATTGTCTACGCCATGAGCGAGCTGGGGCTCAAAGCCAACGCTAAGTATAAAAAGTCGGCGCGCACCGTCGGTGACGTCATTGGTAAATTCCACCCCCACGGTGACAGCGCGGTCTACGAGGCGATGGTGTTGATGTCCCAGGACTTCTCCTACCGTTACCCGCTTATTGACGGTCAGGGTAACTGGGGTTCCCCCGACGATCCAAAGTCATTCGCGGCAATGCGTTATACCGAGTCTAAGCTCACCAAATACGCTGAAGTGTTATTGAGCGAGCTGGGTCAGGGCACGGTTGATTGGGTGCCAAATTTTGACGGCGCGATGGATGAGCCGTCGACCATGCCTGCGCGGGTGCCGAATATACTGCTCAATGGCACCACCGGTATTGCGGTGGGCATGGCCACTGATATTCCTCCCCATAATTTGCGGGAAGTAGTCAGCGCCTGTATACATTTGTTAGATGCGCCCAATGCCTCGGTAGCCGAACTGTGTGAGCATGTTAAAGGCCCGGATTTTCCGACTGATGCTGAAATTATCACACCCCCGGAAGACTTGCGTAAAATGTATGAAACCGGCCGTGGCTCGTTGCGCATGCGCGCGCTGTGGCAGGAAGAGGGTGACGATATCGTTATTACCTCGCTGCCGCATCAGGCTTCAGGTGCCAAAGTGCTAGAGCAAATTGCCGCGCAGATGCAGGCCAAGAAACTGCCGATGGTGGTGGATTTGCGCGATGAGTCTGACCACGAGAATCCCACGAGATTAGTGGTTATACCCCGTTCCAATAGGGTTGATGCGCAAGCAGTAATGAATCATTTATTTGCCACTACCGATCTGGAGCGCAGTTACCGGGTCAATATGAATATGATTGGCCTTGACGGTCGACCTCAGGTGAAAAGCCTGGATAAAATTCTTAGCGAATGGCTGGAAATTCGAACCAACACTACACGCCGTCGCCTTGAATTCCGCTTGGATAAAGTGCTTAAGCGCTTACATATTCTCGACGCCTTATTAATTGCCTTTTTGAATATTGACGAGGTTATCGCCATTATTCGCGAAGAGGAGCAGCCCAAGCCCGTATTGATGGCGCGCTTTGATTTGACGGATACTCAGGCTGAAGCGGTTTTAGAATTAAAATTACGGCAGTTGGCTAAGCTTGAAGAGATGAAAATTCGCGGCGAACAAGAAGAGTTAGCGAAGGAACGCGATTCGCTAGAGCAAACCTTAGGCTCTTCTCGGCGTATGAAGACCTTGGTTCGCAAAGAGTTGCTGGCGGTCGCCGAGGAGTTTGGCGACGAGCGTCGTTCGCCGTTGGTGGTGCGTGCAGAGGCTAAGGCCTTCTTGGAGGAAGATATTGTCTCCGCCGAACCCGTTACCGTGGTTCTGTCAGAAATGGGGTGGATTCGGGCCGGTAAAGGCCATGATATTGACCCAGTGAGTTTGAGTTATAAGTCTGGCGACCGCTATAACTTGGTTGCGCGGGGCCGCAGTAATCAGCCGGTGATTATTCTCGACAGCACCGGGCGCAGTTACACTGTAGCCGCGCATACCTTGCCGTCGGCGCGGGGCCAAGGCGAGCCGTTGACTGGCCGAATTAATCCGCCTTCCGGAGTGAGCTTTACCGGCATGATGATGGGGGGTGACGAGGGCTATTACTTGCTCGCGTCGGATGCGGGCTACGGCTTTATTGCCAAATTAACCGAGTTGCAGAGCAAAAATAAGGCGGGCAAAGCGGCGTTGACCTTACCCAATGGCGCAAAAGTGCTGCCACCGATTGCCATTGCCGAATTGACCAATAGCTATGTGGTGGCGGTGACGACGGAAGGTCGGATGTTAATTTTTCCTGCCGCAGAATTACCTGTTATGCCGCGTGGCAAGGGCAATAAGATGATTGGAATTCCGTCGGCGCGCCTAGCGAGCCGCGAAGAGTATGTAACGGCAGTGACGATCTTTGGTGAGCGGGACGTGTTGAAGGTAATTTCTGGCAAGCGCCATTTATCCCTTAAGTTTGCTGAACTCGAACACTATGTGGGGGAGCGCGGCCGTCGGGGGCACAAATTGCCCCGCGGCTTCCAAAAAGTAGATGCCTTGGAGACCATCAGCCCTAATTAATGAGGGCTGATGGTATGGTCTTCGTGTTGGCGTAAATTGTCTTGCTTGAAGGATTCAAGGCTCAGCTTTTTTAGTTGGGTCTGCTGACGCTCAAGCAAGTCGTTATAAGGCGATTTCATGCCTATTACCTGATTGCCACGGAAATCGCCCCACGCCTCTATACGTTCGTGTTGCCGGCTGCGTTTATCTAGCCAGGTGCCTTTGCCCTCGGCTGTGGCGCGGTGCAGTTGATCGATGGCGGCGCACTCCAGTGATGCACATTCCCAATGATCGCCCTCGCCAAGGATATGGGCGATACCGGCGCGGCTGCGTAAAATTTTATCGAGTTTTTGAAATAGCTCGGCGCAGCATAGCGCGCGGAATAGCGGGTGATCGGTGTCGGGCACTTCAAAAAAGCGCAGGCTGATGGCATTGTGGCGGTGCACCACTAAATCGGCGTGGTAGAGTCTTGCAATGGCCTCGCCTCGGGCGTAGCTGGTGCGCAGGTGTTCGCGAAAACTGTCGGGGGCCATCTGCGCGTGCAAGGCATCGTAGGCCTGCCAGTGGCAGTGCAGGACATAATAATCTTTAAAGCGATTTTTACCGAGTTTGCTCAGGCGTATTTGCGGTTTGTGGATCTCTTCGAGGAGCTTGCCGAGGCTGTCGCTGCCGCGATACAAGCAATCATCAGTGCGCAGCGGTTGCGCTAGTCTGGCCCTCGCCAGCTCTAGGATTTCTTCAATACGTCGCAGCGGGACGGCAACAATGGCGTAGCTAAAGCAGGCAAGTAGTCCGGTTAAAATCAGTAGGGTTTTTCCTAGGTCGCGAATTTCATCGCCAATTAATTCTCGGCTCAGCGAGAGTTTAACTAAACCTAGGCGGCCATCGGCGGCGACCTGCGCTTCGTAATTAAGGTTTTCTGCGCGCCAGTGGCCTGCTTCCGCGACAGCTTCTTCACGGGCATTCGAAATGCTGCCGTAAACGATCAGCGGGCTATTAATATAATCCTGCAATATGGCCTGTAAGCTGACTTTGTCGTTGCGCAGCAGTGCTTGCTGGCTTTGCGAGGCGAGTTGATTGGTCCACTGCTGGCCAATCATGCGGGTGGTTTCCAGCAGTATTTGCTTGCTGGCGGTCATACTGGTAAGTAATAAGGTTAGGCCAGCGAGTGCGCAAATGAGCGCGGTAATCAATCCGCACTTGGCGGATAAGGGGAGCTTTAGGAGCTGCTTTAGCATTGACTATCATTCCATCCGGAATTAGAAGTTTTATTGGTAATGCGAGTATATCAAGGCTCGCAGCACTTGGGTGGAATCCCGTCAACCGCTACAATACGCCGATTACCGTAGGGGGTGGTGTGAACGAAATCATATTGATCAATATTGCCGGAGATGATCGTCCGGGGGTGACCAGTAGCATTACCGGTATTCTAGCTGACCACGGGGTGAATATCCTCGATATTGGTCAAGCGGTAATACACGATAATTTAGCGCTGGGTTTATTGGTAGAGGTGCCCGCCAGTGCTGAAGCCGCGAGTATCCTAAAAGATATTCTGTTTCGCACTCATGAAATGCAAATGCAGGTGCGATTCTTACCCGTTAGCCCCGAAAGCTATAATCAATGGGTGACAGGGCAGGGCAAGCAGCGCCACATAGTGACGCTGTTGGCGCGCAAAATCACTGGGCGTCACATTGCCAGTGTCACCGATATTGTGTCGCGTTATGAGCTTAATATTGATCGCATTGACCGTTTGTCTGGTCGGGTGCCATTAGAAGGGGTAGCGCAGCAGTCTAAAGCCTGTGTTGAGTTGTCGGTGCGGGGCAATTTAGTGGATGCCTCCGATTTCCGTCGGGAGCTGCTGCACCTAGCGAGTGAGTTGGATATTGATATTGCCTACCAAGAAGACAATATGTTCCGGCGAACGCGGCGCTTAGTGGCCTTTGATATGGATTCAACCCTGATTGAAGCCGAGGTCATTGACGAGTTAGCAAAGGCGGCGGGTGTGGGTGAGCAGGTTGCCGAGATCACCGAGCGGGCAATGCGTGGCGAAATTGATTTCACCGAGAGTTTTAAAGCCCGGGTCGCACTGCTCAAAGGTTTGGATGAGTGCGTGCTTGAGGGCATTGCCGCCAGCTTGAAAATTACTGAGGGCGCCGAAAAACTCGTCTCTACCCTAAAACAGCTAGGCTATAAGACCGCGATATTGTCTGGCGGTTTTAGCTACTTTGGCCAGTATCTCCAGCAGAAGCTCGGTATCGATTATGTGTATGCCAATGAGTTAGTGATTCGGGATGGCAGGGTGACCGGTGAGGTTGAGGGTGTTGTTGTTGACGGCCAGCGCAAGGCGGAGTTATTGCGCGAAATCGCCCAGCGTGAAGGTTTAAATTTAGAACAGGTTATCGCGGTGGGTGATGGGGCTAACGATTTGCCGATGCTGAGTATAGCCGGATTGGGAATTGCCTTTCGGGCTAAGCCCATCGTTAGAGAAAATGCCAAACAATCGATTTCGACCCTGGGGCTGGATGGTATTTTGTATTTGCTTGGCATCAGCGACCGCCATACCAACTAATGAGTGTCGCGGCAGGAGTGCCTCCTGCCGCGAGTATTAATTGAACGAGGCAAATTCGTAGTTCATGCTCGGCATGGGGTCGTTGACGTAGCTGCCCTGGATGAAGTCAGGCCCTAATTGCCAAAGCATGGCAAGGGTGGCGGCGCTGCCCACATTAGGAATTAATACCCTGCTTTTAAGCACTTTGGCTTGCGCGACAATATCTTTGATTTGTTCATCGCTCGGGGTGTCGGTTTTTCTAAAGCCCGGTTTTACCAAATGCGGTTGAATATGCGATAAAAACTTATTGCCTTTTTGGGCGCGGCCGAAGTTGCGAACACTGAGTGCAGAGCCCATTTTCTGCAGCTGCTGAGCGAAGTTCAGCGCCGGCTTTAAAGCGTTGGCAATACTCTCTTCATTAAACTGCAAAATCACTGACGACGGCGGTAGGCCCGCAGCTTTAAACGCAACACTTAGCCACGAGCAAAACTCTGGGTCGTGAAAAACATTGCCGCTGAGGTTGATGATGAGTTTTAGGTCTTGGCCGGTCTGGCGTTCTTTGGCCAGTTGTTTGGTCGCCTCAACCACAATCCAGTGGTCGAGTTTGTTGTTGTCGGGTTCTTGCTCTATGACGCGCAATAACTCGCCTGCGGTGACTTCGCCTTCTACCCAGTCTTTGATATCCAATGAGGCTTCGTAGTGGTCGCCGTCGGCGTTGCCGAGATTAATCATAGGCTGGAATAGGAGGGTGAGTCGGCCTTGGTTTAAGGCTTCGCTAGCTAATGAGGTCGCGGCCTCCACGGTGCTGAGCTGTTGACGTTCACGATGACAAATCTCAGCGTTGTTACCACCCGCGAGATAGATTTTTTCGGCGCCGTGGAATAGGGTGTCAAGCAACACACTCGCCCGCGGTGGGGTCAGGTGGTTTATAGGCATAATCGCAATGCTGGCGGTGCACTGCAGTGACTTCTTTTTGATTTCAAAGATGTCATTTTCAATGGCTCTGCACAGTTCCAAGGCCATTTCTAAGGCCGCATCGCTGCCCACGTGGTGGCAGATGGCGGCGATCATGTCGTCGGCAACCCGGCCATAGAATTGGGCGGGCATTACTTCGCGAACGTGAACGCTGATCGCTTCGAGTAATTTCTCAACATCAAGCAGGCTCGAACTCTGGCGCAGTTTGCTAAAGCGGTCTAGAGAGAGGAGGATCAAAGACGAGTCACTATTGCGCTCATTTTCAATGAATTCCTGTAATACCTCTTGAAACCGGTATTTATTGCTCATTTGGGTGCTGAGATCTAGACCGTTGAGCTGATTATTGCTGTCGTTATTGTTGAGGCTCAGCTGAATACAGGCTTCGCCATCGTAATTGGCGCTATCGCAGGTAATCAATGTTTTTATTTCGCGGCCGTCGCTGTGCGCGAAGCTAATCTCAAGTTGTTGTTGGTCTTTGTTTAACTGCTGCTTTTTAAGGGCATTCTTAAAGCGGTCCTGATCTTTGTTGGTGATCAAATCGACAATGGGAAAACCTTCTAAATCTTCATTGCCCATGTGTTCACAAAAGGGTGGGTTGGCATAAATAATCATGCCGTCGGTAATATAAGCGAGTGGGTCGAAGTGGTCGGCAAGCAGTAGTTCATTGCGTCCTTCCGCTTCTTTAAGGGCAATTTCACGCTGTTTTAATTGGCGGCGAAGCGCTTGGCTGCGCTGTTCGCGGAGTGCGGCGCCCACAAGCTGGGGGATGTCGTATTTACTAATAATGTCTGTGACCGCCGGATCTGGCGGATTTAATGGGTCCCCTTTGCCCATAAATATTAGGGAAATATCGACCTGATGTTTGCGCAGAATGTGGCCGCAGCGCTGCACGTCAAGTTGCGAACGCTCGGCATCAAAGATGAGTACATCCCATTGCTTTTCAAGAATGACTTTAGCGAGCTTCTCGCCGGTTTCAACGCCTTGGGTGTGGGCTACTCGGCCGGCGCGTCGACAGCAGGCAACGATTTGTTCGGCGTCATTGTCCGCTAAACAAAACAGCAGAATATTGATGGCGGTGTCGTTACTCATAATGACTCATTGCGTGGTGATGCCTAGATCGCTATGGGCTTACAATATATCCCAGAGCTGATTGAAATCGCCTTTATTTCCTAGCTCCGCATCCGGTGCCTCTGCCTTAACGGCGGCGCGAGAAATGTCTTGAAAGGTGAATAGCTTGAAGGCATTGGAATTTTCGATTTTTTTGTCGAGTTTTACCCGCATTGCGTGGCCGGGGCGCAGTAGTTCGACGGTTTGGCCCTCGGCGAAGCCCGTGACGCTAGATAAAAGCAGTAAAGGGCCTTTGGCGAGCTGCCCGCCGGGCAGCAGCATGGCACGCTGAAAGTCTTGAACTGGCAGGCCTGAATGAATCAGCCTAACACTGTAGGGGGTGGCGGCGGAGGCAATGGTTTCAATGCCAATTTGATGAATATCGTCGCTACGCAGCCAGCGCACTACAGCAATCTGCCAGCCCTCATGATCGTTGACTTTTATGCCGAGTAACTCGCCCGTACGAATGCGCGTTTGAGCCGATTCTGGCCACTCAAGCCGATAGCCTGCGCTACTGGTGTCAAAAATGCGAGTACGTAAGTATTGGTACTGAGTTTCGGGTGTTGGGCTGTTGGGGTTGTTCGACGGCAAGCTATAGCTGATATTCTCGACGTGGCTAGGCATTTGATCATACTCAATGTCGAGGTGTTCTTTTGTATTGGTGTCTACGTCACGGGTGTCTAGGCCGGCGCTGCCCCAGGTATCTTTGTTTTGGCCTTCGTCTTTAAAATAGGGGTCGGGGCGGGACTCCGCTTGATGGCGATCTATCTTAAATTGTTCGAAATCAACTTGATTGGCGACAAAAAAATGGGTGGCGTTCATGCCTAGTGTGATCAGCACCGGCTCATTGCAGGGGACTCGCTCTGCGGCACGTGATGTTGCTGAGCTCCACGCGATTGCCAAGTGATCGATGATTGCTTTGGGGAGGGTGGATGGGGCGCTAGGTTTGCGTGCCGACGCACTATCTGACAAGGCGCCGCTCTGGCTTAAAATGGTTTTGGTGTCTATACCGAGCCAGCCAGGTGCTGGTGCTCGTTGAATTAACTCGCGATATACAGGCTGGCGATCTTCTTTGGGGTTTAAAAGGAGTACGCAGCTCTCAAGGCGATCGGCGCGCAATTCGACAAACGCTGTCCAGTAGCTCAGCTCTTTGAATATTTCTTCTATATGACGCTGGGGCAGCTGGTGAGTGCGGCTGCAGGCGAGCATTAATGAACGCAGATACGCTTGCGCTACTATGCCATCGCCGTGAGTGGCATCGCTGACCTTAACCTTGCTCAGTTTCATGCTCAGCGCGCATTGGTAGATGGTGTGCAATGTTTGCCAAAAGCCATTCTGACTGGCGCGATAGAGCTGGTGGCTGCGCAGTAAAATACAGCTGTGCTCAGTCAGCGCGCGATGAAGGCAGATGGCCATCGCTTCTTTGGGTTTTAATAATCGACTCTCTGCTTCAAAGCCTTGAAATGCCTGGCAGTAGGCGGTGGCAAGCTGGGTGTTTAGCGTGTCGGCCAGAAGTACAATTTTTTCGGTCTTTTCTGGCAGAATAATGGGTTTGTTTAAATAGTGCTGAGACAGGCCCTTGGTGACGTAATGCACTTGCGGGCGAATTTTTTCGAGAATTTCAAAGCGGTCTTTGGCTTTACAGGCGACGTGGCTGAGCTCCGATAGCGCCTGAAAAAGTTGACGAGTAGACTCGCCAAGATTGGCCAGCGGTAAGCTACTTAACCACGAGTTAACCGCGTTGGCATTCAGCGCAAATTGGCTGTGGCTATCGCGATTAAACTTGGGTAAGACTAAGGCTAAGCTTGAGCTACTTTTCATCATGTCCCGTTATTTTCCGCAGTCTCAAAGCACAAATATTAAGTATGTGCATTAAGTCTATGTTTTTACGCGTTAATTCATAATAGCGCAAGTGGTCGTTTACTGCTCGCGTGAGGGTCTTCTCTAACTAAGCGCGGTACTAAGTAACCTGGCAAGCTGGCCAGCACCTCGCGCATTAGTGCCTGGGCGGTGGCGTCAGGCACATCAAAATGACTCGCGCCGCGGACTTTATCTAGTACATGCAAATAATAGGGTATAACCCCTGTCTCAAACAGTCGACGGCTTAACTTAATTAATATTTCGGCACGATCATTGATACCTTTAAGTAAAACGGTTTGATTTAACAAATGAATATTGGCATCACGTAGGGATTTGAGGGCGTCTGCGCTGGCGTCATCCAACTCATTGGCGTGGTTGCAGTGGATGACCATTACCGTATGCAGGTGGTGCTTGGTGAGTACCTTGAGTAAATCTGGGGTAATGCGAGCAGGTAATACCAGTGGCAGGCGGGTATGAATTCGCAGTGTTTCAACATGGGGGATATTGGCAATGCGGCCAATGAGTTTGTCTAAGTAGTCGTCGCTGGTGGCCAGCGGATCGCCACCGCTGAGGATCACTTCATGAATTTCGGGGTGCTCAGCAATATAGTCCAGCGCCTGTTGCCAGTCTCTTTGGCTGGGATTGTTGTCGCTGTAGGGGAAGTTGCGCCGAAAGCAGTAGCGGCAGTGCACCGCGCAGGCCGAGCTGGTGATGAGTAACACTCTACCGTGGTATTTATGGATTAAGCCTGGCGCTGGGTTGGCGTCGAGTTCCGCTAGCGGGTCGTCAATAAAGTCAGGCTGCGGCTCAGTTTCCTTTGCTTGCGGTAAAACTTGCAACAGTAAGGGGTCGTTCCAGTTGCCGATTTGCATCTTGGCGACAAAGGCCTCGGTTACCCGCAAAGGGAATTGTTTGAGCGCACCAATCAGTTCTGGACGAGCGGCAATGTCTAAACCTAGGCGCTTAAAAAGCTGCTCTGGGTCACGGATCATCTGCTGCATTTGCTGTTGCCAGCTTTGAGTCTGCCAAATTGTGGTGATAAGAGGTATCATTGTTGCCTTTTTAATCTACGGTTTACGACTTAGCCGCTGAGGAGAACCATGGCCAATTATTCTACTAACGAATTTCGCAATGGGCTTAAAGTTATGCTCGATGGCGAGCCCTGTTCAATTCTGGAAAATGAATTTGTTAAACCCGGTAAAGGCCAGGCCTTTAACCGTGTACGTCTGCGCAATCTTAACTCTGGTCGAGTATGGGAGCGCACGTTTAAATCCGGTGAGTCACTGGAAGGTGCCGACGTTGTTGATCAGAGTATGGAATACCTTTATAACGACGGCGAATTTTATCACTTTATGGACCCAGAATCCTTTGAACAGGTGCAAGCAGACACAAAAGCTGTGGGTGACGCGTCGCTGTGGCTGAAAGAGCAGGACGTCTGCACGGTGACTTTGTATAACGGCGCGCCTTTGTCAGTTACGCCGCCCAATTTTGTTGAATTACCCATCGTGGAAACTGACCCTGGTGTTAAAGGTGATACGGCGCAAGGCGGAACCAAACCCGCTCACCTCAGTACGGGTGCGGTGGTGAAAGTGCCTTTATTCATTAGCGAAGGTGAGGTTATTAAAGTAGATACTCGCACGGGCGAATATCAGAATCGGGTAAAAGGTTAAATGGGCGAGTGGCGGCCCTCTGCCGATATTACGGCCTTGGGCTGTCGCGCACAACTCCTTAGCGAGATTCGCCAGTTTTTTGCGGCGCGGGGGGTGCTGGAAGTAGAAACGCCGCTGCTTGCCTCCGCCCCTGTTACCGACCCCAATATTGAAGCCATTATTGCTCAATCGCCTAACGGCGAGGGACACATGTACCTGCAAACCTCGCCTGAATTTGCCATGAAGCGCTTATTGGCTGCGGGTAGTGGGCCGATTTATCAAATTTGCAAAGCCTTTCGCCGGGGTGAGCGGGGGCGTCGTCATAATCCTGAGTTCACCATGTTGGAGTGGTATCGCCCAGATATGAGTCTCGATGCCTTGATTGATGAGGTGGCGGCGATCATTACCCTGGCGAGCGGCAGCGCAGATGTGGCGCTGCTGACTTACCAAAAGGTATTTGAACTACATTGTCATCTCAATCCGCATACTGCGAGCTTAGCGGAATTAAAGGTCTGTGCGAGGCAGCACCTTGATCTGGGCTTTGACAGCGATGATCGCGACCTGTGGTTACAGTTGTTGATGTCGTCGGTGGTCGAGCCAGCGCTAGACCCCACGCAAATCAGTATTGTTTATGACTTTCCTGAGACGCAAGCCGCCTTGGCAAAAATTGCGGTAAATGGCGACGGCCATCCTGTGGCTCGTCGCTTCGAGGCGTTTTTCGCGGGAATGGAATTGGCAAATGGCTATGATGAGCTGCGCGACGCAGGTGAGTTGGTGCGCAGGATTGGCGACGATCATCGCCGCCGCGGCCTTAGCGGCCAAGAATTGCCACCGATAGACCGCTATTTGTTAAAGGCCATGCCATGCCTGCCAGAATGCACTGGCGTCGCGATTGGCTTTGATCGGCTGGTGATGATTGCGTGTAACGCCGAGCGGATAGGCCAAGTTATTGCCTTTCCGTTGGAGCGGGTGTGAATAAGCGGGAGACGCGCTACCGGAGATGGGAGACGCAAGGACCGATGCGGTTTTGTCTCCCGTCTCCAGTTCAGCATTTTGCGAATTACTTCAAGGTGCCCAAAACCTCACCCAAGCGGGTTGGGGTGGTGGCCGCAAATTTATCCGCCCACTGGGCGCGGTCCTTGGCGAATAGCACGATCGCGGTTGAGCCTAGCTTGAAACGGCCCATTTCTGCGCCTTTTTCTAAATAAATTTCTCGGGCGCCTTTGCGGTAGTCTGTTGTTTTGATGCCGCTAGGTGGCGGCGCTATTTGGCCGTCCCAGACGGTTTCAATGCCCGCCACGATTAGCGCGCCGACCAAAATAACCGCCATTGGGCCAGCCTCAGTCTCAAATAAACACACTGCACGTTCATTGCGGGCGAATAAGCCCTGCACGTTTTCAGCGGTGGTGGTGTTCACGGAAAACAGTGCACCGGGAATATAGGTCATTGACTGCAGCGTACCCGCCAGCGGCATGTGCACGCGGTGATAGTCGCGGGGCGACAAATATACGGTGGCAAAGCTGCCGCCAGAGAATAGCGCCGCCGCTTCGCGATCACCGCCCAGTAATTGCAGTAAGCTGTAATCTTGGCCCTTGGCCTGAAAAATGCGTCCGTCAATAATTTGCCCCAGTTGGCTGATGGCGCCGTCTGCGGGACAGGCAATGTCCTGTGCGCCTGGGGCGATCGGCCGCGCGCCGTCTTTTAGCGCGCGGGTGAAAAACGCGTTGAAGTTCTGATAATTGCGATAATCTGGATCCGCCGCCTCGTTCATGTCAACGTTGTAATGGGCAATGAACCGGCTAATCAATAGGTCTTTCAGCCAAGGAATTTGGGTTTCCGCTAATTTACCAACGAGCCTTGATAGCAGGTGCTGGGGCAGCAGATATTGTAAAATTATAAACGCGATGTTCACAACGTGGTCCTTTTTAGCATGGGTTCAAGGTTGCTGGGCGCTACCTTGGGATTGGTCGCCAACTTCTACCGGGGTGTCATCGCGATTTCCCCACTCGCCCCACGAGCCGTGATAACCCTTGATATGTGGGTAGCCGAGGATTTTCATTAATAAGTAAGTAAGGCCGGAGCGGTGGTGGGTCTGGCAGTGGGTGATAATGGTTTTGTCACTGTTCAGGCCGAGTTGATCTAAGCGCAGCTGCAGTGTGCTTAGGTCCTTCAGGCGCATATCGTTCTCTTTGTCGATGAGTTCTAGCCAGTCTAAATTGACGGCGCCGGGAATGTGGCCGCCGCGCTGCGCGAGGACTTTCTCGCCGCGATACTCTTCGGGTGAGCGGGCGTCCCAAATTGCCAGCTGGCTGTTGTCGAGTAGACTGATAAAGTCTTCGATCTCGGCAATAGGGGTGCTGTCAATGCTGATAACGATTTCACTCGGTGGTGGCAAATTAGCCACTTCTTCGCTGGGGTGACCACCATTTAGCCATGCCTGCAGGCCGCCATTTAAATAGGAGTAGTTGTGGTGGCCAATAACATCCAGCGTCCAGATTAAACGCCCAGCCCAGCCACCGCCTTCATCGTCATAAACAATAACGTGTTTCTCTGGGCTTAGCCCAACGCGAGAAAAGAGTGCTTGTAATTGCGCTGTCGAGGGCAGTTTGCCCACGGCGGGCTTGATACCGCACTGGAGTTCGGCTGGGGCAATGTGAACCGCACCCGGCACATGGTGTTTTGCGTAATTGTCGGCGCTGCTGGTATCTAAGATAAGCAGTTTAGGCTCGTGGAGTGCGTCCGCGAGTTGGGTCGCTTCAATAAGTAATGGCCAGTCTTTCATAATAGATAATGTGTTCGCTGATTATTAATGAATTGTAGCAGTAGCGGCCGAGGTGATGCGATGTAAATAGGCCTTTTACTACGGGCGTCATGGTGCCATAAAATGCATTGCTGTAAAATTGAGACAGTAATTATTGGATATTACTCACTGCATTAAATTGCGCTGCAAATTATTCTGCGGCGAGGCTAGCAATAATTTGTCGATAACTGGCCATGCGCTCTGGCCGAATTTTATCCTCGGCCGCGGCGGCGAGCAGGGCGCAGCGCGGTTCGTGTTCGTGTTTGCAGTCCCGAAAGCGGCACAGACCGAGAAAAGGCCGGAATTCGATGAAGCCAGCCAATACCTTTTCGCGATCCATATTCCATAGCGCAAACTCCCTGATACCCGGCGAATCGATAAGGCTGCCGCCGTCAGGGAAATGGTAAAGCCGCGCAGTCGTGGTGGTGTGTCGGCCCTTGGCGGTGGCTTCAGATAATGCGCCAATACGGGAGTCGGTACCGGGCAGTAGGCTGTTAACTAGGGATGATTTACCCACCCCAGATTGACCAACAAACACGCTGATGTGCTCGCGTAGAGTAGCTTTAAGCTCGTCGAGCCCGTGCTCAGATTCTGTTGACGCCCGTGTGACGGGGTAGCCAATCTCTTCGTATCTGGCGAGCATGGAGTTCAGGTAGTTGCTGTTCTCTTCAGTAACTAGGTCAGTTTTATTAAGCAGTAAAATTGGGCGAATACCGATGGCCTCGGAGGCCACTAAGTAGCGGTCAATAAGATTGGCGTGGGCACGGGGTTCAGGGGCGATAACAATCACGATATGATCGATATTGGCCGCCACCGGCTTGAGCTTGCCATGGTTGTCGGGGCGCTGCAGTAGGCTGCGGCGCTCGTTGCAGGCGACGACCACACCCGTGGGTTTGCCTTCGTGCCAGGTAACGCGGTCACCGGTCACCAGGCCGTCGACCTGGGCGCGCACATGGCAGCGCTGGCGTTGACCGCCATCGCCCTCAACTTCAACCTGCTGGCCAAAGTGGCTGACAATAAGGCCGCTCTGCTCGGGGCCGAGTTCACCTTCGCTGAGTGCTTGGTCAGCGCGGCTGTCGCGTTTACTTGCGCGCTCGGTGCGTTCCGCCTGAACTTTTTCTATCCGCCAGCGTTGTTGGCGGCTGAGTTTACGCTTGGTCATAGACACGTCAATTGCCAGAGAAGCGCCATCTTAACCCATGAGCTGGTATAATCGACACTGTGGTGGGACAGGCACCGTGTATTTTGACAGCAATTCCGGTTTGTTACAGCGTAAACCGCTGACTCCGCGCGGTTTTTACCGTGTTTTTGTTTTCCGATTTATATACCGCAAAGGCATCTGCATGGCTAAAGCACAGAATCTTATTTGGATTGATCTGGAAATGACGGGTTTAGACACCCTCAATGACCACATCATTGAAATTGCCACGGTGGTGACCGATAGCGACCTCAATGTGTTGGCCGAGGGGCCGGTTTTGGCAATTCATCAGCCGGACGAAGTCCTCGCGGCGATGGACGAATGGAATACGCGTCAGCACGGCGAGTCGGGCTTGGTTAAGCGAGTGCAAGACACCTGCATTACTGCGCTAGAGGCTGAGCGTTTAACCCTCGCCTTTCTCGATAAGCATGTTGAGAAGGGCGCTTCGCCAATGTGCGGCAATAGTATCTGTCAGGACAGACGCTTTATGGCCAGAGAAATGCCCGAGTTAGAAGCTTTTTTCCACTACCGCAATCTTGATGTTAGCAGTGTAAAAGAGTTGGCGCGGCGCTGGCGTCCAGAGTTAATGAAGGGCTTGAGGAAGTCTGGCGCTCATTTGGCGCTCGATGATATCCGTGATTCGATTGCCGAGCTTCAATATTACCGCGAGCATTTTATCCGGTTGTCCTAGGCCGGCCATTCCTTTGGTGACCATTTCATACGTATAAATCCATGTTGTCACTGATAGCATGGGTTTTGCTGCTTATTGATTTTACCGCTGTGTTGATAGCTAAATTTTTTCTGCGCTAGCAGTCGCGAATTTATCAACTAAGCTGTAGATAATAATAAGGGGATACCGATATGAAAAAGTTGACCGCACTCTGCGCAGCAAGCCTGCTGTGTTGTACCCAAGCTTCAGCCCAGACTCATACTTACTTTGATCAATTATTTATTTTTGGTGACAGTTTGCTCGATACTGGCAATTTGGGCATTCGTTTTACTAACCGTGTTGGTGACGGCAATGGTGATTTTTCTACGGGGCCATATGCTGAAATTGCCCCTCAGCACCTCGGCAGAGCACTTGGCTTAGCGACTGATCCGGCTAACTCTTCGGGCACAAACTACGCGGTTGGTGGCTACAGAACCGATCAAATTTTGGATTCGGTGGTAGGTGCGAATTTGACACCTAACCCACGAGCTTTAATATTGATGGACGGGGGTGGCAATGATTTTTTACAGGGAAGGATTACAAATTCAGACGAAGCGATAGCTGCGGCTAAGAATTTGATTGGCGGCGTATCGCTCTTAAGCAGGGCCGGTGGCCGATACATCATGCTTAGTAACCTACCTGACCTGGGAAAGACTGCTGCTGTGCAGGCTCAAAATTTTAGCGCCCCTTCTTCTGGGGCGGCGGCTACTGCGTCTGGGGGCGCTGCGGGTTTTAATCAAGCGGTCCAGACTTACGCGAATTTCAGTAGTGCCAATATCATTCCTGTTGATCTCGCGGGCTTGATCAACTATGTGTCCAATAACGCAGAGGCCTACGGATTCGCCAATGGCACTAATGCGGCATTTGGGCCTATTGGGACGTTTGACCAGCGCTATATGTGTTTTGATGACGGCGTGACGCCAGGTGCTCCTAACCAGCCAGCTCCTGGTTGTATCGAGCATCCGGTTTACGGTATCAACGGCTCAAGTCCCAACCCTGATAAGCTTATGTTTAATGATGGCGTGCACCCAACGGCTAGGGTTGGCGTCATTGCCGGCGATTATATGATTGATGTGATTGTGGCGCCGCAAGTTGTTGGTCAAGTGCCTAGCTTGGGCTTAGGCATTGCCCGTACACAGCAGCAGAGCCTAGCGCAAGTTATGCGCGAGAATCGTTGGTTGGTAGACGCTGATCGCCTGTTTATAAGTGCGAGCGGTGCCAGTGCCGACGAGCCAACCGGCGGCGATCAAGAGTCTAAACACTTAACTTTAGGTCTTAGTCGCGCCGTAGCGCCGGGCTTAAGCTTGGGTGCGGCGATCAATATGGCTGACCATGAGTTAAAGAGCGATCGCAGCGAGTTTGCGGCGACCAGCGTTGGTCTTAGTGGTCTTGTGAATTACCGTGAAAATCGCTGGTTGGCAGAGGCGAGTGTCGGCTTGAATGTGGTTGATTACAGCGACATTGATCGCAAATTTAATCTGGGCAGTCAAAACTTAACCGCCAGTGGCGGCACTGATGGCCACGGTTGGCATTTAAACGGCCAGCTCGCTTATAGCTTACTGTCCTCGGAAACCGTGAGTTTGGCGCCTGCCCTCGGCGTGCGTTGGTTAAGCGCCAAAGTTGATAGTTATCAAGAATCGGGTGGTGAGGTCTCTAATTACCAGTGGGGTGAGCAGAGCCGGGCTAGTCGCCAGTTCCGTTTAGGTATGTTAGTTCATGTTGCGGTGAGCGACAGTTTTAGTCTCTATGCCGAAGCCTTTGGCGTGTCTGAAGAAGAGGACGCCGATGAGACTATCGAGATCCGTAATACTAACCTAGGTTATGCCAGCTATCGCTTACCCAGCTACCAGAATGACGGTGAGGGATTTGCCGATGTGAGCTTGGGTGCGGCGCTGAGCGTGGGGCAGGCGCGGGTGGCGTTGAACCTAAATTATACAGATGAAGGTGAAGGCCGCGAGAGCGCGATGTTGAATTATTCTAGACCTTTTTAAGAGCCGCCAAACGCTTTATGGGAGACGGGAGAAGCTAATATTACGACTCGTCCGACGTCCGACGTCGGACGAGTTTGCCTTGCAGTTGCCCAATAGCCCAGTCAATATGCTCAAGTGCCATACTCTCGGCACTTGGGCGTTGTTGTTTAAGCGCGCTAATCGCGGCGCTGCTGGTAGAAGCATTACCTATGCCTACAGCGAGATTGCGTAGCCAGCGCTGGTAGCCAATGCGGCGGATGGCCGAGCCTTCGGTGTTTTTTAAGAATGTTTCCTCATCCCATAAAAACAATTCAATTAAGTCGCTATTGTCCAGTTGGTGCCGAGGCGAAAAGTCGGTCTCGCTAGCGGTTTGCGCAAATTTATTCCAAGGGCAAACTAGCTGACAGTCGTCGCAGCCAAATACCCGATTGCCCATTAGTGGCCGCAGTTCTTCGGGAATGCGGGTTTTTAATTCAATAGTTAAATAAGAAATACAGCGTCGAGCGTCCACTTGGTAGGGCGCTACAATCGCGCCGGTAGGGCAGTCGTCAAGACAGGCGCGGCAGCTGCCGCAATGCCCGGTCTCTTGGGGCGGGTCTAGGGGGAGGGGTAAGTCGGTATAAATTTCCCCTAAGAAAAACCACGAGCCTGCTTTGCTGTTAATGAGCATGCTGTTTTTGCCAATCCAGCCGAGTCCAGCTTGTTCGGCAAAGCCGCGTTCTAATACCGGCGCGCTATCGACAAAGGCGCGGTGATGGCCGCCAGCAACGGCGCTTATTTTCTCGGCGAGTTGGCTAAGGCGTTTACGGATTAATTTGTGATAGTCACGGCCAAGTGCATAGCGGGAGATATAGGCCTTATTAGGGTTGCCGAGCACGGCGTCCATATTTTCGGCGTCGGGCAAATAATCCATTCTGGCGCTGATCACTCTAATCGTACCGCTGTGCAGTTCCGCCGGTTCTCCGCGCAGGCCCTCGCGCTCAGCCATATAGGTCATGTCGCCGTGGTATTGCTTAGCAAGCCACTCGCGCAGACGCTGGGCATGGGCGTCATTGCTGGCTGGGCTGATTCCGATATGAGCAAAGCCGAACTCGCGGCCCCAGTCTTTAATCTGTAGCGCGAGGGCGTCGAGGTCGGCGGAAATTGGGTTCATTGGGCTGTCGGTGCCTGCTTGCGCGTTTTCGTGCCTGAGTAGGCAGGTATTTTACACATTTCCTAAGTCACTGTATGTTACCGGTGTTGTCGGCGCTGCCAACGTATCGGCGTTGAATTCATCGCCTAGCTTTGCCATACCGAGTTTTTACCTGTGCCATTTTGGGGCTGAAATGGCTGCTACATAAGTCCTTGCGGCGGCTTCAATATTGGTATTTGTTCACCAACGTCTCGCTTTCGTGGATTGGGCTTCGTGCTAGAATGCGCCGCCGATTCGGCAATCCTTCAGTGGCCTCACTATCAGGTATTTAATAATTGCGTGTAATTGCCCTTGTGTTGGTAATGCTCCTGACGTCTGCTTGTGCGTCGATGCTCGATAATATGTCTTTGGCTGCTCAGACGAAGTTTCAGCAAATGCTCGCCAATAGATTTGCCCAGAAATTGACCGCTGGTATTGATCTGGCGGTTAGGCAGCTGGCGGTCAAAGGCGGCTTTCTTGACGACCCGCTGGTGCGCATTCTACTGCCGCTACCCTTGGGTTTAGTGATTGATGTGGCGCGGGATTTACATGACAACCCTAAAGCGGCGCTGTTGGAAACCCTAATGAACCGCGCGGCGGAAAATGCGATTCCTGTGGCCGGACCAATCTTGAAGAATATGGTCGCGAATATGGATGCCGAGACTTTACAAAAGCTGGTGGATTCGCCACGGAGTGCGGCCACTGATTTGCTGATGGCTGAGGGTGGTCAAGCGGTGCAGTTGGCGCTATTGCCCGCAGTAACCCAGAATTTGCAAGAGAATGGTGCCATTACATTGTATGGCGACTTACTAAAAGCCTCGCAAAAGCCCACTGGGGTGCTGGCGTCCGTCGACAGTGTCGAGGCGCAAGGCGTCGAGCCACAAGCGGTTTCCCCCGATCAGCTCGGTCAATACGTGGCGGAGCAGGCCGCAGGCGGTTTATTTAAAAAAGTGGCAACTCGAGAGTTGGCAATTCGCGATTCGCTGAATAACATCGTTGCGAGTCCTCAAGAGTAGCAAGGTTGGCATAATTGCCGTGGCTAAGTGTGAATAGCCCGTGCTCTTTAATCGGAGGTGTTACGCGCTTGGCGTCATCAGATTGCCCGCGCCAGCTTACGCGTTATGATGGGGGAGCTAATCGATTCGGGAAGTCGCTGCATGCCATTGCCAAATAAGCCTAATGCAACTGAACACATTTTGTACACTGCCGCTCAGGTACGTGAATTAGATCGCCTGGCGATTGCCAGTGGTATTGCCAGCTTTGAATTAATGCGGCGGGCGGGGCAGGCGGCGTTCAGCTGTGTTCAGCAGCACTGGCCGGATCATTCGCCCATTGAAGTATTTTGCGGTGGCGGTAATAACGGGGGCGACGGTTATGTGGTTGCGGCATTGGCGGCCGAGGCCGGTTTGCCTGTGCGCGTATGGACCTTGGCGGCGCCAGAGTTGCTTACCGGTGATGCCGCTTGGGCGTGGCAATGGGCGCAGCGCGCGGGGGTGGCTGTGGCGCAATGGCAGGGTGAGCTCCCCGCGGAAAGCAGCGTGGTGGTGGATGCCATGTTGGGTATTGGTTTGCACGGCGACGTGCGGTCACATTACGCCGCTGCGATACAGGCCATTAATAGTAGTGGGCGTCCAGTGCTGGCCATTGATATCCCATCAGGTTTGTGCAGCGACAGTGGCCGAATATTGGGCGTGGCGATCAAAGCTAAACAAACCCTGAGTTTTATTGGCTTAAAGCGTGGTTTATATACCCTCGATGCGCTTGATTGTGCCGGTGATGTCAGTTTTGCTGATTTAGCTGTGCCCCGCGATGTTTATACCGAGCGGTCTGTTGAGTCTCTTGATGGCCTTGTTAGACATTTACATTTACGTTCGATGTTGGCGCAGTGGGGGCCGCGGTCCCGCAGTGCCCATAAAGGCGTCGCCGGGCATGTGTTAGTGGTTGGTGGCGACTACGGTATGGCTGGTGCCGCGCTGTTGGCGGCCAGCGCTGCTGCGCGCAGTGGCGCTGGCTTGGTGTCCTGCGCGACGCGGCCGGAACATGTCGCGGCGCTAGTCGGGGCGCGACCGGAGCTGATGGTGCACGGTGTGAGTCACGGTCAGGAGCTGGACGCCCTGCTGGCCAAGGCGACAGTTGTGGTGATAGGGCCGGGCTTAGGTCAGGGCGCGTGGGGGCGAGAACTATTGCTGGCCGCATTGACGGCAAACACGCCCCTGCTGCTTGACGCAGACGCTTTAAATTTAATAGCGATTGAACCTCAGCTCCTGCTTTCTCATGGCGGGCCACGTATACTCACACCCCATCCCGGCGAGGCTGCGCGCTTGTTAGCTTGCACTACTGCGGCGGTGCAGGCAGATCGTTTCGCCGCGGCGCGCACATTGGCCGATCGCTTTGCGGCAAGCGTATTATTAAAAGGCGGCGGTACGGTGATTGCCGCAGATGCCTCATTGTATTTATGCAGTGGTGGCAACCCGGGGATGGCGAGTGGCGGCATGGGTGACGTTTTATCGGGTGTGCTCGGCGCTTTTGTCGCCCAAGGTTTGTCTCTGCAACGCGCGACCTGTCTTGGCGTGGCTGTGCATGCCGAGGCGGCGGATGTCGCCGCTGCTGCTGGGGAGCGCGGAATGTTGGCCAGTGATGTGATCGAGCAATTGCGAGGTGTAATAAATCAGTATGCAGCGTTATCTTGATGGCGAGGCCGACACCGTTGCGGCGGGCCAGCGCTTGGGGCGGGCCTTGCAGGGCGGGGCGGTGGTGTATCTTGGCGGTCAGCTTGGCGCTGGCAAAACCACTTTCTGCCGCGGTGTATTGCAGGCATTTGGTCATGCCGGTGCGGTGAAGAGTCCGACCTATACCATTGTTGAACCCTATGAGGCCGGCGGGGTCAATGTGTATCACTTCGATTTGTATCGTCTCGGCGATCCAGAAGAGCTTGAGTACATGGGGATCCGCGACTACTTCGACAATGATGCGGTATGCTTGGTCGAGTGGCCTGAGCGTGGCGCGGGGATTTTGCCATTGGCCGATATAATGGTTAGCATTGAGGCTCAGGGAGCGGGTCGCCTTCTTGCCGCACGCAGCGCAACGCCGCGTGGGCAGCAAATCTTGGCGCAATTGAGCAAATATGAAACGGATTAACAGTGTTGTCCTTGCTTGCCTACTTAGTTTGGCTGCGACCGTGCAGGCGGCTGAAGTTCGCGACGTCCGATTTTGGCGGGCGCCTGACCACAGTCGCGTGGTATTTGATTTAAGTGGGCCGGTCACTCATGAATTAATTACCCTTAGTAATCCTCATCGCCTGGTTATTGATATTCAAAATGCCAAGCTTGCCGCTGATACCCAAAAATTGCAGTTCGCTAATAGTCCAGTAACCGGCTTGCGCCATGCGGATAAGCCTGGTGGCGCGCTGCGCATTGTATTCGACCTCAGTGCAGACGTGCAGGTGCGCAGCTTTTTACTCGCGGCCAGTGGTGATTTGCATGATCGCCTCGTTGTGGATTTTTTAGACAAGGGCGAATCTGTTGAAGCCCAAGTGATTAAAAGCGTGCAAACCAGTTCCCAGCGTGATGTGGTTATCGCCATCGACGCTGGTCACGGTGGTGAAGACCCGGGTGCAATTGGGCCGGGGCGGGTTAAAGAAAAAGATGTGGTTTTTCAAATAGCCTCGCGTCTCAAAGAGCGCTTTGAGCGAAAGAAAGGCTATCGCGTGGTGATGATTCGCAACGGCGATTATTATGTGGGCTTGGCCAAGCGCCGTGACCTTGCCCGCAAGGCTCAAGCCGATTTCTTTGTGTCTATTCATGCTGACGCTTTTACCAATCCTCAGGCTAATGGCAGTTCGGTTTATGCCTTGTCTAAGCGCGGCGCCACCAGTGCTTCGGCGCGAATTTTGGCGCAGCGCGAGAACGACGCCGATCTAGTGGGCGGCGTCAGTCTGTCAGATAAAGACCAAGTTCTAGCGGGGGTGTTAACGGATTTGTCGATGACAGCCAGCCTTGATGCCAGCCTCAGTGTTGGCGCTCAGTTACTGGGTGAAATGTCAAAAATCTCACGCTTGCACAGCAAGCGGGTGGAGCAAGCAGGTTTTGCGGTGCTGAAGTCGCCGGATATTCCCTCGCTTTTAGTGGAGACGGGGTTTATTTCTAACCCTGGCGAGGCGAGTAAACTGAAAAGTAGCAGCTATCAAAGCAATATGGCGCTCGCTATTTTTGAAGGTATTGATCGCTATTTTAGAGAGAGTCCGCCGCCAGACACCTACTTTGCCGCGCTTAAGCGCGGCGATATCCCTGCGGGTCGACCCGCGACGGCGGGTGCGCGTGAATACACCATTGCTCGGGGTGATACGCTGTCTGGTATTGCGCTGCGCTATAATGTGCCCCTCAGCGATCTTCAACGCCATAATCAACTGTCGGGGAGTCGCATCCGCGTCGGTCAAAAAATACAGATTCCTGCATCGTAATGACAAAAATTCGTTTATTAGACCCCCGTTTGGCTAACCAAATTGCCGCAGGGGAAGTGGTAGAGCGTCCTGCCTCAGTTGTTAAAGAACTTCTTGAAAACAGTTTGGACGCCGGTGCCCGCCGTATTGAATTAGATATTGAAGAGGGCGGCGTTAAGTTAATTCGCGTTCGCGACGACGGTGCGGGTATCGCGGAAGATGATTTGCCCTTGGCACTGAGTCGCCACGCTACCAGTAAAATTTCGGTACTGGAAGATCTGGAATCCGTCGCCAGTCTTGGCTTCCGTGGCGAGGCCCTCGCGAGTATCAGTTCGGTATCGCGTTTGTGTTTAAATACGGCGCAAGAGGGTAGTGTGTCGGGTTGGTCGGCGCGCAGTGAAGGCCGTGATATGGAAACCGTGCTGGCACCGGTAGGGCATCCGCGGGGTACTACGGTGGAAGTGCGGGATTTGTTTTTTAATACGCCGGCGCGGCGCAAGTTTTTGCGCACTGAGAAAACGGAGTTTAACCATCTTGAAGAAGTGGTCAAACGTCAGGCCCTGAGTCGCTACGATGTCGGCTTTTCCTTGCGTCATAATGGCCGCGCGGTGCACAGTTTAAAGCCCGCGGATAATCAGCTTGAGCAAGAGCGGCGTTTGGCAGCGGTCTGCGGTCCAGCCTTTATGGAACAGGCCCTGTATATAGACCGTGAGGCGATGGGGCTGCGGTTGTGGGGTTGGGTGGCGCTGCCGAGTTTTTCCCGCAGTCAGGCTGATTTGCAGCATTTTTACGTCAATGGTCGCTATGTGCGTGACCGCTTGGTGGTGCATGCGGTGCGCCAAGCCTATCGCGATGTGCTCTTTCACGGTCGCCATCCGGCTTTTGTGTTGTATCTCGAGCTGGCTCCGGCGGCGGTGGATGTGAATGTGCATCCGACCAAGCACGAAGTGCGCTTTCGCGACGGCCGCACGGTACACGATTTTATTTTCCGCACTTTGCACAAAGTTCTCGCTGATGTGCGGCCCGATACCGTACCCCAGCAAGCCGCTATGCCTGCCGGGGGGGCTGAATCTTTCATGGCCATGCCGCAAACGCAATCGGTGATGTCCTTGGGGGAGACGGGCTCCGTGTCTCCTGCTGCTGTTAATGCCGCGCCAAGCTCTTTTCAGCCTCAGAATAACGTTGCTTATAATTCCCAATATCAGCCGCAGTATGGCGCGGGGGTGGCAGACCAGCGGGCAAATTATCAGCGTCTGCAAGCGGGATCAGAGAGTGTTGGTGCTGGTGATGGCAGTATTGCGCCACCATTGGGTTATGCGCTCGCCCAGCTGAAGGGGATTTATATTCTGGCTGAAAATCAGCAGGGTATGGTTTTGGTTGATATGCACGCTGCGCACGAGCGCATTACCTACGAGCGTATGAAAAATGCCCGTGACGGCGAGGGTATTCGGCGTCAGCCTTTACTGGTGCCAATGAATTTGGCGGTGAGTGAGCGCGAAGCGGATTGCGCCGAACAGCACGTCGAAGTGTTTGCTGAGTTGGGTATAGGTATTGAGCGCGTGGCGGCAGAATCGATTATTGTGCGTGAGTTGCCGACGATTTTGGCTGATACCTCCGTCGAACAGCTGGTTAGAGATGTGCTGTCGGATTTACTGGAGTTTGGCAGTACTGATCGTATCCAAGCGCATATTAACGAGATCTTGTCGACCATGGCCTGCCATGGCTCGGTGCGGGCAAATCGCCGCCTGACGTTGCCAGAAATGAACGGCTTGCTGCGCGATATGGAGGCGACCGAGCGAAGCGGCCAGTGTAATCACGGGCGGCCAACTTGGGTTCAAGTTGGTTTGGCTGAGTTAGATAAGTGGTTTTTGCGTGGCCGTTGATTTAAACAGTGACTCCAGTCAGGGATTGCCGAAAGCGATTTTTTTGATGGGGCCGACGGCGGCAGGTAAAACCGATCTTGCCCTCGCGCTCAGTGATCGCCTGCCCTGTGATTTGATTAGCGTTGATTCGGCCTTGGTCTACCGTGGCCTAGACATCGGCAGTGCCAAGCCTGATGCGGCGACCTTGGCGCGTTATCCCCACCAGTTAATCGATATTTGTGATCCCAGTGAAGCCTATTCGGCGGCAAACTTCCGTCGCGATGCACTGGCAGCCATGGCCAAAAGTGCGGCGGCGGGGCGAATTCCACTCTTGGTCGGGGGCACCATGTTGTATTACAAGGCCTTGCTTGAGGGCTTGGCCGATATGCCGCCAGCGGACCAGCAGATTCGCGCTGAGATTAATGCGATAGCTGAGGCGGACGGCTGGCCGGCGGTGCATGCGCTATTAGCTGAGGTGGATGCAGCGTCGGCGGCGCGAATCCATCCAAATCATTCTCAGCGCTTGTCTCGCGCCTTAGAGGTTTACCGTATTAGTGGTGTTGCCATGAGTGAATGGCAGGCCCAGCAGGCTGAGCAAGTTCTGCCATACCGAGTTTTCCAGTTTGCGATTGCGCCGCCAGAGCGTAGCGTTTTACACCAACGCATTGAGCAGCGCTTGCAGCAAATGTTTGCGCAGGGTTTTGTCGAGGAGGTGGCTGGTTTGATGGCGCGTGGCGATTTACACGCTGATTTACCTGCCGTTCGCGCGGTGGGTTACCGGCAAGTGTGGGGGCATTTGCGCGGCGATTACTCTCTTGATGAGGCCTTTGAAGGAGCCCTGATTGCCACCCGCCAATTGGCCAAACGGCAATTAACGTGGCTGCGCGGTTGGTCAGACCTGCAATGGCTGGAGACGGGCGGTAATATTGAATTGCAACTAAATTCCGTGTTAGCGCATTCTGGCGCTGCCGAACTGCTATAACTTAGGTATACTGGGCGCTACCCAGTCTGTTTGCGAACTTGTTGTTGGGTTTGCGATCCTAATACTACTTTTTGATACGTTTTATCAACGCCCGATTTGGGCATACAGGAGGTCCACCATGTCAAAAGGGCATACCTTACAAGACCCTTACCTGAATATTCTTCGCAAAGAGCGTATTCCGGTTTCTATCTATCTGGTTAACGGCATTAAATTGCAGGGCCAAATTGAGTCTTTCGATCAGTTTGTGGTTCTGTTAAAAAATACGGTTAGTCAAATGGTCTATAAACACGCCATTTCTACCGTGGTTCCGTCACGTGTTGTTCGTTTACCGATGGCGCATCCGCCAGAAGATGACGAAGAACAAGAAGGCGTATAATAATCGTTCTTTGTTGATTTGAGGTTCGTCCTTGCTATTTGAAAGACCTAATTCCGGTGAGCGCGCAATACTGGTGCACCTGGATTTTCACAGTGAAGACGAGCGCGAAGACTCCAATGAGTTTGTGCAATTGGTGACCTCCGCAGGGGGTGATCCAGTTGCGTTTATTACTGGATCTCGTAAGCGTCCGGACGCGCGGTTGTTTGTTGGCAGCGGCAAGCTCGAAGAAATTCGTGAAGCACTGATCGCCAATGAAGGCGAGCTGGTGTTGTTTAACCATTCCTTGTCGCCTAGCCAAGAACGTAATATTGAGCGCGAATTGCAATGTCGCGTGCTTGATCGTACCGGTCTGATTCTCGATATATTTGCCCAGCGCGCCCATACCCATGAAGGCAAATTGCAGGTTGAGCTCGCTCAGCTGCAGCATATGTCGACGCGTTTGGTGCGGGGTTGGACTCACCTAGAGCGGCAAAAAGGCGGTATCGGTTTGCGTGGCCCCGGTGAGAGTCAGTTAGAGACTGACCGGCGTTTGTTGCGTGCGCGCATCACTGCTATTCAATCGCGACTGCAAAAAGTCCGGCGTCAACGCGAGCAGGCTCGGCGCGCGCGGCGGCGAGCAGAGATTCCGGCACTGTCACTGGTGGGCTACACTAATGCGGGCAAATCGACGCTGTTTAATGTGTTGACTACCTCTAGCGTGTACGCCGCTGATCAGTTGTTTGCGACGTTGGATCCGACCGTGCGTCGTATAATGGTGGGCGACGTTGGGCCAGTTATTTTGGCTGACACTGTGGGCTTTATTCGGCATTTGCCGCACAAGTTGGTTGAGGCGTTTCGGGCAACGCTTGAAGAAGCGGTCATTGCCGATTTGCTGATTCATGTTGTTGACTGCGCTGACCCTGAGCGGCAAGACAATATGAAGCAGGTAATGAACGTGCTTGCTGAGATTGGCGCTGCAGATATCCCCATTCTCGAGGTTTACAATAAAACTGACTTGATTGGCAGTGAACCGCGTATTGAGCGTGACGACGCTGGTCAGCCGGTGCGTGTTTGGTTGTCAGCGCGAGATGACCGGGGTCTCGATTTATTTTATCAGGCCTTGAGTGAGTTGCTTGGCAATGAAATTTGCGAAACCAGCATCACCTTAGCTGCGGCGCAAGGGCGATTGCGCGCGCGCTTGTTTAGTCTTGATGCGGTGCTAGACGAAGAAATGAATGATGATGGTTCTCAGCGCTTAAAAATACGTTTGCCGGAAGCCGATTGGCAGCGCGTGTTGGCTGCCGAGTCAATTACTGAAGCGTCGCTGGACTCAAGTCGTCCGGTTAGCATGCGGGAAGAATTCTGCTAGACTGCCCGCCGGACAAAATCGTGATGTCGCGGGCTTTCCGCAGTACACATCGGCTGCGGTATAACATTAGCGAACCACAACGATAATCGATAGGAGAGGGCTATGGCCTGGAATGAACCGGGTGGCGGTAAAGACAATGATCCTTGGGGTGGTAATAACCAAGGGCCGCCAGATTTAGATGAAGCGCTGAAAAAGCTGCAGGAAAAGCTGAATAGTATATTTGGCGGTGGTAACAAGAGTGGTGGTAGCGGCAATGGTGGTGATTTTCATCTTAGCGCCGGCGTCCTAGGTATTGTCGCAGTCCTCGCTGTGGTGGTCTGGGGCTTATTTGGCTTTTATCAGGTCGATCAGCAAGAGCGTGCGGTGGTGTTGCGTCTCGGGGTTTATCACGAAACGGTGATGCCTGGTCTGCGTTGGAATCCGCCGTTGATGGATGAAGTGAACAAAATTAACGTGACTAAAGTTCGGGGAATTACGAGTCGCGGTCAGATGCTGACGGAAGACGAGAATATCGTCGATGTCGCCTTGTCGGTTCAGTACACAGTATCTGATCCGGCTAATTTCCTTCTGAAAGTGAAGAGCCCCGAATTGAGTTTAGAACACGCTTTGGAAAGCTCTTTGCGTCACGTTGTTGGCAGCTCGAAAATGGACCAAGTGATTACTGAGGGCCGAGAGCAAATTGCGATTGACACTCAGCAGCGTCTGCAGAGTTATCTTGATACCTACCAGAGCGGAATTCTGGTTGCCAAGGTCAATATTGAAGATGCTCAGGCACCATCGCAGGTGCAGGACGCATTTGACGATGTTACTCGTGCCAAAGAAGACCGTGAGCGCTTAAAGAATGAAGCCGAGGCGTATGCAAACGGTATTATTCCTGAGGCCCGTGGTGCGGCTCAGCGGCAGCTCGAAGAAGCTCAGGCTTACAAAGAGCAGGTCGTTGCTAGATCGCAGGGTGAGGCTCAGCGTTTTGTGGATCTTTACGATGAATATCGTAAGGCGCCTAAGGTTACCCGTGAGCGTTTGTATATTGATGCACTGGAAACCATGTATAGCGATGCTACTAAGGTAATGGTAGATGTCGAGGGTGGTAATAATATGATGTATTTGCCGCTAGATAAATTGATGGAAAAGTCGGCGGTTGCTCGCCCAGCGGGGGGTTCTGAACCGGATATGCGCCAGTTGACAGATAAAGTCATTGAGCAGTTGCGCCGTGACAGTCAGAGCTCGCGCAGGGAGGGTCGTTAACATGGGTGGACGTAATTTTACCGTTGTAGTCGTACTGCTGGGTTTGATTGTACTGGCGCTAAACAGCCTATATATCGTGCGTGAAACAGAGCGCGGTGTATTGCTCAAGTTTGGTGAGGTGGTCGACCCTGATATTAGTGTTGGTTTACACATTAAAACGCCTTTTGTGCATATGGTGCGCAAATTTGAGCGTCGTATTTTAACCCTAGACGCGCCAACTCAACGGTTTTTAACCATTGAGAAAAAGCCGTTGGATGTCGACTTCTACGCCAAGTGGAAGGTTATTGATACCCAGAAATTCTATACCGCCACCAATGGTGAAGAGGGGCGTGCGGAAGGCTTGTTGGCTCAGCGAATAAACACGGGTTTGCGGAATAAATTTGGTGAGCGCACTTTTCACGAAGTGGTGTCTGGTGAGCGGGATCTGTTAATGACAGATTTAACTCGGGATCTTAATCAGATAACGACCTCTGAGTTTGGTATTCAGTTGGTTGATGTCCGAGTTAAACGTATTGATTTGCCATCGCAGGTGAGTCAGTCGGTATTTGATCGGATGAAGTCGGAGCGTGAGCGCGAAGCCCGCGAACATCGCTCTACCGGTCGTGAATTGGCAGAGAAAATTCGTGCAACTGCAGATCGCCAGCGTACCGTTATTGGTGCAAACGCCTATCGCGACTCAGAAGTGCTGCGTGGTGAAGGCGATGCGCTCGCGGCCAGAACTTACGCGGCGGCATATAATCGCGATCCGGAATTTTATTCCTTTTTGCGCAGTCTTAGTGCTTATCAGTCGTCCTTTAGTAATAAAGGTGATTTGTTGGTGGTTGACAGCAAAAGTGAATTCTTCCGTTACATGAAACAAGGTGGTAGTAAGTAGCAATCCTTGTTTCACTCCTCGCTCCGGCGGGGAGTGTGGTATCATCCACGCATCCGGGCTGCACCGAGGTCTAAAACCCTGCGGGCAGCGCGGATTTTTTATGTTTGTAGCAGGCAAAGCACATGTGGCAGGAACTGTCAGTGGCTCTCAGTATGGTACTTATTATTGAAGGTGTGCTGCCATTTCTCAGTCCTGAGCGCTGGCGTTTATTAGCATACCGGATGGCGGATATGGACAGTAGATCTGTGCGTATTGCCGGTTTAGTGAGTATGTTAGCGGGGCTTATTTTATTAAGCTTGTCGCGCTAGCGTCTGATGGCAGAGAAAGAGAGCAAAATACACGTATGACTTCGGTAGATCGTTGGTTACTCCCAGATGGTGTAGAAGAGCTGTTACCCGCGCAGGCGGCACAGGTCGAAGCACTGCGCCGCCAGCTTTTAGATTTGTATAAGCGCTGGGGCTACGAATTAATTATTCCGCCTATGTTGGAATACACCGATTCTTTATTGGTTGGTTTGGGTAGTGATATTGACCTGCTCACCTTTAGGGTGACCGATCAATTGACTGGTCGCATGATGGGGGTTCGTGCCGATATTACCCCGCAGGCTGCGCGAATTGACGCTCATAGTTTGGGGCGTGAAGGCCCGGTGCGGCTGTGTTATGCCGGAAGTGTGTTACACAGCAAGCCCAAACAGCCACTGGCCTCGCGCTCGCCGATTCAGCTCGGTGCTGAGTTATATGGCGATAATAGCCCCGCCAGTGACTTAGAAATTATTTGCCTGATGCTCGAGACGTTGCGGGTTGCAGGTTTAGAAGGCATTACTTTAGATACTGGGCACGTTGGTATCTACCGCGCGGTGGTAAAAGCGGCGGGTCTAAATGCAGAGCAAGAAGCGAGTTATTTCGATATTTTGCAGCGTAAGGCAAAAACCGAATTGAAACTGTTTGTCGCTGCGCTGCCGGTGTCGGTGAATGTCGCTAAGCAGCTATTAGAATTGAATGAGTTGCATGGCGGCGAAGATGTACTGAGTCGGGGGCGGGCACTGTTTGCCGATATTCCCGAGGCAGTTGCGGCCATTGCTAGCCTGGAAGAATTAACCAGTGCCTTGGCGCTACGTATTGCCGATATTAAGTTTTATTTTGATTTGGCTGAGTTGCGCGGTCTGCACTACCACACGGGTGTGGTGTTTTCTGCACTGGTGCGCGAACACGGTCAGGCCTTGGCCCTCGGTGGTCGCTACGACGATATTGGCGTGCTGTTTGGTCGCGCTCGTCCAGCAACAGGATTCAGTGTTGATCTAAAAGCGCTATTAGAATTATTGTCGCCGGTTGCAGAGCCGTCGGCAGTGTTTGCACCCTACGATCCAGATCCAAAGCAGTGGCTGTTTGTACAGACCTTGCGCGATGCTGGTGAGCGGGTGATTTGCGGGCTACCCGGTCAAGATGTCGATACGACATGTGACCGCTTGGTTGGCAAACACGATGGACAGTGGTGTCTTACACCATTGCGAGATTAGGCCCGCGCACTGTGGGTCAGTTGACTAACCTTTATCCAGAGAAGCGGATATGAGCAAGAATGTAGTGGTGCTAGGCACCCAGTGGGGCGACGAAGGCAAGGGTAAGATCGTCGATTTACTTACCGATCAGGCGGCAGCTGTCGCACGTTTTCAGGGTGGCCATAATGCCGGTCATACCTTGGTTATCGGTGGTGAAAAGACCGTATTACACTTGATCCCGTCAGGTATCCTGCGCGAGGGTGTAACCTGCCTAATCGGCAATGGTGTGGTATTGGCACCGGATGCGCTGTTAAAAGAAATGGCTGAGTTAGAGACTAATGGTGTGCCGGTGCGCGAGCGCCTGCGCCTGAGCCCGGCTTGTCCATTGATTCTGCCTTACCACGTTGCCCTTGATTTGGCGCGTGAGGCTGCGCGTGGTGAGGCTAAGATTGGCACCACCGGGCGCGGCATTGGCCCTGCTTATGAGGACAAGGTGGCGCGTCGCGGTTTGCGCTTGGGTGACCTGTATAATGCTGACCGTTTTGCGGTAAAGCTTAAAGAAGTGATGGAATACCATAACTTCATGCTCACCGAATACTACAAAGTGCCCGCGATCGATTACCAAAAGACCCTAGATGACGCGCTGCGTATGGCGGAAGAAATGCGGTCTATGGTTACCGATGTGACCAGTGCGCTGCATAAGTATCGGGAAGAGGGCGCCAATATTTTATTTGAGGGTGCTCAAGGCTCCTTGCTGGATATTGATCACGGCACTTACCCTTTTGTGACCTCATCAAATACCACTGCAGGTGGTACCGCTACGGGAAGCGGTTTTGGCCCTTTGTATCTCGACTATGTTCTGGGTATTACCAAGGCCTATACCACGCGCGTTGGTAGCGGCCCCTTCCCAACCGAGTTGTTTGACGAGACCGGTGCTTACTTAGCCAAAAAAGGGCATGAGTTTGGTGCCACTACGGGGCGGCCGCGTCGCTGTGGTTGGTTTGATGGTGTGGCGTTGCGTCAAGCCGTGCGGATTAATAGTGTGACTGGTATATGTCTGACCAAATTGGATGTCCTTGATGGTTTGGAAACGATTCGCATGTGCGTGGATTATAAAAATCCCGCTGGTGAATCGATTGCTGCGCCGTTCGACTGCGAAGACTACAGTACGATTACACCGATCTACGAAGATGTCGCGGGTTGGTCAGAATCTACCGTGGGTGCTAAGTCGCTTGAAGAGTTGCCAGAAAATGCGCGGGCTTATATTCGCCGCATCGAAGAAATCGTCGGTGTGCCAATAGATATTATATCTACCGGCCCTGATCGCGTTGAAACGATAGTGCTACGTCATCCCTTTGCTTAAGTAGCGTTAACACCAAAAAAAACCACCCATCGGGTGGTTTTTTTTGGTGTGTAGAAAGGGGTGCTTTGCCGATATATGCTGTGAGGGCTGCGCGCCTTAGTGCGCAGTATAGAAATATCGGTGTTCGATAGTACCGAATGCGCTGCTGACGCGGTGTTGAGTCGAGCAATAAGTAGCCATCTTGCTTACAAAACGACCATTTTACAAGTATTTTCAATTATTTAGCAAAGTATGTTGACTCCTAAGCTGGCGTGTCTATAATGCGCCTCCTCAACTGCTGAGGCGGACTTCACCGAGGTGCGGAACGCGATTTGTTTAAGCAGTTGGGGTGGTAAGAAAGTTTAAAAAACTACTTGCTACTGAGGCTAAGGTC
>NZ_JBFHDY010000019.1:0-39147 GCF_041584495.1 Zhongshania sp.
CACCATGGGTGCTCATCACGGACCTGCTAAAGGTTTAACTCGGTGGTTATTTACCACCAACCACAAAGACATCGGTACGATGTATTTGTGGTTCAGCTTTGCGATGTTCCTGCTTGGCGGCTCGTTCGCCATGATTATTCGTGCTGAATTGTTCCAGCCTGGCCTGCAAATTGTGCAGCCAGAGTTTTTTAACCAGATGACGACCATGCACGGTCTCGTCATGGTTTTCGGCGCCATTATGCCCGCCTTCGTCGGCCTGGCTAACTGGATGATTCCGTTGATGATTGGTGCGCCAGATATGGCATTGCCACGCATGAACAACTGGAGCTTCTGGATTCTGCCACCCACGTTCTTGCTGTTGGCATCTACCCTGCTGATGGATGGCGGTGGCCCTAACTTCGGTTGGACGTTCTACGCGCCACTGTCGACGACCTATGCGCCACCAAGTGTGACCTTCTTTATATTTGCGGTTCACGCCATGGGTATATCGTCGATCATGGGTTCCATTAACATCATTGCTACTGTTGTAAACATGCGCGCACCTGGCATGACGTACATGAAGATGCCAATGTTTGTATGGACATGGTTGATTACTGCCTTCTTGTTGGTTGCGGTTATGCCAGTTCTAGCCGGTGCGGTAACCATGATGTTAATGGATATTCACTTCGGCACCAGCTTCTTCTCGGCCGCTGGTGGCGGTGACCCGGTACTGTTCCAGCACGTGTTTTGGTTCTTTGGTCACCCTGAAGTTTACATCATCATCCTGCCTGCTTTTGGTGTGGTATCTGAAGTTATTCCGACCTTCTCGCGCAAGCCGCTGTTCGGTTATGACTCCATGGTTTACGCAACATCGTCAATCGCCTTCCTGTCGTTTATCGTATGGGCTCACCATATGTATACGGTTGGTATGCCGATTGCTGGCGAACTGTTCTTTATGTACGCCACGATGCTGATTGCGGTACCAACGGCGGCTAAAGTATTCAACTGGGTTACCACGATGTTCAAGGGCTCGATCACTCTTGAAACGCCAATGTTGTTCGCGATTGCTAAGGTGTTCTTGTTCACGGTTGGTGGTTTTTCTGGTCTGATGCTGGCGATTGCGCCTGCTGACTTCCAGTACCACGACAGCTACTTTGTTGTTGCCCACTTCCACTACACGATGGTTGCTGGTGCGATCTTCGCACTGTCATCTGCTGTGTACTACTGGCTGCCAAAGTGGACCGGTAAGATGTACAACGAGACCATGGGTAAGACCCATTTCTGGATCTCGTTTATCGGCTTTAACCTGACCTTCTTCCCGCAGCACTTTGTGGGTCTGGCTGGTATGCCGCGTCGTATCCCCGATTACAATCTGATGTTTGCCGACTTCAATATGATGTCGTCCATCGGTGCGTTTATCTACGGCTCTAGCCAGCTACTGTTCTTGTTCAATATTGTTAGAACAATTACTCACGGCAAGCCAGTAACGGATGCGAAAGTTTGGGAAGGTGGTACAACGCTGGAATGGACAGTGCCTTCACCTGCGCCATACCACACCTTCACTACACCGCCAGAAGTTAAATAAAGAGGCTCGTGTAACATGGCGCAGGCGGCAGACAAAAATATAGCTAAACTCAGCTTTAAGCTGTTGGGCTTAGTGGTAGTGATGTTTGCCTTTGCCATGTGGGTGATGCCCCCGCTTTACAATGCACTTTGTGAAGTGTTGGGCATCAACGGTAAAACCGGCCGACAATACACGGTTGTAGATAGTCAGGTTGATACAAGTCGTACCGTTAAGGTGCAGTTTGTTGCGCAAAACAATGAAGCAATGCCCTGGGAGTTTTCGCCAAACACCAGTCAAGTTGTGGTTCACCCTGGTGAATCCGCGATGGTAACGTATTATGCAAAGAATACGCAGGATCGTTACATGGTGTCACAGGCAATTCCCAGTCTTGTTCCGTCCCGCGCCGCTGAGTATTTTCATAAAACCGAGTGCTTTTGCTTTAACCAGCAACCGCTGGCAGCAGGAGCCAACGCTGATTTGGCGTTGCAGTTTATTGTTGATCGCGATTTACCAAAAGATATCCACGTGATTACCTTGTCTTACACGATATTTGATGTAACCGAGATGGCGGCAAAACAGGATTCTGTTGCGGCGGCATCTAAATAAGTAAGAGAGTTTTTCTCTAACGAGAAAATGGAGACTTAACAATGGCAGGTCAAAGCAAAACCGGGTACGAAACATACTACGTACCCGACAGTAGTAAGCTTGCTGTAAGTGCGACGATAGGTATGATCACCACCGTTTATGGTGCATCTAGCTTTATCAACGACAACAGCTACCGCCCTGGCGAAGAAACAAATTCCGGCTTCATCTTAGTTGCCGGCTTAGTATGGCTCGCCGCGACGTTGTTTCAGTGGTTTAGTATTACCATTAAGGAGAATCGCGCAGGCATGAACAGTGCTCAGCTCAAGCATTCTTATGTGCTGGGTATGCAGTGGTTTATCTTCTCAGAAGTAATGTTTTTTGGTGCGTTTTTTGGCGCCCTGTTCTACATCCGTAACTTAGCTGGGCCTTGGTTGGCTGGTGAAGGCGAAGCGGGTGCGATGAATGGTCTGTTGTGGCCCGGCTTTGAGTACAACTGGCCGTTGCTGACTACACCACAAGATGCGGTTGGCGGTGTGCAGGCCCAGGCGGCAGCAGGTCATCTGGCGAACAACGGTGAATTTACCGGCGCTGAGAAGCACTTGTCCTTCCCCGGTTTTGCTAATATAGCGCACTGGTTGCCGCTGTATAACACCATCATTCTGTTAGCTTCGAGCTTTACCTGTCACATTGCCCACGTGGCGATGAAGCAGAATAATCGCAAGAAGTTCAACTTATGGCTGTTCATCACCGTCGCAATGGGTATGACCTTTCTGTACTTGCAGTACATGGAATACCACGAAGCGCTGTTCGAATATGGTATTCATCTCAACAGCGGTGTTTACGGCACGACCTTCTTTATGTTGACTGGCTTCCACGGTTTCCACGTGGCAATGGGTACTTTTATGCTGTTGGTGCAGTGGTTGCGTTCAGCGGGTAAAGGCCATTTTAGCGCGAATGACCAGTTTGGCTTTGAGGCCTCTTCTTGGTACTGGCACTTTGTTGATGTGGTTTGGGTCTTCCTGTTCTTGTTTGTTTACATTATCTAAGCACGCGCTGCTGACGAGACGGTAACATTGGCCGTTAAGGTTTATTTGCATAGCAAATAGGTCTTAACGGCCAAGTCGTTTGTGGAGCGTTAAGGTGTTTGCTGGATAATTGGCGCGTCTTGTCCATGGCGCTGATCCCACGGGGCTTTTGAGCCTAGCTGACCAGTGTAAAAACCATAAACAATAAACGACATTAGTAATACCGCGATCACCAAACGTACACTCAGCGACTGCCAAGTGCGCATGGTTTTGCCCTGATCTTGAATGAGAAAAAACAAACCGCTAAACAGGCTAATCACTAGCCCTATGAACAATACGACAATGACAACTTTTAACCACATGCTGGCGAGTCTCCATATTAGTTCGCCGCAGTATACACAATAGGATTTGAAAAATGCGGTCTCCGCCCAGCAGATTCCAATGGCAGTTTGACTGGAAGTCAGTGCTGGCGATTTTGCTGATTTTGCCGATCCTACTCAGTTTGGGTTTTTGGCAGTTGCGTCGTGCAGACCAGAAAGCGGCTTTATTGGCCGATTTTGAGCAGCGTCGAAACCTTGCGCCAGTTGCGATTAGCGGCGTTGCTGACTATCAAAATTACCTGCCGGTATACGCTCTTGGCGCGTTTGATCCGCAGCGTTATTGGCTGCTCGACAACCGGATTTCTCATGGTCGATTCGGTTATGAGATAATAGCGGTTTTTACCCTAGCTGATGGCCGAGAGCTGCTGGTAAATCGGGGTTGGATTGCGGGCGATCCGTCGCGGCAAACCTTACCCAAACCGGAAATACCCAGTGGCCCGTTACAAATAAGCGGCGAGTTATACCGCAATACCGAGAAGGCCTTCAGTTTAGGGGCGGAGCCGCTGACTGATTTGTGGCCCCGTCGTCAGCAGTGGTTAGATTTGGATAATCTTAAGGGTGAATTCCCGGTGCTATTGCCCACGACCCTGCGGTTATCAAAAGACAGTATTGGTGCGCTGGAAATTGAACGCATGGTTGTCAATGTAACGCCTGCCAAGCACACCGGCTACGCGGTGCAGTGGTTCGCCATGGCATTTGCGTTGGGACTGATATTTATTTTTCGTAACAGTAATTTGGGCGAGCTGTTAAAGCGTCGTAAAAGCAATGAGAGCCAAGAGCAATGACAATACCGACTGACAACAAGCGTAGCAAAAAACTGCTAACGATTATTTTAACCATCCCCATTGCGGTGATCCTGCTTTCAAGCGCGGTATTTTATTTGGCGAAGCAAGACATAATCTCATTCACCACGGTTAACCGTGGCACCTTAATTAACCCACCAATGCAGCTCGGTGACTTGCATCCGCTGCGTCGTGATGGCGGTGAATTCCTGTTTAATCGCGCTGAATCGCGCTGGGTGTTTATGGTTGTTGGTGGCCGCGATTGCCGGGATGCCTGTGAGCGTATGCTTTACCTTACCCGCCAGACTCATACGGCCATGGGCAAAAAATTGGATCGTGTTGAGCGCATATACCTAGCTACTGACGGTCCACTGTCGCCGGCGTTGCGTGATTTTCTGGAAGTAGAACACAGTGATATGACGATATTGCAGGTCGATGGTGAGGCCTTTCTTGGTAATCTTAAAAACTTAGACATCAACCCCTTTGATGCAAGTACTTTCTACGTGGTGGATCCTATGGGCTGGGTGATGATGTATTATCGCGCGGCGGATATGGAGCAGCTTACGCTGACCACGTTGGGTAAGGATGTGCTGAAAGATATGGGACGCCTAATCAAGTAGTTGGCGCAAAGCGGCTAGATACAGAATAGACGGTAGAGAAAGATGGCAATATTTAACACAGTGGCGCAACGCAAAGCGGGATTTCGACTGGCCCTCTTTTCTTGTCTGGTAGCAATCATTGTCTTGGCGATGGGGGTATTTACCCGGTTGGTTGATGCTGGCCTGGGCTGTCCTGACTGGCCAACCTGCTACGGTCATGTGTTGTGGCCTTCTGCCGACCATGAAGTGGCGCGGGCCAACGAAGCGTATCCTGATATGCCGGTGGAGCACGACAAAACTTGGCCGGAAATGATTCATCGCTATTTGGCGTCTAGTTTGGGCTTGTTGACCATTGGCTTGGTGATATTTGCCTTGCGTCAGCGCAAGCCAGCGCAGCCGGTAAAGCTGCCCGTATTTATTCTGGCCTTTATTATTTTGCAGGGCATGTTTGGCATGTGGACGGTCACCTTAAAATTGTGGCCGCAGGTTGTGGCTTCGCATTTACTTGGCGGCTTTACGACCTTAAGTTTGTTGTGGTTATTAACCTTGCGTTTAAATAATCAACGCTGGCAAGTACCTGCCATTAGTGAAGCTAAGCTACAGGCGCTGAAGCCCTTGGTGCTGCTGGGCTTAGTTATTGTTATTTGTCAGATCGCCCTTGGCGGTTGGACCACCGCTAACTATGCGGATATCGCCTGCCCTGATTTTCCTCAGTGTCAGGGGGCGTGGTTGCCGCCAATGAACTTTAGTGAAGGTTTCAATATAGCGCAGCATATTGGCCCCAATTATTTGGGTGGTATTATGGATAATGCGGCCCGAGTTGCGATTCACTTTAGTCATCGGGTTGGGGCTATGGTGACGGCTGTCTATTTATTGTTTTTATTCTTTAAATTGCGGCAATTAAGTATGGCGCCCGCGAATAAAGCGGCGAGCGTCATGCTCGTTATATTGGCAGTGCAGATTGCCTTGGGTATTAGCAATATTGTATTTAGCTTCCCGATCGGTGTCGCCGTTGCTCATAATCTTGTTGGTGCAATTTTATTGCTTAGCCAGGTAACAATCAGTTATTTGGTCTTTACAGCGGCGGTAAACCGCGGGGGAGTTCGGGTATGACACAGCCACAGTTGGCGGCCAATTGGCGGGATTATTACGAGTTATGTAAACCCAATGTGGTGTTGCTAATGCTGCTAACGTCAGTCATTGGCATGTTTATGTCGGTACCCGGTATGGTGCCGTGGGATGCATTGATATTTGGCAATCTTGGGATCGCTTTGTGCGCGGCCGCCGCCGCCGCCATTAATCATTTGGTGGATAGCCGCATTGATTTGATAATGGCACGCACTCACAATCGCCCTATCGCGCAAGGCCGAGTGAGTAATCGCAACGCCGGTATTTTTGCAGCTATTATTGGCATTGCGGGTATGGCGATCTTGCTCCTTTTGGTTAACCCGCTCACCGCGTGGTTGACGCTTGCCTCACTGCTTGGCTATGCCGTGGTTTACACCTTGTATTTAAAGCGGGCCACGCCACAAAATATTGTCATTGGTGGTATTGCTGGCGCCGCGCCGCCATTGCTTGGCTGGACGGCAGTGACCAATGAGGTCCACGGTCATGCCCTGCTTTTGGTTCTGATTATTTTTATTTGGACGCCACCGCATTTCTGGGCCTTGGCGATTCATCGCCGTGACGATTACGCCAAAGTGGACATTCCGATGTTGCCGGTTACCCACGGTATTGCGTATACCAAATTGCACACCTTGCTCTACACCATACTATTGTTTGTAGTGACGTTGTTGCCCTTTGCAACGGGTATGAGCGGTTCGCTGTATTTGCTCGGTGCGGTTTGTTTGGGTGCGGGTTTCCTGTATTGGTCCATTGTCTTGATGCGGGGAAATAACCCTAAGGCGCCAATGGCGACGTTTAAATATTCCATTATTTATTTAATGGCGCTATTTATGATAATGCTTTTGGATCATTACTTACTGCCAGCAATGACCATCTTTGAGGTTGATGCACGATGACTGAAGACTCAGCAAATAATGACGGTGCAGTTGAGCGCCAGCGTGGAGTTCGCTTAACGGTTCTGGCAATTGTCGCGGTGGGGATTGTGCTGGTGGCAGGCTTTTTTTATGCGGCAACCCGTGCGCGCATGATGACCGCTGAAGAGCTTAAATCTCAGGGGGCTTATCTCTATGAGAATCCGCGAACACTGCCGAATTTTAGTTTGCTGAATGACCTCGGCGAACCATTAACGCCAACGTCTCTGGAAGGTAAATGGAATCTTATCTTTTTTGGCTTTACCTACTGCCCTGATGTTTGCCCTACTACCCTTGCTCAGCTAAAGGCTTTTTATCAAGAGCTAGAGCCAGCGGTTCAGGCTGATACGCAAATTTGGTTGAGCAGTGTTGACCCAGCTCGGGATACCCCCGAGCAGTTACATAGTTATTTGGATTTTTTTCATCCTGGGTTTCGTGGTATCACCGGCGATTTTCTGGAAATGCATCGTTTCGCCACCTCGCTGAATATTCCGTTTACTAAAGTGCCCGGTGGCGGCAATAACTATCAGGTGGAGCACAGCGCCAACGTCGCCTTAGTGAATCCCAAAGGACACTCGGTTGGTTTCTTTAAGGCCCCGCTGGAAATCAGCAAGCTAAAGCGCGCTTACCTTTCGATTCGTGAATATCACTAATTGATAACAGCGGCGCCCTGCCGCTGTTATCAATTACGCCTATACCCTGGCGCTAATTGCCCCAATACAAATAAAGCGCCGGCGCTCAACACGATACTGGGCCCGGCTGGGGTGTCCCAATGCCAAGCCCCCGCTAATCCGCCACAAACCGCGATGGCACCGATAAGTGCTGCGAGAAGTGCGGCTTGTTCTGGGCTGCGTGCGACTCTGGCGGCCGCAGATGCGGGAATGATTAGCATGGCGGTAATTAAGAGTACGCCGACGATTTTCATTGCCACTGCCACCGTAGCGGCGACCATCAGCATGAGTAGCAGGCGCAAGCGTTGCACCGGCAAGCCCTCGATATCTGCCAGCTCGGCGTGAGCGCACACAGCAACTAACGCCGACCAGTAACGCCACAATAGCCCTAAAACGAGTGCGCAAATAATGGCTAAATTGAGTAAGTCCTCACGCAAAATAGCCAGTAAATCACCAAATAAAAACGCGTTTAAATCCACGCTTTGATTGTCGATAAAGGACAGGCAGACCAAACCCAGCGCCAAACTACTGTGCGAGAGTATGCCCAGTAAGCTGTCTAGGGCGATGTTTCGCCACCACTGTAGGGTAAATAAAACAACGGCAATAAAAAGGCAGGTAAACAGCACGCTGTATTGGAGGTTGGCTTGCAATACAAGGCCGACCGCAAGGCCGAGCAGTGCTGAGTGGGCGAGTGTGTCACCGTAGTAGGCCATACGCTGCCAGGTGACCAGCGCGCCGAGTGGGCCGCATACTGCGGCGACCATCAGTCCGGCAAGCAGGGCATAGAGTAAAATATCAATCATCGTGCTTATGCTCGCAGACTACGTCGCCGTGAATATCGTGTTGGTGGTCGTGATCGTGTTGGTAGAGCGCGACGGCTTCGGCGTGGCGGCGGCCGAACAACGCTAAGTATTCAGGGTCGCTACTCACCTGTTCGGGGTGGCCATGACAGCAAATATGTTGATTAAGGCAAATTACCGTGTCGGTTTGCGCCATTACCCAATGTAAGTCGTGGGACACCATCAAGACGGCGCAACCAAGATCGTCGCGAAGGGCATCAATCAGTTCGTAAAGTTCGGTCTGGCCGCTGATATCCACGCCTTGCGCGGGCTCGTCGAGCACCAATAGGTCGGGGCTGCTGAGTAAGGCTCGGCTAAGCAAGACTCGTTGAGTCTCCCCGCCAGAAATGTCGTGCAAGGGACGGTTGTGTAAATGCTGAATGCCAGTACGGGCTAGGGCGGCCTCAATTTGCCTTGTATTAGACTTGGCCATGGCTAAGAATCGCGACACGCTTAAGGGCATTAATGGATTCAGGCTCAGCCGTTGTGGCATATAGCCAATACGCAGGCCGGGGCGTCGGTAGATTGTGCCGCTATCGGCTTTTATTAAACCCAAGGCAACTTTTATTAAGGTGCTTTTACCCGCCCCATTGGGGCCAATAACCGTCATAATTTGCTTGGCCGATAAGCTTAGGCTGATATTGCTCAGCAAGCTTTGTTGCTGGTGTTTTAAGGAAATCTTGTCAAGGCGAAGCAGCGCAGTCTCAGTCATTGCTGACAGTCTCGCTACAGCGGGCGCAGCAGCCAACAACTTCGAGGCTGGCCGTGTCGACCGAAAAGTTCTGCTGCTTAGCGGCGGCGGAAATTGCGGGGTATATAAGCTGGGTGTCCAGCTCAAGAGCAACTTGGCAGTGGCGACAAATAAGAAAATGGCCTTGGTGAGCGTGGCCGGGCTCGTTGCAGCCAACAAAAGCATTGAGCGAGGCAATGCGGTGGATGAGGCCGTTATCCAACAGGAAATCCAGTGCGCGATACACCGTTGGTGGCGCGGGGCGGCGTAGGCCTTCTTTTGCCAGTTTTTCAAGAATAGTATAGGCACCTATTGGTTTGTGGCTTGACCACACCGTGGTCAATACCAGTTCGCGGATAGTGGTGAATTTAAGTTGGTGTTGCTGGCAGAGGTCGCGGGCGCGGAGCAGTGCTTCATCAATGCAGTGTTGGTGATTGTGCTGCGGGTAAATGTTGTGCATTACTTTGGGGCGTCCGGAAGGTTTTGCAAAGAATATAATGTTATAATATTGCATTGGTGCGGTGATAAACAATGGGGAAATGTGCTTGAAAGCAATAGTGTCGGGATTGGTGCTGGTGTGGATGTTCAGCAATATGGCCTGGGCAGCCGACAAGCCAGTAGTATTAACCAGCATTCTGCCGCTGCAGTTACTCGTTGGCGACATTGCGGGTGATGCGGTAACGGTCGATGTATTGGCGCCAGCTACCGTCTCCCCGCATGACTTCCAATTGCGGCCCTCAGACATGCAGCGCTTGCGCAGTGCTGATGTGGTGCTTTGGGTTGGTCCAGCAATGGAGTCGTATTTACAGAAGGCCGTCGTCAATCAGAGTAATGCGATCGCCCTTTTCCCTGCGTTGAGTCTGGGTGAAGACCCCCATGTTTGGATGGACGCAGAGCAGGTTCAGCACATGGCGCGCCGCATCGCCCGTGTACTGTCAGACCGTATGCCGACCCGGGGTGCGTATTTTCATGCTAACGCTGCGCGGTTTAGTACCGAGTTTCGGCAGTACGACAAACAGTTGCAGCTCGATGTTGCCCGTTTAAGCGGTCGCCCTTATTTGTTGTTACACGACGGGTTCAGCCGTTTTGAGCGCCATTATAATCTGACCGAAGCCCAGGTGGTTATGCCGACCTCGGACCGGCTGCCAGGTGCGCGGCACATTGTTGAGTTGCGGTCGCGGCTTCAGAATGGGGAATTTGCCTGTGTTTTTCGTGAGCCGCAATACCCTGCAGCAATGCTAAATGCGCTGACCTCGGGTTTGGATATACCGGTAATAGAAATTGATCCCCTTGGTGTGGGGATGAAGAAGGCTGACGGCTTTTTACGTTTATACCGTCAGCTCGGGCAGGCTTTTCTTAGTTGTTTCGCGGCTTAGCGGCCAATTGGAGCTAGGCGCATACTAGTCTTGCGCCTAGCTAGCCTGCGCTGCGGCCCTAGTTTTTGGCGATGCTAGGCACAGTGTAGCGAGTTTGCATATCCAGCTCCACGTTCAGTGTGGCTGATACAACATCCAGAGTTTTCTCTAAAAAGCGATCTGCAGAAGCTTTTGACGCGTATTCAATCTGCGCCTTAGCTTTTGGCATTTCGGCTGTTTGATTGTAAGCCAATACCAGCGACTGGTTCGCACCTACTTCCGGTTCGGCAGCAGTCGCCATAGTACTGGCAACCAAGATTAAGATTGCGCTGGTAAGGTTTTTCATTTTGCTCTCTCCTCTATTCAACCGAGTGATCTTTTCTCGGAACAAGGCAAAAGGTTACCTTGTGTTACGTAATGTAACATATATAATCCCCTTGTCGCCTTAAGTTTCGTTAACCTTTGGGTAATGTTGCGGCCACATTGGCTTTTCTTGTGAAAAACAGTAACACTTTGCATGACGCTTACTGGAATATTTTGCCGTAGAGCCTCGTGCTACACTCTCCGCTTTCTATAATGACGTGTTAAATCATTACTATGACTGCGATAAAACCTCTGATCTTGGTTGATGGCTCCTCCTACCTCTACCGTGCTTTTCATGCCCTACCGCCTTTGAATACCTCAAAGGGCCAGCCCACCGGGGCAATAAAGGGGGTGATCAATATGTTGCGGCGTCTGTACAAAGACTACCCAGACAGCCCTATTGCCGTGGTGTTTGACGCCAAGGGAAAGACGTTTCGCGACGATATGTACGACCAGTACAAAGCTCAACGTCCGCCTATGCCGGATGATTTGCGCAGCCAGATTGAGCCAATTAATGCGATTATCGACGCCATGGGCGTGCCTCGGCTGGTGATTGACGGTGTCGAGGCTGACGATGTCATTGGCACCCTCGCTGCCCAAGCGGGTAAAGAGCGGCCGGTGTTGGTATCGACCGGCGATAAAGACATGGCTCAGTTGGTGAATGATCATGTCACCTTGGTGAACACCATGACCGACACGGTAATGGATGTGGCAGGGGTGAAAGAAAAGTTTGGTATGCCCCCGGAGCTGATCATTGATTTTCTCGCCCTAATGGGCGACAAAGTCGACAATATCCCCGGCGTTGCAGGTGTGGGTGAGAAGACCGCGCTGGCGTTAATTCAGGCCTTGGGCGGGCTTAGTAGTATTTATGCGAATATCGACAAGGTTGCGGACTTGCCAATACGTGGCGCCAAAGGGGTTGCTAAAAAATTGGCCGACAGTCATGACAATGCCTTTCTTTCTTATACCTTGGCCACGATTAAATGTGATGTGCCGCTGGACGTGGGTGTCGCCGACCTTCTGCCCGCGGCGCCTGATAACGAGCGCTTACTGAGCCTGTTTAAAGAGTATGAATTTAAAACGTGGGTCGATGAGCTGAGCCGGGAAGAGCGCAGCGCCAATATAAGTGCCGAATCGACTAGTCGTGAGCCTGTGTCTGCGCTGTCCGGCTTGGCGAGTACTGGCGAGATGGTCGATGAGTTAGCGATTACTTCTGCGGAGGTGTCGGGGCTAGATGCCGCGCAATACCAGGTTATTCTGACCGAGGCTGATTTTGACTTGTGGTTGGGCAAGCTGCGCGCAGCAAAAATATTCGCCTTTGATACTGAAACGACCAGTTTAAATTATATGCAGGCCAGAATCGTGGGCGTTTCTTTTGCGGTAAGGCCCGGAGAGGCGGCGTATTTACCTTTTGCTCACGACTACCTCGACGTACCCGATCAGTTAAATGAGGCCCATGTGCTGGCCCAGTTGAAGCCTTTGCTGGAAGATCCCGAGCTCTATAAAGTCGGTCAGAATCTGAAATACGATGCCAATGTGCTGCTCAACCATGGCATCGCGCTGCGGGGTATTCACGACGACACCATGTTGGCGTCGTATGTCTTGGATTCCACTGGCAGCCGCCACGACATGGACACCTTGGCACTGAAATATCTCGATCACAGCACTATTCACTTTGAGGACATCGCGGGGAAAGGTGCCAAGCAAATCACCTTTAATCAAATTGCCTTGGAGCAAGCTGGGCCCTACGCGGCAGAGGATGCCGATATTACGCTGCGGCTGTATCAGGCGCTGTTGCCGAAAATTCAGCAGCACGAGGGGTTGTTGGCGGTGTATCGCAATATCGAGCTGCCCTTGGTGCCGGTGCTGTCGCGGATTGAGCGCAATGGTGCCTATGTTGATCGCGATTTGCTCGGTAAGCAGAGTCATGAGCTGGGCATGAAGATGCAGGCGCTGGAGCAGGAGGCATATGAGCTGGCGGGTGGCGAGTTTAATTTGGCCTCTCCCAAGCAGCTAGGTGAAATTCTGTTTGAGCGTCTGCAAATACCGGTGACTAAAAAAACCCCAAAAGGTGCGCCGTCTACTGCCGAGGAAGTTTTGCTTGAGTTGGCCCACGATTACCCTTTGCCCAGGGTGATACTCGAACACCGGGGCATGGCCAAACTGAAATCGACGTACACCGACAAACTGCCCCTGCAGATAGACCCGAAAACTGGCCGTGTTCACACCTCCTATCATCAGGCGGTGACGGCGACCGGGCGTTTATCCTCCTCTGATCCAAATTTACAGAATATACCCATTCGCAGTGCCGAGGGGCGGCGTATTCGCCAAGCCTTTATCGCCCCGCCGGGCTATGTGATTTTGGCGGCGGATTACTCCCAGATTGAATTGCGGATCATGGCCCATTTGTCGGGTGATCGCGGCTTGGTCGATGCTTTCTCGCGCGGTGAAGATATTCACCGTGCGACCGCCGCTGAGGTATTCGGCGTGACCACCGACGAGGTGAGCGACGAGCAGCGGCGCAACGCCAAGGCCATCAATTTTGGCTTAATTTACGGCATGTCCGCCTTTGGTTTGGCGCGGCAGCTGCATTTGGGGCGCAAAGAGGCGCAGCAGTATATTGATCGCTATTTTGAGCGTTATCCTGGTGTGTTGCGGTACATGGACGAAACTCGGGTCTCTGCGTCTGAAAAAGGCTATGTTGAAACCCTGTTTGGCCGCCGACTGCGCTTACCTGAAATTAATGCCCGAAATGGTATGCGCCGCCAAGCAGCCGAGCGCACGGCAATCAATGCGCCAATGCAGGGTACGGCTGCGGATATTATTAAACGGGCAATGATTGCTGTGGACGAGTATTTAAGTAGCGGTGGCGTGGACGCTAAAATGATTATGCAGGTTCACGATGAGCTGGTTTTAGAGGTCGCGCCAGCGGATCTGGAAGCCGTGCAAACGGAGGTTGTGCGGTTGATGATGGCGGCGGCAGATTTGGCGGTGCCGTTGGAAGTTGGTGTGGGGGTTGGTGCAAATTGGGATGAGGCGCATTAGTCAGTGGGCGCGGGTCGAAGGTCGAGGAAATATCGAGTGGTTAAGATTTGCGCAATTAGAGTTCCGGGTCTAAAGTAATAGGGCCGTCATCTTGATGTGCTTGAGGATGGCGCCCGCGTTGGAGACTTGTCTCCCCCTGACTCCATTAGGAGTAGGATTGCCCGGTGAGTCATAGTTCGCCGGGCTTTTTTCCCGCGCCTATGTTTTGGTGGGGGTTTCCGGTCCACTGCTAATGGCGTCGTCGTCGTCGATGTAAACCATGTCGACCATATTGTCGGTATTCAGCCACTCGTCCAATTTGTTGCGCAATTCCTGTAAGCCGTCGCCATTGGGCGCCGAAAACAGTTGTACACTGATTAAATCGCCATATTCGGCAAGGCTTTTACGCACCATTAATAAGGTGGCGGTGGCCGGGCCGCGCTTTAATTTGTCGGACTTGGTGAGCAAGAGATGCATTGGCATATTGCTCTTTGTTGCCCAGCGTACCATTTGCTGGTCAAACTCGGTGAGCGGATGGCGGATATCCATCATTAACACCATGCCGCGCAGGGATTGGCGTTTTTGCAGGTAGGCTTCCAAATTGCGCTGCCATTCGTTTTTCACCGCTAGGGGCACTTTTGCAAAACCGTAACCGGGTAGGTCGACTAAGCGCTGGCGACCGCTGTCATCTAATACGAAAAAGTTAAGTAACTGGGTGCGGCCCGGTGTTTTACTGGTTTTTGCCAGTTTTTTGTTTTCTGTGAGGCGGTTGATCGCGCTAGACTTGCCCGCGTTAGAGCGTCCAGCAAACGCGACCTCAGCACCACTGTCGTCTGGGCAATGGGTTAGGTTGGGGGAGCTTTTTAAATAGCTGGCGCGGCGGTAATTCAGTGCTGGGCTTGATGACATAGTGAGTCCGAGGGAGATTTGCGAATGCCGGGGCATTTTACGGCAATTATTGGCCCCGGCGCCATGTAGTTGTGTATAATGCCGCAGTTTTTATATTGTCTCATCCTGCGCCGTTATACGGAAAATTGAGAGGTAGATCATGAATAAATGGCTCGTGGCTATACTGCTTTCAGTGTCTGGCGTCTCTGCTTTGGCTACTGAGCAGGCGGTTTTGGATCGCTACCAAAAATCCTGTTTTGCCTGTCACGCCTTTGGTGCCAATGGTGCGCCAAAGTCCCACGTGGTGGCTGATTGGGCGCCGCGCATGGAGAAAGGCATGGACACCCTAGTTAAGCATGCGGCAGAAGGCTTCAATACCATGCCGCCTAAAGGCCTGTGTTTTGACTGCAGCGCCGATGATTTTAAAGCCTTAATTGAGTTTATGGCGGCGCCCAAGTCTTAAATTGGGTGGGCTAATGTATATTTTGCACAGAATTATCTGTTTAAAGAGTACCAAACAATGAAAAAAAGCTTATTAGTGATGTTTGCTTCCTTGGTGTTTGCCGGTGCGGCCGCGGCTGCGGAAGGAAATTCTCGGGCAGGCAAGACGAAGGCAGCCGCCTGCGCAGCGTGTCATGGTGCTGACGGCAATAGCGCCGCGCCTAGCTTCCCCAAGCTGGCGGGTCAGGGTGAGCGCTATTTGATTAAGCAGCTGAATGACATTAAATCAGGCGCCCGCTCCGTGCCAATGATGGCCGGCCAGACGGATAATTTGTCTGAGCAAGATATTGCTGATATTGCTGCTTTTTATTCGAGCCAAGCGATTAGCACGGGTCAGGCTGATCCCGCGATTGTTGCTAAGGGCGCAGCAATTTACCGTGGTGGTATTGCTGACCGCAATGTTCCGGCTTGTGCCGCTTGCCACTCACCTAGCGGTAGCGGCATGGCCGCAGCGGGTTTTCCAGCGCTTGGTGGCCAGCATGCCGATTACACCGTTGCCCAGCTAAAAGCCTTCCGCGCGGCGGCTGATGGTCGTGAGGGGCGTGCTAACGACGGCGATGCCATGGTAATGCGGACGATTTCCTTCAAATTAAGTGATTCAGAAATTGAGGCGGTAGCCAGCTTTATTCAGGGCTTGCATCCTTAAGGGTGCATTGGCAAAAAGGCGGCTTAGGCCGCCTTTTTTATCACTGAAATATACTGGGGCCAAGCCCCGAACAATAGTGAGTACTTGGTGTCTGAACAGCGTAGAAAAACAATTTCAATGTGTCGTTTGATCTATGGCACTCTCGATCTTATAACACTTGATCGTATAATCAGGGGGATTCATGTTTAAGAAATTTATTCCGCTCGTCAGCGTATTCAGTTTTTTGCTTATGGTTTCGGCGTGCAGCGATGGCGCTGAGCCAGTGGCACCCGCTAAAGCGCCAGCCAGCACGGCGGTAAATACTGTAGATACTGCTGAACGCGTTGCGAGCAGTGGTGAGCGCTATATTCGTGTGGCGCAGCCGGTGCGTACCGCTAACCCGCAAAAAATCGAAGTAACAGAAGTGTTTTGGTATGGTTGTAGTCACTGCTTTGATTTCGACCCCATGCTAGAGGCCTGGGCGAAGCAGCTGCCGGCAGACGTTGAGTTTCGTCGTTCACCGGCCATGTGGAATGAGTTGATGGTGGTTCACGCCAAGGCGTTTTATACCGCAGAAGCCCTGGGTGTTATCGAGCAGCTGCACACGCCGTTATTCAATGCCATTAACGTTGATCGCAACCCTTTGCGTGATAGTGCGGCAATTGAAAAATTGTTTTTGGCGCACAGCGACGTAGATGCTGAGAAGTTTCGCAAGACGTTTGACTCTTTTGGGGTGAACAGTCAGGTGAAGCAAGCCGACGCGCGGGCCCGAGCTTATGGCATTGCTGGTACGCCAGAGCTAATCGTCAATGGCAAATATCGCGTAACCGGCCGTTCGGCAGGTGGTAAGGCTGAGATGCTGAAGGTGGCAGAAGAGCTAATTGCTAAGGAGCGTACCGCTAAGTAATTGGTGCGTATCATGACCGCGTAGCGACCGTAGTCCTTTTGGTCGTTACGCGGTTTTTTTATGCCTAAAGCTTAATTTTCTTAAGGCGCGCCCGGTTCGATTGCGTCTATTTCGGCATTTAGTGTATCGAGCTTTTTCAGGGGCTGGGCAAATTCGCGCTGGCAAAATGCCATACGTTTCGCGGGTTTGGCTAGGGTAATACCTTTGGCGTTTAAGCGCTCGATTTCATCTTCAACTTGCTTGCAGCGCGCAGCTAAGCCGGTGTCATTGGCGATTTGGATATTTAAGCCGGGTCGGGCGTTCAGCTCGAGCATCAGCGGACCTTGATCTTTGTCCAATACCATGTCGACCCCGAGGTAGCCTAGGCCGGTCAGCTCGTAACAGCGTGTTGCTAGCGACATAAAACCCTCCCAATAAGGCAGTTGGACGCCGCGCACCGGGTTGGTGGTGTCGGGGTGTTTGTTGATCAGCTTGTTGTGCCAAGTGCCATCAAGGGTAATGCCGGTGGCGAGGTCGACACCGACGCCGATCGCACCTTGATGCAGATTGGCTTTGCCGCCGGACTGGCGGGTAGGCAGGCGCAGCATGGCGAGTAGCGGGTAACCTTTAAGGACGATGATGCGAATGTCAGGAACCCCTTCATAGCTAATGGCGCTGAAGATGGGGTCGGGGATGACGCGGTATTCTATTAGCGCGCGGTCGCGGTGGCCGCCCAATGAATAGATGCCAGACAGTATGCCCGAAATATGGAACTCAATATCTTCGGTGCTTAATAAGCGGCCGGAGGTCGTGCGGTAATAGCCTTCAAACTGATCGGCGATAACTAAGATACCATCGCCACCGGCGCCTTGTGCGGGCTTGATGACGAAGTCGCTGTGACCCTTAACGATGTCTTTTAGCTTGCTAATACCTTTGTCGGAATCAATTACACCGTACATGGTGGGAGCGTGAATCCCGACCTCTAGCGCGCGCTCCTTGGTTTTAATTTTGTCATCGACCAAGGGATAAAGATGGCGCTGATTGTAGCGCAACACATAGTCGGCATTACGCTGATTGATGCCCATTACGCCGCGCTGACGAAGATCCTTCCAGGTGCTGAACAAGGACATTATTGTCTACCCTTGATCATGGCATTAAACCGGAACAGTTCGGTTAGCCGGTAGCCACGATAGTGGCCTAGTACTAACATAAACGAGATAAATATCAATAACATACCAGGGAAGGTAAACACGAAATAGGTCCATGCTGGGTAGGTCATCATCAAGTGCGACAAGGTTGCCGCAATGAGTGTACCAATACCCACTTTACCCGCGTGCAGGCCGCCCCGCTCCTCCCACACGATCGACATCCGCTCGATGGACATAGTGAGGATAACCATTGGGAACAGGGCAATAGACAGGCCGCGATCCAAGCCCAAACGATGCCCGAGCACGCTGATTAGGGCCATGATAATAACGACAAAGGTTAATACCACAGAGAGTCGGGACAATAGCTGCAAATGTAAGTGCTCAAGATAGGAGCGTATCGACAAGCCGAGTGCGGTAATTAAGGTGAATAGAATAATCCCCCATAAAACCTGAGTCTCCCGAAAGGCGAGACCAATGAGCACAGGAGTAAAGGTGCCCAAGGTTTCTAGACCCACAATATTGCGCAGCACCAAGATCAGCATAACGCCAATAGGGATCATTAGTATAATTTCAAAGGTTTGCTGGGACTGCAGTGGCAAATCGTAAAGAGAAAGTGCCCAGAATTTGTTCTCTTTGCTCTCGGCAATCGACTGCGCCAAGGTGATTGAGTTCATTACCTTTTGATTGGCGGTGATTTCTACTTTCAGATGGCGGCCCCCTTCGACTTTGGCGATAGGATCATTGCCGGTCCACCACACTACGCGGTCGTTGGGTAGGCCCTGGGCGCCGGTTTCCGGGTTGAAATACAGCCAGCGCTTGCCGTTATAGCTGCGCATCCACAGCTCTGGGGTCTGGGCTACGCCACTGATTAAGCGCAGGGTACGTACCCGCTCTACGGGAATATGTGCCGACGAGAGCAGCAGTTCGAGCACCATCGACTTATTGTTTTGGGTGTAATTATTGCCCAGTAGCAGGCGGGCATTGTCGTTGCTAGGCTCGTTTATGAGTTTGATGGCTTCGCGGATAAAGGTTTCGATATCGGCGGAATGCTCGCGTATTGGTTTTAATAAGGCCTCGACGGCGACTTTTTCTACGCCTTGTAGATCAGGGCTTTCACGAAACAGTGGGCCAGCTTCAGACTCGGCAAAGCGCGAGTTGCTGCGTTTGGTTAGCATAAGTCGATAAAACAACTGCTGCTGACCTTCGGCGCGACGGGCAGACCACACCGCTTGGCGGTTATCGTTAACGATGTCGGTGTTTACCCCGTAATTTTTCGAGATAAAACTCTCGTTCAGGGTAATGAATTTGCTCCAGCTCGGCGGTACATACATTTGTACTTTGACGGGCGTGTTGTCGCGGGCGTTAAAAGTGAGCTTGGTATCTATGACCCACACTGGTTCGGTGGTGTCCGAGGATACCGGAATATTTAGCACGAATATCTGCCAGGCGGTACTGGCGGCGCCGATCAGCAATAGCGCTAACGCTAATACCCTGACATGTAATTTAACGCCCTTCATTCATCGTGCTCCTCGGAGTCTGCTTTTATAGGGCAGAGGGATTTGTCCTGCAAATATTTTTTACTCGGGTCGACCAAAGCACCAAAGGCGGTCAATGGGTCGGAGCCGACTAGCATAGGTTTAGAAAATTGGCGACGGTCAGCAAGATTGACCTCAACCTTGTGTGACTGACCGCCAACGCACAACGTCAACTCCAATACGGGTCGACGGCTATAGTCTTTTTCATCTTCGCCGTAATCTGCCGCTCGACGCTTGATGCGGATGTGCTTACTGAGTGGTAGCGAGACAGATTTTAGGGTGTTGTTTGGTAAAACCAAATCAAAGTGCACTAGGTCGTCTTTTTTACCGCGGCCCTTCTCAACCTTGGCGTTGATTGCATTGATCGATGCGCTTTCTGCGCCGGTATCAATTTTGGCTTTATAGCGTACGCCCAGCTCTTCAATATAGACGTATTCACTCAGGCCAAACACCTGTTGGGCGTTGGCGCCAGCATGAACAGCAAGGCTTGTAAACAGGGTATTGATGGCGAGCAGAATTAGTACAGCTAATCGCACGGTTTCTCCTTTTGATTTATTGTGCCCCAGCATGCGATAGCATAGTGCACTAGAGCGCAATATAGCCAGTAGCAAGCGGCGCAATTAAAGCGGATTACGTGTGCTTAGTCCCTCACATTCTTAAAAAGTGCGAGGGTAATTTTTCGCACTTCTTTGTGTTCGACGATCGGTGCGGGGTAGATGTCTAATGCTGGGGGCTGGTGAAGCGCCTTGTCTGATAAATGACGTAGCTCGGGCAGATAGCGCCGAATAAATTCGCCCTTGGCGTCAAAGCGCTGGCCTTGGGTGGTCGGGTTAAAAATGCGGAAATACGGCGCGGCGTCGGTGCCGGTGGATGCGGCCCATTGCCAGCCGCCGTTATTCGAACAAAAATCGCCATCGATGAGGTTTTCCATAAAGTGCCGCTCGCCCCAGCGCCAGTCTATATGTAGGTCTTTACACAAAAACGATGCCGTAATCATGCGCAGGCGGTTGTGCATCCAGCCAGACTCCCGCAGTTGACGCATGCCTGCGTCGACTATTGGGTAGCCGGTACGGCCCGCCTGCCAAGCCTCAAAGCGGCTTTGGTTATTGGGCCAGGGAATGCGTTCGGTATAGGCTTGAAAGGCGCGGCCACGCACAACTTTAGGGAAATGGTAAGCGACGTGACGGTAAAATTCCCGCCATAGCAGCTCGTTAAACCAGGTACCTGCGCCGCTATTCCCATCCCAGATTGCCTCGCCGCATTCTTGTTGTAAGCGCGCTAAACACTGCCGGGGGCTGAGCAGGCCAAAGCTTAGGGCTGCGGACAGTCGGGACGTGTCATCGAGGCCGGGAAAGTCCCTGGCCTCGCGATAATCGTCAGCGCGTTCAGCGCAGAAGTCTCTAAGCTGGCCTAGCAGCGCATCTTGGCTTGCGGGCCAGAGGCTGGAGTCGCGCTCTTCGCCGAATACGGGGCAGGTTGGATTAGGGGCTGCTTTAGCAATGGCTTGCGGGCGGCGAAGGCACGTGGGGAATTTGGTGGCCAAATGGTTTCGGCTGCGCCGCGAGAACGGCGTAAATACCTTATATGGACCGCCGTCGCCTTTGGCGATCTCAAGCGGACTAAGTAAGCTGTCATCAACCAGGTGTAATGGGATGTTTTTTTCCAGGCAACCGTCATCCCGACCCATTTCGTCGAGCAGCCATTCTCGATGGGCGTACACGGTGTCGACCTGGTGCTGGCGACAATAATTGCTGAGCTGCGTGGCAGTATTGCGAAAGTGACCAACATCAATGATGTCCAAGGGAATGCCAATTTCACCGAGCTGGCGGCCGAGTTCGTCGAGGGCGCGGCGCAAGTAGTGGCGGCGTATTGGTGCAATAATATGCTCGTCGAGCTGCTCGGGGCACAATAGATACAAGCCGCGTACCTTGTCGTGATTGGCGCAGGCCAGGCTCAGTGCTCGGTGGTCTAAGCTGCGTAAATCATTGCGAAACCACACAACGGCGGTCAAGGCTTAAAGTCCCATGCGCAGTTTTAAATCCCTTGGGTAAGGGTCGAAGTAATATTGGTCCAGTAAATAGTCGACACGGTATTTCTTTAGATAGTGACTTAGCATTTCCAGCGGCACGAGCAAGGGCAGTTGTCCGGCGGCATAGTCCTTTATTGTTCCGGTGAGTCTGAGCTTGTCCTCGGCGTCGAGGTGATCTTTGAAAAAGCCTTGGATATGCATGAGCGTATTGGTGTGGTTTTTGGTGCTGGCGATGTGCTTTAAGGCCGCCATAAACTTGCTAATATAGCGGCTAGCTTTATCGCTAATATCTCCTGCTTCAGCGACGATTGGTCCAAGTTCACGATAAATAGTCTGATTGTGCGCCAGTAGTAAAAATTTGTGGCGACGGTGAAAATCCTCAAGGTCGCTGGCGGAGATGCCGCTATTAATTAGCCGCTGCCAGCGGGCGTAGGCTACCACGCGCAACACAAAATTTTCGCGCAGATGCACGTCGTTAAGTCGGCCATTTTCTTCGACCGGCAGCAGGGGGTGGGCGGCCATTAATTGCTTGGCGTACAGACCTACGCCGATTTTACCTAAACCATTGCCCTGCTCGTCATACACGGGCACACGTTCCATACCACAGCTGGGCGATTTGGCGCAGAGAATATAGCCGCTGATCTCGGTAAGTGTCGGAACCGTATCCTTCGCAAAGGTTTGCATGGCATCGGTGACGTTTAGGCTGCTGTCGCTGCTGCCAATAAGTTGGGGGGTTGCCGGATCGCCTACAAGGCGAATGGTCGGGCGCGGCACGCCCATGCCTATGGCCTGCTCGGGGCAAATATTAATAAACTCAAAGTGCCGCCTCAGTTCTTCGTCGGCAAAGGGCAGGCGCTTGTGGCCGCCGTCGTAGCGTACTGGTTCACCGAGCAAGCAGGCACTGATGCCAATTCGTATAGGCTGGGTTTCCGACATGGGCTTAATTCATCCTGTGTGGCAGATAGCTGATTACGCTAAAGCATAGTCGATGGATCAAAAGTCTTGCGATTAGTATTGCCACTATTCAGCTTCGCCGGACAAAAATAATATTAACGCTCTAAAATCGTCGTCGCTGCAATTCATGCACATGCCCTTTGGCGGCATGCTATTGAGGCCGTTTTTGGTGTTAGCCAATAATGTGTCTAAGCCTTTTTGGGTGCGAGACGCCCACTGCTCCTTATTCCCGCTTTTAGGTGCCCCGGCGGCGCCAGAGCTATGGCAACCGTAGCAACTTTGAATATAGAGGGATTTCAGAGAAGGGTCGCTAGGCATGCGCTTTGTGCTGGAAATTGCTTGTGGTGCTTGTGTGGTGCTGTCGTCTGGGCTTGTCGCTTTGCGGCTAGGTTCGCCCTTGCTGCACGCGACGAGGGTAAATAGTCCGGTCAATACCGCGAGGATAAGGAAGGCTTTGTTGCTAAGCATATACAGTTCCAGTCAATCAAATTAAGTTGTCGTCAAAGCCAAAACAGTGGGCACTGGCCTCGTCTTCACTCAAGCGGTCGATCGCGCCCACATCTAAAACGGGGGAGGCGTCTATGTGTTGGGCGTCCATCATATAGGCAACGCGCTGCAAAGAACTGATAATTTGCGTTTGTTCCCATTCTTGGAGGTCACTGAACTGGCGAATAAAATAATCTTGCAAGGGCATGGGCGCATTGCGAATCAGTTCGTTGCCGGTTTCAGTAAGACAGGCGTACACTTTGCGCTTATCCCGGCTGGAGCGCTCCCTCATGACGAGGCCGCGTTTCTCCAATCTATCAATAATGCTAGTGACGGTGGCTTGGCTGAGGCTTACTTGACTGGCTAGATCGCTGATAATGACGTCACCCTGATCCCTAAGGATTTGCAGAATGAGCATTTGTGGTGCAGTTAGGCCCGCCGTTTTCATTAAGTGCTTTGAATGCAAATCAATTGCCCGGGTTACCCGGCGCAGTGATACTAATACTTGGTCTATACTGTTCATTTTCAGTGCCTGCAGATTGGCTTAGCGGCCCAATGGTAGCGGCTTGTAGAGTTTTTTGCACCAGCTAAACCCATTGTTTGTCAATAGTCTGGCTTGAAATAGTTAGTCGAAGACGCGTATAATGCTTCGTATTCTAAGTAAATGAACAGGAGAATGGGTTCATTAATTTAGCGATTAAACAGCATGATCGGCGATATTAGCGTCCAAGAATCGTGCATGAGCGTCGTTAAATTAGTATGAACACTAAAAGATTGTGTTGAAATCAAATAGCGCGACGCAAGCCACGGCTGCCACGCTTCGTTTTCGCCAGCCAACGGCGGAAGATGGTTATGCCCTAAATCAATTAGTGGCGGCCAGCCCACCACTCGATACTAATTCCGTTTATTGCAATCTGCTGCATTGCACTCACTTTGCCGAAACCGCCGTTGCCGCTGAAGAAGATGGCAAATTAGTGGGCTTTATCTCTGCGCATATTATTCCCGCTAAACCGAATACAGTATTTGTTTGGCAGGTTGTGGTGGATAAAAGTCAGCGCGGTAAAGGTCTCGCCAAAAAAATGCTTAAAGAGGTTGTTAAGCGGCCGGCCTGTGCAGAAGTGAAATATATGGAAACGACAATTACACCAGATAATGAGGCCTCTTGGGCCTTGTTTCGCAGTTTTGCCAGAGATCTGGATACTGAATTAAATCATAGTATTTGGTTTGAAAAAGAGGCGCATTTTGGCGGCCAGCACGACAGTGAAGCACTGCTGTGTATTGGGCCTTTCGCTCAATAAGTCTTAAGTAAAATTTTTACGCAGTATCCATCCGCTCAGTAAAGGACACTAAGAGGACTTAACATGACCATTTTTGACCGACTCGAATCCGAAGTACAATCCTATGCCCGCTCATTTCCGGTAACCTTCGATAAGGCTCAGGGCGAGCACTTGTACTCAACCGACGGCAAGCAATACATCGATTTTTTGGCGGGTGCCGGCACCCTGAACTACGGCCACAATAACCCCGTGCTGAAGCAGGCCTTGGTCGACTATATTATGCGCGACGGCATTACTCATGGCTTGGATATGCACACGCAAGCCAAGGGCGATTTCTTGCAAGCCTTTAACGAGCATATCCTTGCACCACGGGATATGACCTATACCTTCCAGTTTACTGGCCCTACAGGCACCAACGCCGTAGAAGCCGCGCTGAAGTTGGCGCGTAAAGTCACTGGCCGTACGAGCATAGTGTCTTTTACTAATGGTTTTCACGGTGTGACCTTGGGCGCAGTCGCTGCCACGGGTAATAGTCATCACCGCGGCGGTGCTGGCGTAGCGCTGGGCGACGTGACCCGCATGCCTTATTGTGGGTATTACGGTCGCGATGCCGATAGCCTGAAAATGATGGACAAGCTACTCTCTGACCCCTCTTCGGGTGTGGATATGCCGGCGGCGATGATTGTTGAGCCAGTGCAGGGCGAGGGTGGCCTGAATGTGGCCAATAATGATTGGCTGCGGGGCCTAGAGAAACTGTGTCGCAAGCATGAGATCTTGTTGATCGTTGACGATATTCAAGCAGGTTGTGGTCGTACTGGCACCTACTTTAGCTTTGAAGCCAGTGGCATCAAACCCGATATTATCACCATGTCGAAATCCCTGAGCGGCTACGGCCTGCCTTTTGCGATTGTCTTAATCCGTCCAGATTTAGACATTTGGGAACCGGGTGAGCACAACGGTACTTTCCGTGGCAATAACCACGCTTTTATCACTGCAGCGGCGGCAATTCGCCACTACTGGAAAGACGATAAGTTTGCCGCCGAGATTGCTGAGAAATCAGCTATCGTTAGCGAATGCTTCAAAAAGCTGTCTGAGCAGTACGGCGTCACTAAACTTCAACCTAAGGGCCGGGGCATGATGCAGGGTCTCGCTTGTCGGGACGGTGATATTGCTGACGAAATTGGTCGCGCCTGCTTTGAGCGGGGTCTCGTAATTGAAACCTGCGGCAACCGTGGCCACGTTGTTAAGGTCTTCTGCCCGCTCACCATCGAAACGACAGAATTGATTCGCGGTCTGGCTATTTTGTCAGACAGCATCGCGGAAGTATTGGGAAAATCAGTTAACAAAAAAGCCTCTTAAGCGGCTGAAATCGCGCTTCTTCCGCAAGTAAACATTTGCGGAAGCGGCGTGCTTTATTCAGCAATTGAGCTTAAGTAAATAGCCTTAGTAAAAGGAATAAATCATGATTGTAAGAACACTGGAAGAATGTCAAAACTCTGAGCGACGCGTCGATAGTGAAAATTGGAGCAGCGTGCGGATGTTGCTGAAAGACGATCAGATGGGGTTTTCATTCCATATCACCACCATTTACGCCAACACCGAAACGCCAATTCATTACCAGAACCACTTGGAATCAGTGTACTGCATGTCGGGCAACGGCGAAGTTGAAACCTTGAGCGACGGCAAAGTGTATAAAATTGAAGCTGGCACCTTATACATTCTCGATAAACACGACAATCACTTACTGCGCGGTGGCAGTGAAGACATGAAAATGGCCTGTGTATTTAATCCACCGCTGAACGGCAAAGAAGTGCATGACGAAAATGGGGTCTACCCATTGGCGGCTGAGGCAGTGACCTGAGCTATTGAATTTTAAAAAACATTTTTTTAATTCAAGGGAGAGTAGCAGTGGGACACAGTGTAGAGAAAATTGGCGGCACCTCAATGACCAACTACGAGGCGGTGCGCGACAATGTGATTTTAGCGGGCGGTGAAAGCGGTAATATATATCAGCGTATATTTGTGGTTTCAGCCTATGGCGGGGTAACCGATTTACTGCTGGAAAATAAGCGCACTAGCCATCCGGGCGTATATGCTCTGTTTGCCGATGACGGCGCTGAAACGTTGTGGCGTGATGCCCTGAGCGATGTCGGTAATGCCTTAAAAGAGATTAACGCTGGCTTATTTCCCGACGCTGAGCAACTGGAGGCTGCCAATACCTATATTGAAGCCCGCTTGTGTGAAGCTGAGCGCTGCATGGATAATTTGCACCGGCTCTGTCAGCACGGCCATTTTGGTTTAGAAGATCATCTGCTTACCGTGCGGGAAATGTTAGCGAGTATTGGTGAAGCACACAGCGCGTGGAATACCGCTACCCTACTCAAGCGCGATGGCGTTAATACTTGTTATATTGACTTGTCGGGCTGGCGTGCCGAGGAAGCACTGCCACTTGACCAGCATATTACCGAGGCGCTGGCAGGTATCGACTTAAATACCACCTTGCCGATTGTTACTGGTTACGCTCATTGTAAAGAAGGCTTAATGGCAAGTTTCGACCGCGGTTATAGCGAAATGACGTTCAGCCGTATGGCTGTCATCAGTGGCGCCCGTGAAGCGGTTATTCACAAAGAGTATCACCTTAGCAGTGCCGACCCTCGCCTAGTGGGAGCCGATAAAGTGGTGCCGATTGGCCGCACCAATTACGATGTTGCCGACCAGCTCGCCAATTTGGGTATGGAGGCTATTCACCCCCGCGCGGCGAAAGGTTTGCGTCAGCAAAACATTGCTCTGCGGGTTAAAAACACCTTTGAGCCAGACCACTCCGGTACATTAATTGACTGCGATTATCGCAGTGAAAAGCCTTGTGTAGAAATTATCGCGGGTCGCAAGCAAGTCTATGCCTTGGAAGTATTTGACCAAGATATGGTGGGAGCGCTGTGGCGGTATGAGCAAAAGATACTGGGTGCCATTGAACGCTATAAGGGCACAGTGATTACCAAAGATATTAATGCCAATACCATTACCAATTATTTGGGCGTTAATCTAAAAACCGTAAAACGCATTGTAAGCGCGGTTAAAGAATTGTTCCCCGACGCGGAAGTCAGTACCCGTAAAGTCGCTATAATTTCTGCTATCGGCAGCGACATGCAGGTGCCGGGTATGTTGGCTAAAACGGTGGTTGCCTTGGCGTCGGCCAATATCAGTGTATTGGCTATGCACCAGTCGATGCGTCAGGTCGATATGCAGTTTGTGGTAAACGAAGATGATTACGAGAAGGGTGTCGCGAGCTTGCACCGCTGTTTGGTCGAAGTACACGACCACGGTGAAGCCATATGCGCAGCATAATACAGGGGCTTATCCTCTGTTGGGCGCTGCTGCCCCTTTTTGCTGTTGCGGTTGACAGTGCTGCGCCAACGCCTAGCGAAGCGCAGCCGAGTGCGGCCCAAGTCGATGCCAGTATCGACAATTTAGAAAAGCCGCTCTACTCCCCCTTTATTGAGCGTTATATGCTCGATGAGGTACGCAATTTGCGTATTGACATGGAGCGCGCTCACCGCGAATTGGCTGCCGAAGTCGTCGACCGAGAATTAGGCGCTGCCGACAAAGCGGTGTCTTATGCAACCAATACTGTCACGTATTTTTTCTACCTCATTGCTGGGGTGAGTTCGGCCTTGGTGTTAATGGGTTGGAACTCGGTGCGCGATATTAAAGAAAAAGTGCACAGTGTTGCCAATGAGCAAGTCGCCGAATTGGTTGAAGAATACGAGAAGCGTCTGCGCGCGATTGAAAAGCAATTAAAACAAGAAACTGCCCATATCGAGTCTAACCGCGAAGAAATTACACTTACCCAAGAGATTCATTCGCTGTGGTTACGCGCCAGTCAAGAAACGAGCCCGGCAGGTAAAATTGCAATTTACGATCAAATTCTCGGTGTTAGAGGCGACGATATTGAGGCAATAACCTATAAGGCAGATGCGGCACTGGATCAGAACGAACCTCAGTGGGCAATAAATCTTTGCCAGCAGGCGCTGTTGCTGGATGAAACCAATGCCCATGCATTTTACCAGTTGGCTTGCGCTCACACTTGTCAGGGTAATCTTGATGACGCCGCGCGCTACTTTACTCACGCGGTGGCACAATCGGAATCCTATCGAGAAGAACTGTATCGCGATCCAGCCTTGGCTGAATTGCGCGAACATCCTCTGCTGATAGAGCTACTAACGCCGACAGTGGAGAGCGCTTCATAGGCGTTGTGCTCACTGTCGCCACTAAACCAGAATAGATTGGATCTGAATATGGTAACTGCATGGAGTTTCGCAGCCTTTTTAACAGTATTTGTACTGATCGGGCTGTCGTCATTGTTTTTAAACAAACATCATAGCAGCGATTATTATTTGGCCAGTAATTCGGTACAGCCGTGGTTGGTAGGCTTGTCTGCGGTAGCCACAAATAATAGTGGTTATATGTTTATTGGCGTTATTGGCTATACCTACACGGTGGGCTTGTCGGCATTTTGGGTCATGGCGGGTTGGATCGCTGGCGATTTTATTGCTTCGCATTTAGTACACCGAAAGCTGCGCGCGACTACCGAGAGCACCGGCCAGCTCAGCTATATTGGTGTGCTCAGTAATTGGACCGGCACAACCATGGGCGGTTACCAAAAGCTTGCCGCACTTTTATCTTTAGTGCTATTGCTCGCCTATGCTGCTGCGCAATTGCTGGCCGGTGGTAAAGCCTTGCAAGCCCTGTTTGATTGGCCGCGCTGGGCCGGTGCTGTAGTAGGCTCGGTATTGGTCGCAGCCTATTGCTTAGCGGGTGGTATTCGCGCTTCAATTTGGACCGACGCTGCTCAATCAGTCGTGATGATTACCGCGATGGGCGTTTTACTTTGGGTTGCTGTCGCGGCCTTAGGCGGCCCAGATGCCACCGTTGATGCGCTTTATCAAATACCAAATTATATGAACTGGTTTCCCGAAGACCTCGCTTTTCCCGGCGCGGCGGGGGCAATACTATTCGCCTTGGGTTGGCTGTTTGCCGGCTTCTCGGTGGCGGGCCAACCCCATGTCATGGTGCGCTTCATGACCTTGGCCAATACCGGTGACATGACACGCGCACGGGTTTGGTATTATCTGTGGTTTGTCGCTTTTTACTTGATGGCCACCGCCGTTGGTTTGTTGTCGCGCTTATATTTGCCAGAAATTGGCAGCTTTGACGCCGAGTTGGCGTTGCCAACTATGGCCTTGGAACTATTGTCACCGATTATGGTTGGACTGATCTTGGCGGGGATCTTCGCCGCCACCTTGTCTACAGCAGACTCGCTAATCTTGAGCGCATCCGCTGCCCTCACCCACGACCTCTCATCTAAAAGTATTGAGCGCCCCTTGTTGATCAAATTTGCCACTTTTGGTGTGACGCTATTTGCATTGGGTTGGGCGTTGCTCAGCGCCCAAACGGTATTTGGTATGGTCGTCATGGCGTGGTCTGGATTAGCAAGCGCCTTTGTTCCGGTGTTAGCAATTTTTATAAGTGGTCGTCGTCCCAATGAAGGTACGCTTATCGCCGTCAGTGCGGTTGGCATTTCCACGGCATTACTGTGGCGTTACTTCGATCTGCATAATATGGTTTACGAAGGCTTGCCTGGTATTGCTGCGGGTATCGCTACCTACCCTGTTGCCCAGTGGTTGAGTAATAGTGTAAGCGCCAAAGCCGCTGCTTAGCGTGCATCGGCAAGCTTGGCAGCGGTAATACGCTGCGCATTATTAACACTCCGCACTTTATACCCCCTAATGAATAGCGGTGTATGAGGTGTGCAACCCTTTCCCGCTCCTTCATTTCACGGTTGGCCTAGTCTATAGCGCGTTAGTGAGCCAGACCTATTCTTCAAGGGTGCCTGTTTGTATCCAATCGATGAATGGTTCTTGTCGCCGAAGATTTCGTGCTGACGTGTGGCGCAATTACACGCTAAGGTAAGGACCATTGCGGCAGAGAATGTGTAATAGAGGGGCGCTTCGGTTTTGATATAATTCGCACACTTCCAGTTGACGATAGAATATATTTTCTGGGCCTATTCAGGTCTGCCTAGGTCACTGCCGTATCAATAGCGGTTTTGAAAATCACAATTTGATTAGCTCATCAGATCAATAACTTTATTGCGTAACACTGTGTGAAGTAGCTAATCACTATGAACAGCACAAAGAAACTTGCTGCAGCCGTCATGCTGGTATGGTTATCAAGCTAAGCGCCGCCGAACGGTTGGCACCCGTCCTTGGTCTTCTGGGTAGTGTTGGTGTTGGCGGTTTTCTCGGCCTAGAAGCATTGCCTTTAGATCCATCTGCGCTAATGGGTAGCGGCACTAATTTGCTCAGTATTGGCAATCTGCCGGTTACTCCAGCAGACCTACTTAGCTTGCTGGCGTTAGTCCCGCAGCAGGCGGGAACAGATGCGCTTCTGACTGGGTATTTATAGGCGTGAATAAATCACGCCTATTGTAAAAAAACAGTAATATTGGCGTCGGCTTGCCACATTCCCTCCACCGCGCATTTCTGCTGATATCCTTTACAATACTACGGGCGCTTGTCTAGGGCGTCGCCACACGCCATAGTATTGCCCAGTAAATTCTGTGTGGTGAAGGATGGCATTGTCATGAAAGCAATTATCTTAGTCATTATTGTCGTGATAATTGCAGTAAGCTACAGCTGTCGTGCCAATAGGCCAGAAAGAATGACGGACGCTTTGTCGTCTAGCGTCGCTAGGATCGCCGAGGCTGATCAAATTCTTGGTGAGGCTTACAAAAATAAACGTAGCGATATCCAGGTGCAAGGTCAGGGCCGAGTTGAAAAAATTCTCCCCGATGACAGTAAAGGCAGTCGCCATCAAAGATTTATTCTCCGTCTTAGCTCTGGGCAGACCTTATTAGTTGCCCACAATATTGATCTCGCGCCGCGTATTGCCGGTTTGCAGGTGGGTGATAGTGTCGGCTTTTTCGGTGAATACGAGTGGAACCAGCGCGGTGGCGTGGTGCACTGGACGCATCGTGATCCCGCTGGCCGCCATGCCCATGGCTGGCTAGCGCATCAGGGGCGGCGCTATCAGTAAAAGTTTAGCTTAAGGCTTTCCACAAACCCAATAGGCTAATGACGAGTAGCGTGAGACCTAAAAAGCGAAAGAACAACGGCGTTTCCGCCTTGAGCATATGCTGGTGAAAGCGCAGACCAATGACATGGCCAATGGCCGCGCAGGGTAGCAGCCAGAGATGGTGAATTAGCTGTAAATCAATTCCCGCGTAGATAAACGCGCCTAGCTTAATACCAACAAAAATAAACCACAGCGCAAATAAGGTGTCGCGCAATTGCTCTCGGGCAATGTGTTGCGCGGCAACCGCAATAATTAATGGCGCGCCAATCAAGGAGGTGCCGCTAATATAGCCGCCGACAATTAAAAATAAGGCATCAATAAATTTGCTATTACTTTTAAAAGGCTTGTTGGCGATATAGGAGATGGCATAAGCCGAGACGATAGAAAAAATAATAATGCTAAGGGTGTCGGCTGGTAAAGTGATTAAGCCAAACACACCTAATAGCTTGGGCACAATCATAATGCCGAGCATATAACGCAAATAGGGCCAATTCACGGTGCTGGTATGCCTGCGGCCAATCGCTTGGCTGCTGCGATTATTTAAGATCAAGGTGATCGATGAAAAAATGAGCAATTGCACCGAAATCAAGGGCAGAAAAACCAAGGCCTGGTTATGTACAAGTAATAGGAACGGTAGGCTTAATACTGCGCCGCCAAAGCCTAGCCCAGAGCGTACAAAGCCGCTCCAAATAAAAATAATGCCGATCAGTGCATACTGATAGAGGGCGAGGTCGGCCATCAGAATCCTGTTTGGTTTGGGAAAATAAGGTGGGGCGCGGTACGCTGATTGTAATGGGCGAGGCGATAAAATCCTAGCGCGTAGGAGCCAACGATTTCATAACGTATATTGTGTCTTTACTGCAATACTCGGCCGCGCGGCTTGCAATCTCTGCTCCGTAGCCCCATTAATAGATATGCTGAACTCTAATTAAAGGCTGATTCAATGTCTGCTCGGAACAATAACGGTGCCAAAGACCCCTGGGGCTCGGGCCAACAGTCGCCCCCAGATTTAGACGCGATTATTAATAAGGGCGTAAAAAACTTAAAAGACAAATTTTCGGGAGGTGGGAGTGGCGGTAAAGGCAGTGGCGCTGGCGGTTTTGGTCGCGCGCTGCCTATGATTTTATTGTTTGCTGCGGGTCTTAGTCTGTGGTCCGCTTATTATACCGTGCCCAGCGATTCAGTGGCGGTAGTTCAGCGTTTTGGGATGTATCTAAAGGAAGTTCCCCCCGGTCTGCACTTCAAATTGCCATTGGGCATTGATAAATCGACCGTAGTGCCAGTAAAGCGCCAGCTCAAGCAGGAGTTTGGTTTTTCGACACCGGGCGCGCGAGATGCGTATCAAGGTAGTCGCGACGGTAATCTGGAAACTCAAATGGTGACCGGCGATTTAAACGCGGCATTAGTCGAGTGGGTGGTGCAGTACCGAATTTCTGATCCCGTAAAATTCTTATTCGCTGTACGCGAACCGGCAGAAACGCTGCGCTATGTGTCAGAGTCCGTAATGCGGGAGGTGGTGGGTGACCGTACAGTAGACGAAGTTATTACCATTGGTCGTCAGGAAATTGAAATTGAAGCCCTGCTAAAAATGCAAGCGTTGTCCAGCAAGTATGAAATGGGCATCAATATTGATCAGGTGCAGCTCAAAAACATCAATCCACCTCGCCCTGTGCAGGAATCCTTTAACGAGGTAAACCAAGCTCAGCAGGAAAAAGAAAAGCTCATTAACGAAGCGCGCCGCGAATACAATAAAGTCATTCCGCTGGCCGAAGGTGAGAAAGACCAGCGCATTCGCGAGGCCGATGGTTATCGTTTAAAGCGCATTAATGAGGCTGAGGGTGATGTTGCTCGCTTTAACGCATTGTTCACCGAATACCGTAAAGCCCCGGAAGTTACTCGGCGCCGAATTTACATAGAAACCATGCAGGAGATTATGCCCAATATTCAAAACAAAATTTTGGTCGATGACGATATGAGCGGCTTGTTACCGCTGTTAAACATTGGCGAACAAAAGGGCAGCAAAAAATGAAAAACACAAAATCGATTGCCGCCATGATCTTATTGTTTGGCGGGTTGTTTGTCTTGATGAGTTCGGCCTACACGGTTGATGAAGTCGAGCAGGTCATTATCACTCAGTTTGGTAAGCCGGTTGGCGAGCCAGTGACCGAGGCCGGCCTAAAGTTTAAAGTGCCTTTTATTCAAGAAGTTAATCCCATCGATAAACGGGTCTTGGAATGGGACGGTACGCCATCGGACATGCCGACCAAAGATAAGCTGTATATCTCCGTTGATTTATTTGCACGCTGGCGTATTGTCGACCCGCTGCAATACTTTTTGCGACTGCGCGATGAACGCAGTGCCCAGTCGCGCTTAGACGATATTCTGGGCAGTGAAACCCGCAATGCCGTAGCCAAGCACGAACTAATTGAAATTATTCGTACTACTAAAGACCGCATCCCCTTGCGCGATGCGGCACTGGCGTCCTCTTCTCAAGGCTTAAATATGGGCGCATTAGTGCCGATTGAAAAAGGTCGGCAGATGGTGGAACAAGAGATCTTTACCGAGGCCGCGGAGAAGGTGGGTGTCTTTGGTATTGAGCTGCTCGATATTCGATTTAAGCGCATTAATTACAACGCCAGTGTACGACCTAAAATCTATGATCGTATGATCAGTGAGCGCCGCCAGATTGCCGAGCGTTTTTTATCTGAGGGTAACGGCGAAGCTGCACGGATCCGAGGTAACCGCGTTCGCGAGTTAAACAAGATTCAGTCTGAGGCCTACCGCGAAGTAGAAGAAATTCGCGGTCTTGCCGACGCTAAAGCTACCGAAATTTACGCAAGCGCCTATAATCAAAGCTCGCAGTCGGTAGAGTTTTATGAATTTACTCGAACCATGGCGGCCTACTCATCACTTGTTGATAAGAAGACCACCTTGGTACTGTCTACCGACAGTGATTTGTTCAAGTTCCTAAAAGGCATGACCCCGCAACCGGGGAAGTAGCATCACCGAGTAAAGGAGCATTACAATGAGTAAAGCGCAAAAGAGTAATAAGGAAACTAAGAAAAAGCCGGCCTTGTCGCAAAAGGAAAAGCGCCAAGCTAAAAAATCGAAAGTCAGTTCAAGACCAGACCCTTTCGCTAAGCTTTGACTTTGTCGGGCGGTGGCGCGCAAGCGCCCCGCTTTTGATTTTGTAACCCTTACCGGCGATGCCTAAAGTTTATCAAAATTGTTTATGTGCAATAGGTTTAAGCGCTGGAGCCACACCTAGTAACACGCCCAATCCGCAAGATTTCTAGCCTAATCAACTGAGAGTCTTTGTAGGTCTCCATAGTTTAATCGGTGCCCAGAAAGGTGAGCTCAACGCCAAAAAATTGTTATTCTATACCGATGTGGGTAATCAGCTCGGCGGATCTGTAAGCTATTGATTTACTATGTCGTCAGTCTCGTATTTTAGCCGGGTGGGTAGCCGAATTAGAGAGCGCCTGAATCGCTGCCGTTAAAGTCTTTATGAAGGCCTTTAAGTAGGCGGTCTTTGTCGGCCCACAATTCCGATACCCACTGTTGAAACTCCCCGCGAAATTGCTCATCGCTCAAATAGTCGCGACTTAGAAAGCGTGGCGCTATTGTCTGCTTTTCAATACGCACCACAACCTTCTTCACGCGGCCGGACAGAAAATGCCAAAAGCTGCGATCATCGCAGGGGTAGTAAATGGTGAGATTGAGCATAGTGTGTAATTGCTCACCCATTGCGCCTAAAACAAAGGCTGCACCGCCGGCTTTGGGTTTTAGCAGGTGCTGATAAGGCGACTGCTGCAGCTGATGTTTGGCTGGCGTGAAGCGAGTACCCTCTAAAAAATTGAATACGGTGACAGGCGTATATTTAAATTTTTCGCAGGCCTTGCGCGTTGTTTCCAGGTCCTTGCCTTTTAAGCTGGGGTTCTTGGCAATCTCGGCTGCGGAATAGCGTTTCATAAAAGGAAAGTCTAATGCCCACCAAGCAATGCCGATCACAGGTACCCAAATCAACTGCTGTTTAAGGAAAAACTTAAGCATGGGGATTTTGCGAAAAAGCACTTTTTGGGCGACTAAAATATCGGCCCAAGACTGATGGTTGCAGGTGACAAAATACCAATCGTCGAGGCTTAAGTCCTCCGCGCCTTCAATATCCCAATGGATATCATTGATGACGTGGAGCAATACATTATTGAAACCCACCCATAAATTGGCAACTTCAATCGATGCCACGGTACACCAGCGCCGCCATGCTGTGATCGGAATGACTAATTTAAGTATCGCCACCAGTAACAAAAATGGGACTAGCGTTAGCGTGGAGCAAATAATTAAAAATAGCGTCAGGCTGCCGCGCAGCCAGTGGGGGAGAAAGTTCAGCATGAGTTTTTATCTTTAACCGCCTTGAGTTGTGGCTATTGTAACGCATGAACACATTGTTGCAGAGCCTTTGTCACGCCCTCAAGGAATCTTCTATTACCAAAATTTAAAGTCCGGCGGTGGTAGTAGGTGCTTGCTTAAGAATAAGCTTGGCCGAGTAACAAAAACAATTAGCGGTGTCTGTCGAATTGCGGTCGTCTCAGAGGACTAAGCTGATATGCGAAAGCGACCAGCGAAAGTAGAGGGAGTTATCATGAAATAACTGGGTTTGGTCTATGGCGAAAAAGCCAAAATGGCAGAAATGGGCGATGCCGAATGTATTGCCTGGCGAGACGCGTTAATCGAAAGCGGTCACTTTATTGCCGGTAAGCACAGCCACCACCCTGCGTCCGCGAAACGGAAAGCTGGCGATTACCGATGGGGCCTTTGCTGAAACCAAAGAGCCGTTGGCTGGTTGCTACCTGCTCGAAGCCAGGGGTTTAAATGAAGCGCTAACTAAAGCGGCCAAGATTCCCCCCGCGTGGGAGTTGCCGGCAGATTAGTGATATCTAGGAGCGTGAATCAATATGATCAAGGAGAGTAAATAATGACTTACGTCGACGGTTTTGTACTACCCGTACCCGAGAAAAATCTCGCGGCTTACTGGGCAGTGGCCAAAATAGCTGGCGGGATCTGGAAGGAGCACGGAGCCTTGGCTTATATGCGTGTGTGGCAGATGATGTAAAGACTGGGGTTCACACTTCTTTTCCGCAAAGTGTCAAATTAGCGGCAGATGAAGTTGTCGTGTTCTCGTGGATTGTTTTCGCATCTCGACAAGAGCGCGACCGCATTAATGCCGCTGTAATGACAGATCCGCGCATTGCCGAGCTGATGTGTGCCGAAAATGTGCCCTTTGACGGCAAGCGTATGATCTACGGCGGCTTTAAAACGATGGCAGGTATGTAAATAGGATTAGCGTCGTCGTCCTATAAATAGGTGATAAATGGCAGTGGAGTTGCGCAATGAAGCGAAATATTTGGGTCTATTTCTGTTCACTTGCGTAGTGATATTGCTTGCCGCTTGCCGCTTGCCGCTTGCCTGCCTGTGGCCAATCAGGCTCAAACCCCGGCGAAGGTCTTTACCACAGAAGCACCTGCAGGGGCTTATACGCTCGACCCCGCTCATGCGGATCTGTCATTTCGCGTTAGCCATTTGGGCTTTTCGGTGTACACCGCACGGTTTGCAGAGTTCACGGCGGAGCTTTATTTTGATCCGGCGACGCCGAGGGCAATGAGGGTGAATGCCACCATTGATCCGTGCGCTCTCTTGTACTGTCATCACCGCCCGAGGGTTTTCTCGACACCTTGCCGGGCCCGCAATGGCTGGATACCGCTCAGTATCCGCAGATTAGCTTTCGCTCGACAGGTGTCGAAACCGTTGCTGGGCGTGCGCTGCGGATAACGGGTGATCTCACTCTTCATGGCGTCACTAAACCGGTTGTGTTCGATGCGACATTTAATGGCGGTTACGCCGGCCATCCCCTCGACCCACATGGCCGGATCGGCTTTTCGGCGCGGGGCATGTTTAAGCGGTCTGATTTTGGTATTTGAATAGGCATTCCGGCGCCGGGTTCGACCATAGACGTGGGCGATGACCTAGAGGTTATTATTGAGGCAGAGTTTACTGGGCCGCCGCTCAAGCAAGGCTAACGCTTATAAATAGATGAAGCTTGGGGTTTGAATGTAATCGTGTCGCGGTCGGGGTAGGATAGGGGAGTCCTCTCCCAGTGCAGGTACAGTATGAGCTTCAAGATTCAATTGGGTCGGCACAGCTATCATTTTGCTGATTTAAAAACGCTGCTGGCCAAGGCGAGCCCAGCCCGCTCGGGGGATTATTTGGCGGGTATCGCCGCCGCTAGCCATGAAGAGCGCGTGGCCGCGCAATGGGTCTTGGCAGATCTGCCCTTGCGGCATTTTCTGAATGAGCTGGTCATACCTTATGAAAGCGATGAAATTACTCGGCTCATTGTTGACGGTCACGATCTTGCGGCCTTTGCCCCGGTAGCGCATTTAACGGTTGGCGGCTTTCGCGACTGGCTATTGTCAGATGCTGCCGACACAGCTGCGTTAACGGCCCTCGCGCCAGGCTTAATGCCGGAAATGGTCGCGGCAGTTAGCAAATTGATGCGGGTGCAAGATCTCATTGTTGTGGCCAAAAAGTGCGAAGTGATCACTCACTTTCGCAATACCATTGGCTTGCGCGGTCATTTTTCTACGCGCTTGCAGCCAAATCACCCAAGCGACAATGCGGCGGGGATTGCCGCTAGTCTGATCGACGGCCTGCTTTATGCCAGTGGCGACGCGGTGATTGGCATTAACCCCGCATCTGACAATACCCAGACGGTTGGCCGACTATTGGGCTTGTTAGATGAGTTTATTCAACGCTTTGAGATTCCCACTCAATCCTGTGTGTTAACCCATGTCAGTACGACGCTGGCGCTAATAAACCAAGGTGCACCGGTAGATTTGGTCTTTCAGTCGATTGCAGGCAGTGAAGCGGCCAACAGCAGCTTTGGCATTAATATTGCAATGCTCAATGAGGCGCATGACGCGGCACAGTCACTTGGGCGCGGCGCGGTTGGCAATAATGTGATGTATTTTGAAACCGGGCAGGGCAGCGCCCTGTCGGCTAATGCCCATCACGGCGTCGACCAACAGACTATTGAAACCCGTGCCTATGGGCTGGCACGACAATTTTCGCCGCTTTTGGTGAATACCGTGGTCGGCTTTATTGGGCCTGAGTATTTATACAACGGTAAGCAGATAATTCGCGCCGGCTTAGAAGACCACTTTTGCGGTAAGTTGCTCGGTTTGCCGATGGGCTGTGATATTTGCTACACCAATCACGCAGAGGCAGATCAAGATGACCTAGACACCTTGCTGACCCAGTTCGCCCTCGCGGGAGGCAGTTTTATCATGGGCGTCCCGGGCGGCGACGATATTATGCTGAATTACCAAAGTACCTCGTTTCATGATGCTCTCGCGATTCGGCGGCTATTATCGCTGCCGCCCGCACCGGAGTTTTTACAGTGGTTGCAAAAAACCGAGATTATGGATGCCAAAGGCAATTTGCTGAGTGGGCAGTGCCTACCTCCGGTGTTTGCGAAAGCACTTAACTTTACGGAGGCTGGCCATGGGCAATAGTACAATCGATAGCTGGCAGCCGCTGCGCGGCTACACCAGCGCCCGCATTGCACTGGGGCGGGTGGGTGTGGCTACTAGCACCGCGGTAAACTTGCAGTTTCAACTCGATCACGCCCGGGCCAGAGACGCGGTCCACCAAGGTTTAAATGTGGACGCGCTGGCGGCGGTCTGCACCGCTACC
>NZ_JBFHDY010000020.1:0-38452 GCF_041584495.1 Zhongshania sp.
AATTTTTCGAGCATGTGCCATCCGGTGATCTTGACGAGGGCGGCATGGTGGCGTTTAAGCTTATTTCTGATGGTAAGCCCGACCTATACCTACATCTTTACAACTGCCACAACGGGTATTACGGGCATGGTTTTGAAGTAAGGCATGGCGGCGAAACAGTCCTAACAGATTATCTTTAAAAACCACCCAACACGGAGAGGGGATTATGAGCACAAACTGGCAAAACGCCCCGGAGTGGGCTAGGTATGCGGCTGTTGATGTGTTTAGCGGTAAGAAATACTTTAGCAGTACTAGGCCGAGAGAGGAGGCTGGGTGGACGCAGATTGAGGAGAGGCCGGGGAAAGACGACCAATGGCGGCAAATCCTACCAGAAGGCTACCGACAGCCGGCTAAGTGGCCCAAAGGCTGTGCGGCGGTTGTACACGGTCAAGGCGGCGTTGAGTGGGTTAAGCATCCGGCACCTGAATTTGCATGGGCGCAGGAAACAGACCACGCCGCAGAGCTGGCGGAGGCTTTGGAGGCTGCAATGTATTGGATGCACGGTGATTGTCTTGGCGATTACGACAAGTGCAAAAAAGTTCTTGCCAACTACAAACAATCGAGGGGGGAGTGATGGAACAGTCAAAATTAAATGAAATTTTGAAAAGCCATAAAAAATGGCTTGCGGGAGAGGCTGGAGAAAGGGCCGACTTGAGAGGGGCCGACTTGAGAGGGGCCGACTTGAGCGGGGCCGACTTGCGCGAGGCCGACTTGCGCTGGGCCGACTTGCGCTGGGCCAACTTGCGCGAGGCCGACTTGAGCGGGGCCGACTTGAGAGGGGCCGACTTGAGCGGGGCCGACTTGAGCGAGGCCGACTTGCGCTGGGCCAACTTGCGCGAGGCCGACTTGAGAGGGGCCGACTTGAGCGGGGCCGACTTGAGCGAGGCCGACTTGCGCGGGGCCGACTTGCGCTGGGCCGACTTGAGAGGGGCCGTCGGCCAAGTTTTTATCACGCAAAGGTCTGATGGTTATCAGTTCTTCGCAGTTTACGATAAAGGCGTATGGATGATTCGCGCAGGGTGCAGGTACTGGGATATAGAAACATTCCGCGAACATACGAATTCATATGATTGCGATAAAAAGCGCTCAGAGACCAGGCTTATCTTAGATTATGCAGAGTTGGTTATAGCTGACCGTGGAGTTGTGCCGGAGGGTGAGTGATGGGTGAGTGGATAGCTAAAGCAGTTATAATCGCCGGAACATTTTGTATCGGGTATATCGTTGGCGGTGTTAGCGGCGTGGGTACAGGCGCAATCGCCGCCCACAAAGGCGAGATTGTATGCGTTGAACTGGCTTTCGAGCCGAGCCGGGGGGAGTGTGGGGGGTTATGATCGTCTACCAAGACCGCGCATTCTGCACCGCCAAAGAGTGCAAGCATTACGACGAATGCCCGCGTACGATTACCGACCGGGTGAGAGAGCAGGCCGAACAGGCCGGATTGCCGCTCAGTATTATGGGCGGGTTTGGGTGTTTTGAGGAGGTGGAAGAATGACCACAACCAACGACATAACAGGCGACCGCATCCGCACAAAGGCGAATAGCCGGGCATTCAGGGACAACTTCGACCGGATATTTGGGCAGCGATACAAAGTGACCTACTGCCGCGAGGAGGGCGAAAAAATGCTCTCAAAAACCATAACCATCAGCGCGGCCAATCTGACAGAGGCAGTCCACGAGGCCGAAAACAGCGGATGGGTGCAGAAGGGTTGGCAGTTCATAGGGGTAGAAAAATGCGACGCAAACTAACCGACGCCCAGGTTATTAGGGCAAAGTTCAACCGGGAGCGCTGGACAGCCCGGCGATGGGCGCAAGAGTACGGCGTAAACCCAACAACTATGGCAAGGGCGCTGAATGGATACACGTTCAAGCATATCCGCATACCGTACGCTAAAGCGTACCGTTCTGACTGCAAGCTGACGCCGGACGATGTGAGGGCTATACGCGAAAACGCAGAGTGCAAGACTTACGCCGAGATGGCGAGAGACTACTGGATTGACAAGGGAACCGTGCGCCTAGTGCATCTAGGGAAGCGGTATAAGTGGGTGGTATGAGCAACCGCGTAGACGGCAAAATACCAAAGTATTACACGCCAAGCATGATCGCCAGGGCGCTAGAGCTGCGCAATTCTGGGTATAGCTGGAAGCAGGTTAGCGGCGTTCTTCATAAGAATCGACATGATCTTTGCAGATACTGCAAAATAGCCGAGAGGGACGGATTTGCAGCATTCAGGGCTTGGGTGGAGAGGTGAGTCGTGATATATTGTCCACACCCTCCAGGTAAACCCCCTCTTGTCCCGTTTGTCGGGGCTTTTTTAAGCCATCTATTGTGCTATAATTTACCAGCGCACCACCCCAAGCCTCTGCGCAGTGCGCCCGACGGGGCAAGTAAGCTCACTCGGGGTGGTGGATCAATATGCGGTGAGGCAGCGCCCTGAGTGTCCCGACGTGTGCGAGTAAAGCCGGGAGCCTGAAAAGGAAAGTGACTCGCAGCCTGTAGCGAAGGCCACCGCATTACAAGCACCCAGCCTTGGCCCACGACTTAACCTTGGCTGGCGTTTTGCCCCTCCCCACTGCGCAGGTATTGGTACGGGTGGGTTATCTTAGGAGGGGTTATGCTAGATGAATTCACAAAAGCCCGTATTAGGCGGGTGGTTAAGCGGATTAATGGCGAACAGCATAAAGGCCGGTTTCGCCCAAGCACTAAGAGGCTGAAAGAAATTGCACAGCACGGAAACGATTTAATACTGTCGGCAACTGACAAGGAATTGTCAGGGTTCAGTGAGTAGGCTAATATGGTCTACATGGAACCAAAATACCACGAAGAAACCGCCTTATACAAGCGGTCAACACGCTCAGGCTCGAACCCTTGGGAACCGGGCCAATTGTGCGTTATGCCTCACGAGGTCATAGCTCAACTGCCAGAGCCAAGGCGTTGCGATATGCAAGCGGTGCTGTTAGGTATTGCTAGGGTAGAGAATCAGGTGTTTGATATGATGGGTGGAATGAATGGCTACTAAACGCAAAGGCAAGAAGAAACGGAGAGGCTACTAATGAGCAGCGGCACACTGACAGCAGATGGCAACACCACGCCAGAAGACCACCGAGGCTATGTTTGGGTACACGCTAGCGGCACATTTGGCGGCGGCACTGTTGCCCTACAGTTTAAGGGCGCAGACGGCACCTATCGCGATGTGGCGACTCTCACAGCCGATGGGCAGATAACCCATGAATTCGCAGGGCCGGGAACCGTTCGACTGAATCTCACTAGCGCAACTACCCCCAGCATCTATTACGAGGTGCAGAGCGGGTATCGGAAGTAACAACAACTGGATCAACCTTTTAGGAGGAATCCGATATGAAGCTAGATGTCTACATCACAGACTACGGCGTGATAAATAATTTCCCAGATACTGTCGCTCAGTTGATGAGGCCGCTATTTGAACGCCTTGATATGCGATTTAGTGAAAATAAGAAAAAGGTGTCTACCGCTCGCGACGTTGAGCATATGGTTTCCCTTATGGCCCGCGAGGCGTATTCAGCCGGCCATGGCATGGATGCAGTGGAAAATGCTTTGCACTGCCTGTATGCCCCTGTAGTGACTGAAGTAGGCAGAGGTAGCCACTGATGCCGGGCGGAGGTTCAAAGCCGGGAGAACGGCGCGGAGGCCGCAAGAAGGGCACTCCCAACAAGGTCACGACTGAGCTGAAAACAGCCATCATGCACGCCTTTGACGAGGTGGGCGGCGAGTCTTACCTTGTCCGTGTGGCGCAAGAAGACCCGCGCACGTTCTGTACGCTGCTGGGCAAGGTGCTGCCCTCTGAGCTTAAAGCCGAAATATCAGGCAATCCCGACGCCCCACTGGTGACACGTATCGAGCTGGTGCCGTTGAATGACAACAGCCAGGATTGAACTCCCCCCTAAACTAATACCAGTATTCGAGGGCGAGGCAGACGTTCGCGGCTCATACGGTGGGCGCGGGTCTGGCAAAACCCGATCTTTCGCTAAAATGTCCGCTGTTAAGGCCTACCAATGGGCCAAGACTGGCCGATCTGGCATTGTGCTGTGCTGTCGGCAGTACATGAACAGCCTTGATGATTCATCCCTTGAGGAGATCAAGCAGGCCATCGAGGAAGAAGAATGGCTGGCACCGCACTTTGAGATAGGAGAGAAGTACATTCGCACCACATGCGGGCGGGTTTCCTACAAATTCAGCGGCCTTGACCGCAACATCAACAGCGTTAAGTCAAAGTCTCGCATCCTGCTTTGCTGGGTGGATGAGGCCGAACCCGTGGCAGAATCAGCATGGCGAACCCTAATCCCCACCATACGCGGCGCGGATTCAGAGCTATGGGTAACATGGAACCCGGAGATTGACGGCAGCGCCACCGATAAGCGATTCCGCAAGACCAAAGACCCGCTTTACAAGGTGGTTGAGCTTAACTGGCGGGATAACCCCGCATTCCCGGCAATCCTAGAGCGGCAGCGGCAGCGTGACCTTGAGGCCAACCCAGAATACAACCATATTTGGGAAGGCGACTATAAAACCGTTGTTGAGGGTGCGTATTTCGCCGATCTAATCGGCAAAGCCCGCAGGGATGGGCGTATTTGCTCAGTCCCCTATGATCCGGCTATCCCGGTGAATACGTTTTGGGATTTAGGTATGAGTGACCAGAACACCATTTGGTTTCATCAGCAGGTGGGGCGCGAGCATAGATTTATTGACTACTACGCCAACCACGGGGAAGGCTTCGCCCACTATGCCAAGGTGCTGAAGGAGATGCCCTACGTCTACGGCACTCACTATCTGCCCCACGATGCCGAGGTGCGGGAGCTGACCACAGGCAAACACCGCAAGGAAGTGTTAGAATCTCTAGGTATTAAGCCGGTAGAGGTTGTGGCGCGTATCGCCCACATTAACGAGGGCATCGAGATGACCCGCCAACTACTGCCGATGTGCTGGTTTGACGAGGAAAAGACCGCTCAGGGCGTGAAGTGTCTCGCGTCCTACCGCCAAGAGTATGACGAGGCTAAAATGACGTTCAAGGCCCGACCGCTCCACGACTGGGCCAGCCACGGGGCTGACGCTTTCCGGCAATTTGCCCAAGGCTACAGAGGCGCTAATACAGGATGGGGCCAACTGTCAAGCAAGAATAGTGGTAGACGAGGCAAAAAGGCTGTATCATTTGGGGGTAATTCTGATTGGATTGTTTAAACCCGCCCAGCCGTGAGGCTCGCTAATGCCAAAGAAACAGAAAGGAATGACTGAGAGCGAACTTGTCGCGTTCCTCGGTAACAAGATTCACCAAGCGATGAATGATGAGGACGGCGACCTTTCCGACGTTCGCCAGGAATCGCTTAATTACTACCTCGGTAAAGCCTTTGGCAATGAGCGCGACGGGTATAGCTCGTATGTATCCCGCGAAGTGCTAGAGGCAATCGAATGGGCCAAGCCCTCAATCATTCGAGTGTTCACAGCGGGCGATAAGGTTGTCCAGTTCGACCCCGTAACCCAGAACGACGAAGCCCAAGCCGATATTGAGACTGACACCATCAATCACCTGCTGCTGAAGCAGAATGATGGCTTTGAAGTGATGTATCAGTGGATCACTGACGCCCTGATGTACCCCAATGGCTATGTGAAGGTGTGGGTGGATGAGTCTACCGAGATAACCCGCGAGAAGTATCAGGGTATTACCGAGATTGAGCTGGCCCAGCTTGTCGATGAAGATGGCGTTGAGGTTCTGGAGCAGGACAGCGAGGTTGTTGACATTGAAGGCCAGCAGGTTGAGCTATTCAAGGTCAAGATTGAGCGCACCGACACCAAGCCCCGCCTAAACTTCGAGGCTGTCGCCCCTGAGCAGGTTCTAGTTGACAACGACCTGACCAGCCAAGACCTAGACCAAGCTGATATTGTTATCCACCGCGTTCGCCGCACCTACACATGGCTGGTCAATAACGGCTATGACCGCGATAAGCTGGATTCTGTCGGCGGCGAGGATGACCACCAGTGGCAAGACGAGCGCGTTAACCGCTTGTTCTACGAGGACGAGAACCCCGACACTGAAGATCAAGACGATCCATCCATGCGCCAGTACTGGGTGCATGAGTGCTACGCCAAGGTTGACTATGACGGCGACGGAGTGGGTGAAGGCCGCAAGATCACCATGATCGGCGGCACGATCTTTGAGAACGAGGAGTGGGATTACCAGCCCTTTGTCTCCATGTCCTCCATCATCCTGAGCCACAAGCACACCGGGCTGTCGCTGGCGGATATTGTCAAAGACCTACAGCTTATCAGCTCAACCCTTTGGCGGCAGTTGCTGGACAACACCTACAAGCTCAACATTCGCCGCAAATACGTGGGCGAGGCTGCGCTGACTGAGGATGGCGCGACTATTGAGGCGCTGACGGACACCACGGCTGAGTTCATCCCCTGCCGCGACCCTATGGCTATCAAGGAGGAAGTGGTACAGCCTATCATCAACGACCTGCTGCCAGTTATCCAAGGCATGACCGATCAGGGCCAAGTGCGCAGTGGTGTAAGCCCTAACCTGTCCCTTGACCCCGATGTGTTGCAGAAGTCCACCCTTGGGGCGTTCTCAGCGGCCCTAGAACAAGCCTCTCAGCGCGTTGAACTGATTACGCGCGTGTTTGCCGAGACTGGCATGAAAAGGCTGTTCAGAAAGGCTCACAGGGCGTGTCGTGAGTTTATGGATCATGAGCTGCAATTCAAGATTGGCGATGAGTGGGTGAACGTAGACCCCTCAGACTGGCGTGATCGCACTACCGTGACCGTTAATGCCGGTCTTGGGTTTAACGACAAGGCCACCAAGATTCAGCTATTGGCGTCATTGCTGGAATACCAGAAAGAAGCCCTCGGTATTGGCATGGCAACACCTCAGAACATCTACAACACCATGCGCGATATGGTCGAGGCGTCTGGTTTGGGCGATGTGTCGCAATACTTCACCGATCCGGCCACTATGCCGCCGCAAGAACCCCAACCCGATCCACAAATGGAGCTGATTAAGGCCCAAATGCAGATTGAGCAGGGCAAATTGCAGCAGCAGAGCGAGAAAATCCAACTCGATGCCCAGAAAGCCCAGCTAGACTTGCAAGAGAAAGCGGCTAAGATGCAGGCGGAGTCCGAGAAATGGCAGGAAGAGCTGGCCATTAAGCGCCAAGAGCTGCGCCAGCGCGAAATTGAAATGCTGTACAAGCAGCACCAGCACGACCAGGATATTGAGGCCAAGCTGATTGGTATTCTGGCTCAGTCTGAGAATGCACAGGCTCAAGCTATGGCCAAAGATGAGGCAGGCGAGGAACTGAGCGAGCTGGATCAGGCGGCTTTGAGTTATTTGAGAGGTGGGCAGGATGGCTAAGATTCCAAAGGCGGCTATTGACCGGCTAAAGAGGATTCACTACCTGCACAACACGGCCAAAAACCCCTACAAGAAGTCGCAGGGTATGTTTGCAATGGACGTGGAGCCAGCGGGCCAATACTTCACGCCGCTGGATAGACCCCCCACTGACATACCAGAGGGATTTATTGGCGGCACTAAGGAATTTAAAAACCCGCTAGTCATCCCTGAAGGCGGGGCATACGATGACCCGACGAACTGGAAGCGAGAACTCTCCAAACGTTATGGCGGCAAGACTGGCAAGGCGCTGACGAACGCTATCCGCAAAGACGGCTACGACGCCATCATAACCCAAGGCAAATATGGCCCCGGCGAAGCTGTAGACCTATACAAAGGCAAAGGCGGCGTTGATATGCCCTCTGCGCTTATTCCGGCGGCAGGCGCAGCCGCTTTAGGCGCTCAGAGCGATGAAGCGGAGGCTGGCGTTAAATCGCAGCTCGCAATGGACTTAGCCTCCCGCATGAAGCGGGCTAGGGATATGGGGTTTGATGTTGATAAGACTGCGTATAGAGGGCTGGGAAGGGCTTACGACCCGAACAAGCAAGGATATTATCAAATGTTCACAAGCAGCCCGCAAGACGCTAGGGAATATGCAAGCAGCGACGGTAATGTGGTTGCCGCCTATCTGAAAAGAGGGCGCGCATTTGATGTGGATGCGGGTGGCGCTAATTTTAGCCGAGTGCCAATAAAGTCGCTCCCGAATGATGTAATTGAGAACCTGCACCCATACGCTAAAGAGGTGGGTGTTGCGACAACGGACGAAATAGCACATGCAGCCAAAGCGGCTGGATATGATTCAGCGTCGATAAAAAACGTGTTTGACCAAGCCTACGGTGAAGTGCCGCTAAAGCCGGCCACCAGCCAAGCAGACAGCGCCCTACTCAATGATCTGTTTGCCGATATGGATAGGGCGGGATTTTCGGTTGACGACGGCGAAGCCTTGCCAATAGAGAGCGTTTGGGGCAAGAATTACGACCCTGTGACTGTCGATGTGGTATTCGACCCCGCCAACATCCGCTCAGTAAACGCCGCCTTCGACCCAGCCAAGGCTGATAGCTCCGACCTGTTAGCGGGGATTGGCGGACTGGCCCCGATAGCGGGCGGCGCTGCGCTAATGGCCCCGACTGATCAGGCGCAAGCCGGGATGGTCAACCCCTACTCCCCCACCCAGATAGGCACAGCCCTATTGCAGCGAGGTGGCCCAATGATGCAGCAGGAGGCTATACCGGCAAAGTTCCCTGCGCTGCACCGTGTTGCCAACCTCATTGGGGGTATTCAAGACCCAACAGGCTTGGCCCTAGATACTAGCGGCACGGCTGATTATTTGCGAAACTTTGGCGAGGGCAATCCCTCATTCCTTAGAGCCTTGGGAGCTATGCCGTTCTAATGGACTCCACCACCCTAGCCATAGCCGTTAAGAAGGCGCGAGAGGAGGCGGCGAAGGTTGCCCGCTCTATCGTGCCTGAGCGCGGCCCGAAAGGTGATCCGGGCAAGGATGGGCGCGACGGCAAAGACGGGCGCGATGGTCGCGACGGTGTTGATGGGCGTGACGGTACAGATGGGCGCAATGGGCGAGATGGTAGGGATGGAGAGCCAGGCAGGGACGCAAACCGATGGCACCTGTTCTACAACAAAGAATACCCCGGACTGCGCGGCTTCCCGCCGGATGAAATGGGCGATGATGACGATTTCGCCATTAACGGCGATGATTCACGCATATACCACAAGGAAGGCGGTGAGTGGGTATTTATAATGTCCCTGCAAGGCGGCGGTGGAATGCAAATGATGGCACCGGCTGTTGTGAGTGAGGCGAGGATTGAGTCAATTATCCAGCGCATCGTTGACAAGCCGGACGTTAAATACAAAAACAGCAGTTATACCATTAGCGCCGCCGATGATGAGGTAATACTGGCAGACGGAACAATAACCATCACGCTGCCAGCGGCGGCTGGCAATACCGGATGCACATTCCGAATTAAGAACATCGGAAGCGGTGATGTGACGGTTGACACTATTTCGGGGCTGATCGACGGAGAGGCCGCCCAGATTCTAAACGCTCAGTACTATGCAATTGATGTGGTATCTGATGGCGCAAACTGGAATATAGTCTGATGGCGAATAACCTTTTACCTGAGAATATACGCAAGGAGGATGGCCACGGCAGCACCATAGCCACCCCTACCTACGTACAGCAGCAGTCAGAGATAGTCACCTTTACATCAACCCCGCTAGGCGCTGGTGTTGAGTACGGAACAGCAGAACCGTTCATTGATGTGCGCGGCGTTGCGCTTGTGCAGCTCCAGGTTGAGTCATTGCAACCCTACGACGCTACAGCTTACACGCTTGGCTCCCTGCAATCTGGGGTCGCAGTGCAGGTTAGTCTGGACGGATCAACAGTCTACAAGACATTTCCGCTGACCACGGCAAGCAACCCGCCCAATGAGTCGGTTTATTTCGAGCGGTCATACCCCTATCTGCGGTTTATCTACACCAACGGAGCGACCCCTCAGACAGAGTTTTACTTCGCCACCAGCCTGCATTACACGTACACGGGGCCAGCGGTGCGGTCTATTGGCTCATCCTTCAACGCCTCTGCGCTTGCCGGTACGCAACGGTCAGTTATATTCGGGCAGCCTGAGGGTGGCGGGGATTTCCGGGCGGTTGCCCTTAGTGACGATGATAACCTGATCGTCGCTATCGGTAACAGATTGAGCCAAACTGAAGGCCGGGTGCACCATGAGGTAAATGTTGTTAATCCAACCGCAAACACGACGCTATACACCGTCCCGGCAGGGTGGGATTTCCACGTTACAAGCGCGAGGGTTTGGGGATTTAATACATCAACGACAAGCCCCCTGCTCGCCTTTCTCCGCAATGGCGTGGGAGGGACTGTTAAAGGCGGCTTAGCTATAGAGGAAAGCTCGGCGGGCCTTGGCGGTGTCCTTAAGGCGGCAAACATAACAGCCGCGCATCAGGAGCCGGTGTTATTCCCCGATAGCGTATACTGGAACGTTCAACAGGGCGCATTTCAAGGCGCGATTGTGTTAGTTGGCTATTTGGAGCCGGTTTAATGGATTCATCAGCTTTCACCGATTCCGGTCTGGCATTCTCGGCAGGCGCTCGCCATACGGTCGCGTCAGAAGGGCAGGCGCACCTACACCTTGAAAACCCTAGCGATTCCGGGTTTAACATCTATATCGCCGGGTTTAGTGCCTTTACAGGCGAGACGGCAAGGGCGCAAATTAGCTTTTTTACTGGATCGACCTCCCCCGGCTCAGTAGTGGCCAAATTCAACCACGATGTAGGCAACGCAAACCCCGGTGTCGCTATTATCAAAACAGGGGCAGTGCCGCTTAATGGCGGGACGGAGTTATCGCCAAGGGCCGGGGTGACTTCTCGCGATAATTTCAAGTTTGAGTCGGGGCTTTTGGTTCGAGTAACTCCGGGGCAAACCGTGGCGATGTTGTGCCGACGACCAAGCGGGCTGTCCGGCTCAGAGGACATTGATTTGAACGTGCATTGGCTGGAGGCTCCGGTGTGAATAAGCAGGTATCTGTAGCGGTATGCCCCAGCTGCGATTCATCCGTACCTGTTGAGGGTGGCGTGTGGATTAGCCATGAGATAGCATCAGGGAATGCGCGGTATCAGTGCGTCGGCAGCGGTGAGGCTCCGGCAGCGGGTAAATCAGAGCAAGTTATAGTGAGTGACGAGTAGGCAATATGCGAAACGACAAAGAACACCTGGCTCTAAAGGCCCAGCAGTTACTTGACGATGAAGTGTTGAAGGGCGCTTTTGATGCGCTTGAGGGCAGTATTCTTAGCGAGATTAAGCACGCCAATATGAACGGCACTGACGACTCGGAAAAGTTTATTCTGGAGTTGGCCCGCAAGCTACAGACGGTCGAGGGTGTTAAGAAGGCGCTCCGGGCGCGAATTAACAACTACAAGCTGACCCATAAGTCAGAATAGTTGCATTGTCAAGACTATAGGCATAAAATATCATTGCGCACGTTGAGAAACGCCGCATTTACTCGCCGTGAGGCGACACATTCCCATAGGGAGAACCCACATGGATCAAGCGACCCCGCAATCCAATAACACCGTGAGTTCCGCAGCTTCGGCACTGGAACAATCGGGCGTATTAGACTCAATTCTCGGTTCTGAGGAGCCTAAACAAGAGGTTGAATCAGTAGAAACCGAGGATAAAACTACCGATGAGGTCGAACTTGACGGCGAAACCGATGACGATTCCGAAGAAGTAGAGGAATCCGAGGACACCGACCAAGAAGACGCCGAATTGGAGTCGGAAGAAGGCGAAGAAACTGAATCCGACGAGGAACAGATTACCCTTGAGTCGCTGGATGACTTGGCCAAGGCTCTAGAAGTCTCACCCGATGAGCTTTTAGACACCCTGAAGGTTAATGTCACCATTGATGGCGAAGCTCAGACTGTCACCCTCCGAGAAGCCCAAGCGGGTTATCAGAAAGACGCCGATTATCGACGCAAGACTAGCGAGCTGGCACAACAGCGCCGCGAATTTGAGACAAAGGCACAGCAAGCCTCCCAAGAAGTTGAATATCAGCACCAAGTAGCAGCCAATGTGCTGATGCAAGCTGAGAAGCAGCTATTGGGGGAATTGAGCGCACATTCGCTTCAGGAGCTTCGGGAAACCGACCCTAGCGCATGGGCTGCTAAATATGCGTCTTTGAATCAGCGGCAGCAGGAAATTAACCAGCTCAAACAGCAGGCAGCGCAAGCATACCAGCAACAACGGCAGCAGCTAGAGCAGCAACAATCCGAGGCGATGCAACAACGCATGGCTGAGGAAATGGAGTCTCTGCAAAAGCTGATACCGGACTTTAAGGACGTGAAGCCCAAGCTGGAAGGGTATCTGCAAAGCTCCTACGGGTTTACCCCGCAGGATATGTCGCAGGTATCAGACCACCGGGTTATTGATCTTGTTCGCAAGGCCATGCTCTACGATCAGCAGTCTCAGAAAGTGAGCACAGCCAAGAAGAAGGTCAAAGCGAAACCGAAGATGCAGAAACCGGCAAAACAGGCGGCTCCGGCCCCAAAAGCCGACAAGCTCAGGGTTTCCAAGTCACGCCTTAAGAAAACTGGTCATGTTCGTGATGCCGCCTCGGCAATCGAATCTTTAATTTAAGGTGACACACAATGGCACAACCTACAAATACCCATGATCGCTACGATCTGAATGCGAACGGTGATGACGTTCGCGAAGACTTGGCTGACATTATCTACAATATCAGCCCCACCGAAACCCCGTTTATGTCAAACGCTGCGCGTGATACGTCCAGCTCTGACCTGAAAGAGTGGTTGATTGACTCGCTGGCCGATGCCGTTACCACCAACAAGCACATTGATGGTGATGACTTCTCCGGCGATGCGCTCGACGACGCTGAACGTCTGGGTAACTACCACCAGATCAGTAAGAAGCAAATCGTTGTTACTCGCCGCGCCAACAAGGTGAACAAGGCAGGCCGACGCTCTGAGCTGGCTTACCAGATCGCCAAGAAAGGCAAAGAGCTGAAGCGTGATGTGGAGGCTACCCTGACAGGTGCCAAGCAAGTGGCCGCAGCCGGTAACTCTACCACTGCCCCGACCACTGCTGACCTGACCTCGTGGCTGAAAACCAATACCGACCGTGGCGCGACTGGCGCAGACCCCGCTCTGTCCAACACCACTTACGGCCAGCCCACCACTGCGGCTACTGACGGCACGCTGCGCGCTCTGTCTGAAGCTACTCTGCTGGGTATCATTGGTGACATCTACGTTGAAGGCGGTGATCCGAGCGTTATCATGCTTCACCCGACCATCAAGCAGCGTTTCAGCCAATACATGTTCGGCACTTCTGCTCGTATCGCGACTCCCTACCAGGATCACGGCGCGAACAAGCGTAGTGGCGTAACAGCTATTGGTGCTGTTGATGTTTACGTGTCTGACTTCGGTGTTCTGGACATTGTACCCAACCGCTTCCAGCGTTCACGCGATGTATTCGTGCTGGATATGGAGTACTGGGCAGTGTCTTACCTCGATGGCTTCAAAACTGAGGTTATCGCGAAGACCGGCGACAGCGAGAAGCGTCATATTCTGGTTGACTACGCGCTCTGTTCCAAGAACGAAGCGGCATCCGGGATTGTTGCGGACATCGACGATGTGGCAATGACTGCCTAAACCTGATTGGGGGCTTCGGCCCCCTTTTATCCTTTTTGGAGATAGAAATGGATCAAGCAACTGAGCAATCCACTGACCGCAAGAAGCCCGGCCCCAAGCCAAAGGCTGAGACTGTGAACATCAAAATAAAGTCTATGGGCGGCAAGTTCATTAGTGGCGGCGTCAATATCGTTGCCGGACGAGCGGGCAAGCTGAAGCCCGGCGATGTTTGCGAAGTACCCGCAGATATTGCGAAAGATGCAGCAAAAACAGATATGGTTGAGGTGACACCGCTGGACTCAAACTGTCGGCTGGTTCACGGGGAGATTGTGCGGGGATGAAGCGAGACGATCTAGGGTATAACGCGGATGGTACGCGCTCTATCGTCCATGTTGACGATAATTCCCTAGTCATCGAGCGCACCCAAGACGTTGCCCCTATCCTTGACCAAAACAAGGCGGCACAAGGCAATAGTTTTAATGCTAAGGCCAACATGCGACATGCCGCCTCTATTCCTGCGATTGTTTGGCAGCAGTGGGATAAAGAGTTTTATCAGATGCACAAGCGGTCGCTGTTGGGCGCACCGCGAAAGCTGAAAGATAAATTCATGAAAGCCAAGCTAAACGATCCAGATAATCGTTTTCTCAGAACGTGGCAAGGTAAACTATGACCATAATCGTCACCGTCAACACGCCGGGCATTAAGACATACGGCGAATTAAAGTCCGATGTTGCCGACTGGCTGGCGCGTGACGATCTTGATACCCAAGTAAAGCGGTTCATCCGCTTTGCTGAGTCTGATATATGCAAAGACCTGTTTGTTCGCGGGCAGGAGAAAACACAAGCCTACACCGTTACCTCGGGCGTTGAAACGCTGCCTAGCGACTTTCGAGGCGCGAGACGGCTGTTTGTTGACGTTACGGGCGATAATAGGGAACTGGATTACCTAGCCCCCGAAGTGTTCCGTCGTTCGCGTGTGGCGACTATGGCGGGCAGTCCAAGTGCTTACACGGTTGAGGGTAACAACCTTGTGTTGGCCCCGGCTCCGGGCGTTGATGCTCCGGTAACGGTCAATATGCTGTATATCGGCACGTATGACACGATGGTTGATGATGCTGACACCAATAGCCTATTGGAAAAGCATTACGACCTGTTCCTGTATTCGGCCCTGTATCACGGTTTTGCTTTCATCCGCGATAACGAGGAAGCCTTGAAGTGGAAAACCCTCTATAACGAGTTTGCAGAAAAGATAAACCGCAACGCAAACCGCGAGCGATTCAGGGGGAACAACCTTAAGCGATCTGGTGGGCCTACGCCTTGATTCCATCCAAGTTCGTTAAATTCGCGCCTTGGCGGCCAGACCGCCCAGATTTGAGCGCGACCACGCCGAATATGACAAACGCCATCCCATTGGCTGAGTCTTTCCGCTCCATACCGTCCCTGAATGCCCTCACCAATGCACTGGGCAACCCAGCCTTGGCGGGTATCACGGCGGTTGATTCTGGTGGCACTCGAAACAACTTTGCGGGCGATTCCACTAAGCTCTACAAGCTGACTACCGCAACCTATGGCGATGTGTCCAAGCTTGGGGGTTATACTGTAGACTCATGGGAGTTTGCCAAGTTCGGGGATCGGATTATTGCCGTTTCGATTGGTGCGGCCCCGCAGTATTACGATATGGGCGTTTCTGCCCTATTCGCTGACTTACCCGGAACACCCCCAAAAGCCAACCACATAGCCATTGTGCGCGATTTCGTTGTGCTGGGTGATCTAAACGACGGCGGCACAAATTACCCCAATAGAATCCAGTGGTCTGGGTTTAACAATTCGGAAGAGTGGGGCGTTAACCTCGGCACCCAAGCCGACTTCCAGGACTTGTTTGGCGACGGCGGCAAGATACAGCGCATTGTGCCGGGGGAGTACGGGGTTATATTCCAGGAGTCTTCTATTTGGCGTATGCGCTATTCAGGCCCGCCCACGATCTTCTCGATTGACGAGGTGGAGCGCGGAAGGGGAACCCCCGCTCCCGGCTCTGTCTGCTGGCAAGGGCAGTCAGTGTATTTCTGGGATGGTAGCGGTTTCTACATGTTTGACGGTGCCTCTACCCGCCCAATTGGTGCGGAGAAGGTAGACCGGCACATTAAATCCCGGCTTGACACATCTCGGTATAGCGAAATGCGCTCTATCGTTGATCGCCGGAACAATTTGGTGTTTTGGTCTTACCCCGTTATTGGCGGGGGCAAAGAGATGGCTATTTACAACTGGGTTGTTGGCGAATGGGGCAACGCTGAGGTTAACGTACAGGCGTTCACAGAATATGGCGATTCTGGCTATACGCTGGATGACCTTGACGCCATCCTTGCCGACATTGACAGCGCCTCTATCTCCGTTGATTCCCCTGAATACCAAGGGGGTGCAATCAAGCTGGCCGCGTTTAACTCAGACAACAAGTTATCCGAGTTTACCGGCAATGACTTGGTGGCCACTATTTCAACGGGTGAGATGTCAGATTCGGGGCGGCGGATGTTTGTGCAGTCTGCTAGGCCCATCGTTGACGGGCAGTGTAGCCAGTCTGTTGCTCTAGGCACTCGGAATAAGCAGTGCGACCAGTTTGTTATTGGGCCTGCTAAGTCGCTCAATTCTATCGGTGAGGCCCAGTTCCACAAGGATTCCCGATATATCCGGTTTGATGTGAGCATTTCGGGCGGTTTCAGCCATGCTCAGGGTGTTGAGGTGTTCTATAAGCCAGCGGGGCGGCGATGATTAACCTGTTATCTCCGGATCAGGTTGTGACGCATTGGGGCAGCATTGAGCCTCTGCTACAGCGGGTTTTATCCCGGTTTGATTATGGCTCTGACGCTGAACACATTCTGATAGATGTGGTAAACGGGCGCAGACAGATATGGGAGATTGCGGACTTCTCAGCTATTGCAGTAACCGAGGTTTGCAATCTGCCGAAATTTAGTGTATTGGACATTCCGCTAGTTTCAGGCGATAATATGGAAACTTGGTTAGAACCGCTATTAGACCAGCTTACCGAGTACGCCAAGGCGAGCGGTTGCCGATACATTGACGGGTTTGGCCGTAAGGGCTGGACACGGAAACTTGAGAAGTACGGATTCAAGCCGTATTCCTACGATGTGAGGCTAAAGGTCTAAAATGGGCGGAAAGAACAAAGGACAATCAGGCGGCACTCAGACATCCACGCAAATGCCTTTTTTGCGTCCGCAGGCGGACAGGCTTGGGCACCATGCCGATCTATTCCTGAATGAAGCTCCCCAAGTTGCGCAGTTCTCCGATATTTCACAAGGCGGATTTGACGCGGCCCGTCAATTATTCCCGCAGGCCAGCCAACAGCTAGGCCAGACTATTGGCGGTGAGTTCTTGGGCGCTAACCCCTATCTCCAAAATGTTGCCGCACGAGCACAGCAGGGCGCTATGTCGGGCATTAACGCCACGTTCGGCGGCGCTGGGCGGACTGGTGGTGGATTACATCAACAGGCCTTGGCCGAAGGTTTGGGCAACGTAGCGGCTGGCATCTACGCGCCTGCTTACGAGTCTGAGCGTTCGCGTATGCTCGCGGCCACGCAAATGGCACCGCAACAGCTCGCCGGTCAACTTGGTATTGGCGGCGTTATGGAAGCCAAAGACCTTGAGCAACAGCTTGCGCCTTATACTCAGTTGCAGCGCTATGGTCAATTAATCACCATGCCGGGCGGAGGAACCTCCACGGTTACTGGGCCGGGTACTCCGGGTAGGGGTGCGGGCGCAGGTGCGCTAGGCGGTGCATTGGCTGGCGCATCCCTTGGGGCTATGGAAGGTTCTATTGGAGGCCCGTGGGGGGCAGCCATAGGCGGCGGACTCGGCCTGTTGGGGGTAATCTAATGGCACTACTCGGCAACGGATACCAACCATCACCCTATCAGGGCATCCTTGGCCAACCGGCTGGGGTATATAACCAGCCTCCTCAGTTCTTCCAAGGCCCGCGAGGGATGACCAGAACACCGCCCCCGCAACCGGGCGGCGGCCTAATGTCCGGTCTAAAGAACTTCGACGCCAACGCCCTTATCTCTAATCCCCTGCTTCATGCGGGTGTTGCATTGCTAGGCTCACGCGGCCCCGGCTCTGCGGCTCCAGCGGCTTTGCAGGGGCTTATGCAGGGCGCGCAAGTCAAGTCACAGCTTGCGGAACAGCAGCGGTTGCAGGATGAGCGCGAGCGTCAGCAGGCGGCTTTATCCCAGCTGGGCGAAACTATGCCTCAGCTTAAGCCGTTTCTTGGCACCGGCCTTGAGGGGCAGGCGATGACGATGTTGGGCAAATCCCAAGGCGGCGGCATTGGTACGTATAACCCCAGAGATTACACCACGGAGTCGTGGACTGAATTTGTCCAAGGCGGGGCAAAAGACCCATCGGTACTGAATCGCTACGCTGGAACCCTTGAGGAGCGCATGGCGAGTGACCCTGAGTTCGCCGCGAGAGTCATGGAATTCCAGAAAAAATCAGCCGGAGGAGCAGCTGGTGCAGCCGAGGAGGCTAAGTTGTTTGCTCGCCTCCAAATGCAGCCGCAAGTTGATGCGGCGGTCGCTAGGGCAAAGGCAGAGGCCGAACAGGGCGTCAAGCGCGCAGGTGAGCAACGCGGAAACGATGTTGCCTACCAGACATATACGTCTGCAATGAATCACCTGGCATCCGCTATGGGCGAGACTGTCACAGGGCCGGGGGTTGGGTATCTCCCGGCCATCACAACAAACGCCCAGATAGCCGAGGGCGCGGTTTCGGTAATGGCCCCAATACTGAAGTCCATGTTTAGAACGGCTGGAGAGGGTACATTCACAGACAGGGATCAAGAGCTTCTTATGAATATGCTGCCGACTAGAAATGACACGGCAGAGGCTAGGGCGGCAAAAATTCAGGCTATTGACGCTGTTGTTCAAATGAAGCTTGGTCAGGGTCGGGCTGCTCCGGGCGGCGCTACACCCCAAGTTAACGCGAAGGGGTGGCGGCTAATGAGGGATGCCCAAGGAAATCGAGCCTATGTTGGCCCTAACGGGGAAATAGAGGAAGTCCGATAATGGCTTTTGATTTGTCTTCAGCAAGGCCAGAAGGTGCATCTTTTGATGTAGCAACCGCTGAGCCGGAGGGAGGGCCAGCGCAGATTGCCCAGCCCTTGATCGGCTCTCCCACTCCAGAAACATACAGCCCAATCGACGATATGGGGGCAGGCGAGAGATTCCTTGCTGGTGTAGGCAAGGGTATGACTGACCTTGCTTATGGCGCAGGGCAGCTTGTGGGTATGGTTCCTCAAGAAGCGGTTGCCGAAAAAGCTCGTATTGACGCCCCGCTTGCAGGAACTACTTCTGGCAAGGTCGGGGAGATAACAGGTAAGGTGGCCGCCGCTATTCCAGCCGCCTTTATCCCTGGGGCGGCATCGCTTCCGGGGGCTGCGGCCATTGGCGGCGGGCTTGGCCTGCTGGAGCCTGTTGCTGAAGGTGATGTTTTAACTGGCAAGGCCACATCGGGAACGCTTGGCGCTGTTTTGGGTGCGGGCGGGCAAAAGGTGGGACAGGCTATCGGCAGCATGGCTCAATCCCGCATTGCTAGCGCCCTAGATGATATTGCTGGTCGCCGCGCTCAAAGGGCGGTTATGGATGACGCGCTGATGGCTGGCCGTGACATTGGCTTGGTAGCAGAGCCAACAATGGCTAATCCCACGTTTATGAATCGCACCCTTGAGGGGCTGGCAGGAAAGATCAGCACAGCGCAGAGAGTGGCCGAGAAGAACCAGGGTGTAATAAATGCTGCGGCGCGTCGCGAGCTGGGACTGCCTGAAAACGCCCCTCTTACCGACGACACTTTTAACGCTATTCGAGACACTGCCGGTCAGGCTTACGAGGCTGTCAAGCAGATAGCCCAGCCGATACAAGCTGATAAGTCATATATTGATGACTTAAGCGGTGTGGTTGCGGCCAATCGGCGATTGGCTGAAGACTTCCCTGAAATGGCCGATCCCGGCTTGCAGGATTTTGCAAACTCGCTGGCAAAAGACCAGTTTTCGCCTGAAAATGCGATTGAGGTCATTAAAAAGTTGAGGTTTGATGCCAAAACACTGTTTAAGTCTGACGATCCGGCGAAGCAGGCTCTGGCTAGGGCGTACAAAAAAGGCGCTCAATCTGTAGAGGATTTGGTTGCTAGAAACCTAAAGCAAATCGGCGCTGATGATCTTTATGAGAACTTTGTTAACAGCAGGCAGCTAATCGCTAAAACCTACTCCGTAGAGGAGGCTGTAAATAAAGGCTCTGGCAACGTGGTGGCCTCTAAGCTGGCCAAGCAGCTTGAAAAAGGTAAGCCCATATCTGGCGAGCTAAAAGACGTTGCGCGATTTGCCGCGTCATTTCCGCGCGCTACACAAGAGATACGCTCTAGCATGCCAGGAATAAGCCCGCTGGATTACGCGCTGGGTTTCGGTACAGCCGCAGGCACTCAAAACCCCGCAATGATGGCCAGTTTATTGGCTAGACCCGCTGCGAGAGAGCTTATTACGTCTGCTCCATACCAAAGGCTTATGGGGTCGCCCTCATACTCACCGTCATTGCTTACTCAGTCTATGGGGCTTCTGGGAACACCCAGAACAGCAACGGCGGGCGCTTTGCTTGGCCCGTCAATTTATACGTCTGAGTAACAGGCGTTTGAGCGCGCTAGGGGGCATGTGTTTAGCCACGGCGCGCTTACAGGGATTTAGGATTGTGAGGCTCAACAAGAGCAGCACAAATGGATACAGTGCGGCAGCGGCATAGGTCGAGTTAATAGAGTCAATCATGAACCAAAACGTCTCAGGAAGTCTACTAGCTCAGTATACAGCAGGTGACGCACTTGCCAATACCGTATACACGCCCCCGTCTAATCTGAGGGTGGAGATTACCCGCATTGTTATCTGCAACACAACTGCGGGCGCTGGTGCGGCCTCACTGTTTCACGACGATGACGGCACCACCTACAACAACACGACCGCGCTAATGTTTGGTGAGAATGTAGCGGCGAATAGCCGGTTAGAGCTTTTCACTGAAGGGCCAAACGGCGGAATACACGTTTCCAAAAATGGTACAATCGGATTTACAGACTCACTCGCTGGTGGGCTAACCATCAGTATTTACGGAATTAGCCAGATTATTACGGAGCGCATGTAATGGCAGAGATTTCAGCATGGGACGTAGCCGCTGCGGGCAATGGGTTTGCTGCTCCCGATGGCTTCCCGGAGGGGATGAATTATTCAGATGTGAACAACGCAGCCCGCGAGATTATGGCGGTTCTGGCCCGATGGCACGCGGACACCAATGGGTCGCTGACCACTGGTGGCACGTCTAATGCGTACACTTTAACCCCCAATAGGACTATATCATCTTACACCAACGGCCTATCGTTCAAATTCAGGGCCGACAGGGCTAATACCGGAGCGGTTACGCTTAATGTTGGCGGTGTGGGCGCTTCCAGCGTTGTTCACAAGGGTGGTACTGAGCTGGTTGGCGGGGAGATAGCGGCCAATGGCAACTACTCCGTCACGTACAATGCCACGCTGACCAAGTGGGTTATTGAGTCTGTCCCCAAGGCGGCAAATGCCGAGGTTATCGCGGGGGCCAATACCACCAAATTCACCACCCCCGCCGGGATTGCGGCATTGCGGTTTAGTTCCGGTGAACTGACCATCACTGCGGGCGCGGTTGTGTCTGCGGCGCATGGGCTTACAGTGGCCCCAACTTCGCTAGAGGCTTATATAATCTGCAAAACCGCAGAGCTTGGTTACTCGGTGGGCGATGTTGTTAAAGTGGATAATATACACGATCAAGTTAATGACATATCTTATGGCGGTACATTGTACGCAAACGCCACAACCGTTTTTATGCAAGTTGGCGATGGGGGTCTTGCAGTTAACCGAAGGGTCGCCCCTCTTGGCCGCCAATTCCCTATAACCCCGGCCAACTGGCGAATTATCCTCAGAGCGAGAGTATAAGCATGGCACTAGGTATAATTTACGACGATGTAACCGATTCATCCGGTAATGCGATTGCCAATATTGATGTGACTATATACATCGCAGGCACGGTTACAAAAGCCAGCTTGTTTGATGCAAGCGAGGGTGGATCACCTATATCTAACCCCGTCCAAACAAACGATCAAGGTGTTTTCTCCGCTTATGTGGCTGCGGGTGACTATGATGTGTCCGTTGATGCCCCTGGCGGCACCGTTGTTCGGCCTAATGTCACCGTAGCCGATGGAGATGACATTGCCGACCTCCTGTCTGTCCGCGAGCTTGGCGCTATCACGTCCGCCGACAAAGTTACTTACGATGGTGAGTCTGCGACCGTCGATGTTGCGCTTGATGCGCGAGTCCCCACTGTCGCGACGTGGGCAGCACTTCAGGCTATTACAGGAGCCTCTACCAGCGATATTCGATACGTCGATTCTGTTGGTCGGTTTAAGTGGGATGGATCGGCGTGGCAGCCGATTGATAGGCCGCTGACTCCCCAGATGTTCGGTGCGGCAGCGGACGGCGTGACGGACGATTATCAGGAGGTTCAATCCGCACTTGATACTGGACTTCCAGTAACGCTCGCCGGTCTTCCTTACGCCTGCTCTCAAACACTAACAATTCCAGCAGGCGGGGTTCTTAATGGTGACTGGGGTGAAATCCTTGTAACTGGTTCGTCGGTCGGCGTCGTTGTCTCGGACGGCGGCAAACTTGAGAGAACAATAATTAGGTCAAATGTTGATGGCACTAGGAAAGGTAACTATGGCGTGCTGGTTAGTGGTGACGACTGCGATGTAAACCATCTCATCGTTAAAGATATGACGTTTTCGGCGGTATCAAACGCCGGGGCAGACAACCGCATAAGAAAAATATATGCGTATAACTGTGGATGGGATTGTGTTCAGAATTTTAACGGCACAGCAGGTCCGTTTCGGGGAGTTATCGAAAATTGTATAGCACACCGGACTGGGCGACATGGGTTTAGCACAGACCCAAATGCGGTAGACATTACCATAAGAAACTGCGTAGCCATTGATGTGGGCGACCCATCAAGGAATGAGGGGAAGGACTCATTTCATTTTGAGGGATGTACAAGGTCGAGAATAGAGAACTGTCGCGCTTTTTACACGGATAATCACCCGGTAGTCACTGAGGCTGCGGTAAATGAATTCAAGGCGTTCAGGAATGAGGCCGCTAAGCAGGCGTCGGTTGACGGTCTTGAAATGCAAATATCATCGGGGTTCACGTTTTTTAGTGGTGGCGTTTTGCAGACGGTTAATGTTATAGGCTCTGTACCTGAATTCAGGATGCGAGGGTTTGAGATGATAAATAAATCATCCGTAGTGCCGACTATGAATATGGGTAACACTACATACCTAGACTTTATTGAATTCAGTGAGTTTAAATTTATTGGGCCTCATGCTTATTCTCAATCGGGCATATCCTCCGGTGCAAAAATAATGCGAGATGGTGAGTTCAGGGGTACTGGCGCAGAGACTGCAATAAATCACGGATTCATCACAAAGGATCGAGAATACCGAGATATTCACTTTGAAAATCTAGCGGTAGGGATGCGTGTGGACGGATTCCAGTCGTCTGCCATTTCTGGATGTACATTCAAAGATATTTCAGGAGATGCAATCGACATCGGGTACTTTAGCTTTACGGCCACTTATCGCCCCAATGGTGGGATGATAACCGGGAATCACTTTCTAGGGGCGATAGGCACAATACTTAAAACGGATTCCCAACAGGGTCGGGCGTTAGCCTTTACGTCAAATGTTATTGAGGGAACTGTAACGACAGGTCATGCAGCCAGCAACAGTTATGTTATGGGCTTTGGTAACTATGTCAGTGGCACACTTACCACGCCGGAAACTGGCACGAATATAACCGGAGCTATGAACGCGAACCTGAACAACACCGCCACCCTGTAAACTTATACTAGGATGAATAGGCGCAGAAGCCTAACAAGGAACCATGAAAGTGCAAGCACAGGACATACCACAAGCAGTTAATGGAGTGACGGCGAGCGGGCTGTCTTTAACCTGGATTTCTGCGGGATGGGCGTGGATGGGCAATAACAGCGACCAGATAACGGTGGTATTCGGTTTTATCGGTTTGTGTATTACGGCCTATGGTGTTTTGCGGAGGCGTAAGTGAGCATAACAAACCTAGTTGATATGCTAAAACTGCATGAAGGTTTAATGTTGAAGCCCTACCAATGTACTGCGGGTAAGACTACTATAGGGTATGGCCGCAATTTGGATGACATGGGGATTAGTGAGCATGAAGCCGAAGCCCTCTTACACAACGATATTAAGCGGGTACGCCGTGAGCTTGCGGCGCTGGACATTGGAAACGGCCTCGATGATGTTCGAACGGCTGTTGTTGTGGATATGTGTTTTAACCTTGGTATCAATCGTCTGCTTGGGTTTCGTAACTTTATTTCTGCGCTCCGAGTTAAGGATTTTGAGCGAGCGGCTCGCGAAATGGTTGACTCCAACTGGTACAGGCAAGTAGGGACGCGGGCAAAGCGTCTTGTTAAGATGATGGAAACGGGAGAATGGCCGGAATGATCCAATACATCAAAGCAATCACCAGCGTCTTAGGCGCTGTCACCACGATCAAGAACCTCAAATCCAAATCAACCGTTGCCGGTGTATCGGCAGGCGCCACAGGCGCCCTGGTGGCCGCCCAGACGCTGCCGCCCGATTCCCCCGAGGCTATTATCACAAACTTCGTATGCGCCGCTATAGCCCTTTACGGGCTGTTTAAGGGCGCTAACAAGTGACCCCCAATGCCCCGCTGGTGTGGGGCGCTGTCCTCATATTCGCAGTGGTGATGGTATGGGTGATGTAAAGCAATTCCCAGATATACGCGCTGAGTATCGCGAACTGATGGTGCAGGGATTGCGCACTATGGCAGACGCATCAGAACAGGGCATTGATGACTATGACGCCTTGCTTGTTGTCCCCTACTACTCCCCCTCGCACGATATAGAACCCTTCTCATTTAACCTTAGCAATCCGGAATTGTCCTGGATTGGCAGCCAGCTGGTTAACTGGGCCATCGTTGACCACAGCGAAAGCTATGAAGACGACGATTAACTGGCCCTCCCTGCCAAAAGACTGCCCCGTCTGCGGCCTTGCGATGAATGAGTGTATAAACCGCTTGCCAAATGGGGAAATATTCAGAACCGGATGGCGGTGTAAGTGTGGGCATTGGTGTAAAGCGATTAAAAAAGATCAAAAAATAGACACGACATAAAAACAGGTCTATTGTATAAACATGATATATTTCACTGCATTTTGCGCGGCTTATTTGGCGGTGGCTCTGAAGTGTTTTCAGCAACTCAATGTTGTGCATGATAAATTTCTGCTAATCCCCTTGGGCAGTTACGGGATGGCATTAACCGAGGCGGTCATAATCTTGACCGTTGCCGAGTCTGGATTGAGCTGGGTGGTATTCTGGATCGGTACAGGCGGCTGGCTTGGATGCTGGACTTCAATGTGGATACATAGGAGGGTGAGGGGTGCCGGGTAACAATGAGAAAACAAGATCAGTAGGCTTTAAATGCCCGAAGTGCGGCAGCGATAAAACAGCCTTCAAGGGGTCGGACGTTCGCGCAGGCGGCAGGGTTCGTAAAACGCTATGCCATTCTTGCGGCAAGCGGTCAAATATACCTCTTTATGATGTGGGCGAGGAATTCGGCGCGATGCAAGAAAAGGCCCGCTACGTGGTAACGGCAGCGGTCAACGACACGCCAGCGCAAGCACCGTTTCTAAAATCCCTTGAGGTCTATTGCGAAACACACGACGCCCAATTGCTGATCATCCCTCTCCGATACCACAACCCAACAAACAAGAGCCAAGATAAAGAGCCGAAGTACTCCCCGGCCATTGTTCCGTATCTCTACAGCAAGCGTGAAAGCCCCATACCAGGGCTAAAGATCATGGGTGATATAAAGACCCAGCCAACGGCTACGCGCCCTCTGAGCGGATTGGACAGCCTCACAGGATCGGACTGCGGGATATTCGGGCATACAAAGGTCGCAATGGAGTCTATCCCCACTCGCGGGCAGGAATTACCCAAATTACTTTACACCACGGGGGCGGTGACTAAATCCCAATATTCAGACAGCAAGGCTGGGGCGAAGGGTGATTTCCACCATTCGCTTGGTGCGGTAGTGGTTGAGCGCGACGGTGACTTGTTCCACCTCCGGCATATTCTGCCTAACCAGGATGGCTCATTCTACGACTTGGACAAGATTTATACTCCGAAGGGGGTGAAGCAGGGCAAGCCGGTTGCTGCCTTGATAGCTGGTGATTTACACGCTGAGCGCCACGACCCTGACAACCTTATTGCGCTGGCTGGGATGACGGAAGCCCTCAAGCCATCCAGAATCGTCCTGCACGACGTTTTAGACTTTGGGTCAGCTAGCCATCATAACGGCTTTTTTGAGTCTTTCAGGCGTCACCACACGGGGCGCAATGACGTTCGCGCAGAGGTTGAGCAGACTTTGGCCCTAATTGATGACTTCGCCGGGTTAACCAAGGAGGTGGTGATTGTTGACAGTAACCACAACGGCCACTTTCTAAAATGGCTGGAATCAGACAAGAACGCCAACGATTTGCAGAATGCTGAAGTGTTCGCAGAGACGCGGGCGGGCATACTACCTGAGATTAAAAAGCGGGGGTGGTGTGATCCGCTGGAGTGGTGGGCGCGTCGGTTGCAGAAACGGTATGGCAAAACGCGCTACATGGCTCCCGGTGAGTCCTACAGCGTCCACGGTATCGAGCTGGCCTATCATGGGGATATTGGCCCCAACGGCGCTAGGGGTTCTGCTCTGGCCCTGTCACGCATTGGGGCAAAGTCAGTCATAGGCCACAGCCACTCACCGCGCATTGTGGACGGCTGCTACCAGACTGGCACTAGCTCACTGCTGGATATGGGGTACAATATTGGAGGCCCGTCAAGCTGGCTGCATAGCCATGTGGTGATATATCCGAACGGTAAGCGGACGCATATTCATGTGATTGGGGGAAGGTGGAGGGCTAAAACCTAACCCCCAAAACACAAGCCAGCACCGACGATCCGAGAAGGTGGCACTCTGTCCGCACGTTCTCCCACTCATAGCCGACTTTAAACGTCGCCCAAGGCGCTACACCGCCGATATTGGGCAGTTTGTCCCGATACCCATACACAGCGCCCAGCTCGAAGCGAACCGGGCCTATAAACGGATACGTGCGCGTGTAGGCGAAGCTGTCCCAGTCGTGCGAGTTTTTGAAGTATCGGTAATTGTGCCGGTTCTTGATGCAGCCGAATAGGGGGCCGTCTTCGTTCCACTCCCTGTCGGAATTAAAGTGGTCAACCTTCACAGCCACCTCGTACCAATCGCAGGCGATAGCCTCGGATGAGAGGGCTAGGAGGATGGTGGTTAGTAGTAGGGGTTTCATGGTTAGTCCTCTCTGGCTGGCGGCCTCATGTTCGGAGGTTAGATTTCTGTGTAATATCCCTGCAATTGGTTGTACTCAGCCCTCAATCCGCAAACCGTGCATTCAAAAAATGCGTACTTGATTCCGCGATATTCCTTTATCTCACTAGTACGCTCAAAGTCGTGGCCGTGCAGGGTTCTGTAGCTGCATGGCACCTTGCCGGTCAGCTTTGCTTTAACTTTTCTAATTAGTATTTTTAGGCTCATACCTCACTCCCCGCCCTGTGATTTGAGCATTTTCCATGCATGTTTGATTCGGTCGAGCGTCACCTCTCCATTAGTCGTGCTTTCCAGCCGGTGCGCGTGAGTTCTGAGCATGTAAACCGGGATGCATGAATCGTTCTCCGTGTCTGGATAAAAAGAGCCTGATTCGTTTGCCACGCAGTACAGCACTTGCGCGCCGTTTGTGTAACCGATATGCACCAGCTCGCTTTCATCCGGCACCTTGGCGGGTGCTGGGTTGCGGTAATACATGCCGCTCATGTCGCCGGGCTTGTTGCAGGAATATGCGGGGGCGCTGTTGCCGTGACAGGTAAAGGCCACCGGCTCCTGCCCCTCAGCCTCCGCCAGTTGTTCGCGCAGGCGGGTGATTTCTTCTTCGAGAAGTTCTACCTTGTTCTCTAAAGCAGCCTCTTTGTATTCATCACTGCTGCGAATGTCGTCAAGCCATTTAAGTTGCTGTTCAAGATCACTCATCTCCCACCTCCTGCTGTTTGAGGGCTTGCTCTGCCTTGCGAGCCTTCTCCCAAATAGACCAGCTCACATCAACCACCATTGTGTCATCGTGGTCTTTCTGCGCCCTGAGTCGCAAGTCTTCCATTAGTGAAAACAAAGCCTCCCGCGCCTGCTCTAGCTGCTCTAGGGCGGTGACAAGTTTGGTTTGAGGCTCCAGCAAACGAGAGAACACAGCCCCAACATCGCCGCACTTTTCGTGAAGCTCGGTCACTTCCCGCAAACGCTCCCGCTCCTCCTCAAGATTCATAACCATCACCATCGAATATCGTATCGATCTCTCGATCCAGATCTACAGCGCGGTTCACCCGGCTGCGCACATAGTCACCGCGCTCCATCATCTCCCGCACCAACCGCTCCTGTGTCTCCGGTGATACGGTCTGACGCACATACTTCCGGCAATACCAGCAAACGAGCTGCATCCGCTGTGCGTTTATTACAGGCTCCATCCGGTGATGCAAGCAGGTGCCGGACTTCTCTGTTAGGGTCGGTTGCTCGATTTTCTTGTCTGAGTGTTTTGACACGTTCGGGCCACTCTGTTATCTGTTGGTAAATGTTGCTCATATCGGCTTGCCAGATGTTCATGCTTCGCGCTCCCTTCTCTCAATTTCCCGCTGAATGTACCACGCGGCCTTCTTCAAATCTTCCAGCCCGTTTTTCAGATCAGCCCGCCATAAATATTTCACGGCGTTGCCGATGGTGAAGCTCATATGCTCCGTCACCTGAATGCACTCTATCCCGCTTGGGTGGCTAGTGTAATGCGGCGGGTGGTTTACCATGTCTGCCATCGGCACGACAGGCGTAGTGCATGGCTCATCTGTTAAGTCGCGCTCGTGATACCACTCGCCATTGGTAAGCTTTAGCATCCCAGAGTTTGAGATTTCAACAATATTGCCTTTTGCCATAAGCCCATATTTCGCCAGAAATTCGGGTGTGGTGCATACAGCGTCGCCAATCTTAAACTTACTCATTCCCCTTCCCCTCATAGTTATGCAAAAACGACTTAACCCTTGCCTCATCCCCCTGCCGCACCTCTGACGGTGCCTGCTTTATCTTCCCGCCCCGTGATAGATACTCAGCAACCTGCGCCTCTATCTCTGCGCGGATGGGGTCTTTAACTTTTATTTCGGATTTGTGGATCACAGCTCCCCCTCCCCAGCCACATCACTCATCCAAGCCCGCGCCACAGTCCAGCACAGAGCTGGTGTATCGCACTCAGTTACAAACTTGCGGCCCTTAAAGCTAATGCAAAGCAGGTAGCCGCCTTGTGTTAGTGGTTCGATTGTCATAGCCTAAACTCCCTCTTTTTCTTTTCTTCTAAATCAACCAAATTTAGTCCGCGCACAATCTTTTCAGCCATGCGGCGTGTATTGCATTCTGCAATCGTTTTCCCGTTGGCCGACTCAATAAAAAATAAAGGCGTTGAGCTTCCAATATAGTTTAATCTTGCGCCTTGTATGATTTTGTACTTGCTCACTATTGCTCCCTCCACTTCTCTCTAAGTTCATCAATAAGGTCTGCTAACAGTAGGAGCCAGTACATCACAACCTCCCCTCCACAATCCGCTCAATCTCATCATCCACAGCCGCCTCGATGGCTGTTCCAATATCACAGGCCGTCATTGACAGCATGTAATCTGGCAGCAGGTGACGGATACAAATATCAATCCAAATGGCGAACCTGTCCGAATCCTTGCGAAAATCCCGATTGAACGCACGGATAACATAATCATCGTTCGGGCCTTCATCCATCACACGCTGAACGGCCTTTTGAATCTCGCGGCGCTGAAGCTCCAAGATTGGAGACTCCAAAAAAAGCTCGAGAATATCCGCCTCATTCAGCATCCGCTCGCACTCGTTGGCTATAAACTCGTTGCGTTTGGTGTCGGTCATATCGGTGGCGTACTCTGGTATTTCGCCTATGACCATGTGGTTCTCGATGTCCATGCTTAAACCCTCTCGGTGTGTTGTTGGTATGGGTGTACTTTAGTCAACAATTTACACACTTTCAATAGTTTTCGGCTTCAAAGCTTGTAATAAATTGTTCTGATTGGCGTCCTTGTTATGCAATACAGTCATAACGCGGTGGTCAATCGTACCCTCTGCAACCAGATGCACGATGCGCACGGGCCTATCCTGGCCCTGTCGGTGCAGCCTTGCGTTGAATTGCTGATAGTTCTCAAGCGACCAACAAAGCCCAAACCATACCGCTAGTGCGCCCCCTCTCTGCAAGTTCAAGCCGTGGCCTGCACTGGCAGGGTGAGCGAGCAACATAGGAATCTCGCCGTTGTTCCATCGCGTTATTGTCTCTGCGGATTTATCGAGCACAACTGCGTCGGGAAATCGCTTACGGAGTCGCGCAAGGTCGCTTTTGTAGTTGTAGGCAACAAGGATATTCTCCCCATCGTTCTGCTCTACGATCTCGGCAAGCGCGTCAAGTTTAGCTTTGTGGACTTCCGCCCAGTTACCATGCTCATCGGTGTACACTGCCCCGTTGGCCCATTGGAGAAGCTTATTGGCGAGTGCGGCGGCGCTGATGGCTTCTATTTCTTCGCCGTTCTCCAGCTCTGCGAGAAGCGTCTTTTCAAAGTCAATGTACGCGGCGAGGGTCTTAGCCGGTAGATCAATATGTTCTTCAAGGTCTATGCGCTCAGGCAGTTCTAAATAATCCTCTGCGCTCATTGATAACACGTAAGGCTCAACAAGCCGGTAAATCTGTTCCTCTGCGCCTTTGCGCGGCGTGTAGTTGTAACCCATATAGTCCTGCTCAAAAAAGCGTTGTTTATATGCCGTCATTGTGCGGCCAAGCGCTTTGCCGAAGTCTATCAGGTAGATTTGTGCCCATAGGTCAAGCAGGCTGTTAGGCGATGGCGTACCCGTCAACTCAACAAGGTACTCTGTATAAGGGAGTATTTTCTTTAGCGCCTTGAATCGCTGGCTTCCGGGGTTCTTGAAGCTGCTGGACTCATCAATGATAACCGCATCAAAAGGCCATTTCTTTGTGTAGTGTTTTACCAGCCAAGGGATATTCTCGCGGTTTATGGTGTAAATGTCGGCCTCATTCTGCAAGGCGCTTAGGCGCTGTTTCTCGCTGCCCGTACATACCGCAACGCGCAAATGCCGCAACTGTTCCCATTGCCTACACTCCTGCGCCCATACGCTGTTGGCTACGCGCAACGGGGCGATAACGAGAACGCGCTGAACGGCGAGGGAGTCGAGCAAATCACTTGCGGCGGTTAGGCTGCTAGTCGTCTTGCCAAGGCCTAAATCTAGCCATAGGGCCACCCTCTTTTTTTCTTTTATAAATTTTATAGCCGTTTCTTGATAAGCGTGGAGATCGCATCTATCTAGCACTTTTTTCACCGTGTCTTTTTGAAAAACCTAGGCGTTTTTCTTCCGCTTTCCGCATGGCAACAGCTTCTTCAAAAATAGGGCTCGATCCGAGGTGATACGTTTCGCCGTTGAATTTCATTTGGGCGCACCATATAGCTCTCAGCTTATTGAAATAAACGCCTGTTACGCCGCTCGTATTGTTTGAAGCAAGGCGATTATTCATATGATTCTGTTGCTGAGTAACGCTTCGTAAATTGCACAACCTGTTGTCGAGCTTGTCCCCGTTTATATGGTCAATTATTTCGGGCCATTCACCGTGCATATACAGCCACGCTAGGCGATGAACAAGATACCGTTTACCAAATATAGTGATTACTCTGTAACCCTTTCCGTCTTTGGTAACAGCAGGTTTACCAGCGTATTTTGTGTTCCACGTTTTATGGCTACAGTCTTTTGAGAAATATTTTCTATCCCTCTCGCGCCAAATCATATCCCCCGTATCGGGATTATAAAAAACTAATTCTCTAATTAGTTCGGGCGTCATTGTTTTACCTTTATATAACACAAAAAGTTATTGTTATCCAAAGGTAAAACAAAGTCAAGGGAAAGCATCAACGGCCTCCAATGAATCAATAACGCGAACATCACAACCTAACTCTATTCGGCGTTGGTGGTCGCGCAACTGGTTATCCGTCGGCTTCTTACCCGGCGCTTTCAATTCGACAAATATTACGCGCCCCTCTGGCAGCGTTACTAATCTATCCGGCACGGATCGACGGCCCGGACTGGTGAACTTTTCAGCCATTCCGCCAAGTGTTTTGACGCGCTTAACAAGCGCCCGCTCAATATCACGCTCAAGCATAATAACCAACCTCACAAAGCAGCTTTTCGGCCATGACGAAATACGCCTTATAGTCAACGTCCTTTGGGAATTCTGCGGGAAGGCTCATTAGCGGTCTCGCCCCTGCCGATTTCGGTACGCGGTTCCCGTTGGCGGCGTAATGTATACACTCGTCCTCGGCAACGCTCGTGCTGTAGTAAAAGCGAACCGCCTTACCTAACAAGTCGTCACGCCATTTAGCCCCGCCCTTGACCGTGCGCACCGTAACGAATTTGAGAATATCGCGGCATTCTTTTATGGTCTGTTGGGCATCCTTTCCCGTTGCAATCTGCTGCGAAACAGCCTCATACACAATAACTGAATCTGGGTTTTTCATAAGCCCTGTTGGGGCAAACACGCCTTTACTCTTTATCTTTCCGTCAGTAGTGACCGCAACATAATTGTTTACGTCGCGGCTAGCCAATACGCGGTAATCCTGGCGCTCAAGCTCGTAAGTCGTGTCAAGCATCCAATCAAACGCGATAGCCTCAAGCTCCGGGCCTTTGCTCTTATCACAGTAAGAAACCACGCCGTCCGTGTTCGCGCTGACCACAGATATGCCCGCAAGCTCAAGGCGTTCAATCAACATCAGCAAGGCCAATTGGCCGGTGATAGTAGTCTGTATCAGCAGGTCAGGGGAATAGAGGGCGCTGTATTTGCTCCCCAGCTTACCGAATGAGCCATTAACGGCAATCTTTAGAGTATCGGCTGTTATGCTGTCGCCTTCTCGCTTGGCCTTTATGCGGCGCTTAACAATCGACTCGTAAACCCTCAAGAACGGCTCCCCAAGCGATTCAGGAGCAAGCCCTTGCTGCAATATGATGTTGGGGTAATAACTGGCGACGTCCATATCACACAGGATATTATCGCCGGCCCTAACGCATTGCGACTTTTCGCAGCTATGCAGCCCGCCTATTCCCATCTGGTATTGACTTCGGCCAATGCTAATCTTGTTCTCTTTTAGCCAATCGGGGAGCATAACAGAGCCGGTAGGCGACATTGTGAAGCGGGTTTCAAGAATGCGCTTGAATACATCGCGAAGCTCTGGCGTTTGAAAGCGTATTATCTTCGGGTCTTTGTACCGGAATTTGGGATCCTTTCCGATCTTCGCGGGGCGATATTGTTTGCCAGTCAGCGCCGACAGCTCAGACTTGATAACGTTCTCGGCGATCTGCGCGTCCGATTTACTGCGCAAGTCCATACCGTACTGATACCCCATATCTTCGCGCAACGATATTTGGCTTTTCAGGTTTTCATACAGTAGCGCGGTTGTATCAAGGTCATTAACGCAGTAACTTTTCAGCAGCTCGCGGCACTTTGCGTTAATGCTTGCGTCAGGAGGCAATGGCAAGTCTTGAATGGTGGGAGCGCCTAACCTACCCCCGTAAATTTTCAGGCTGCTTTGCCCAGGCGCGACCTCTATCAAGTCGATATGATCCCAACTGGCGGGAATCTCCAGCTCTCGCTCACGGCATACTTTCCACGCGGGAGCCTTGCCGGTAATAAGCTGATCGCTCAGCGCCTTTAGCTGTTTGTTGTTGTAGCCACGGCAAGCGGCGGCAATCATTGGTAAGTCGTAGCCGTTACCGTTAAAGCTGATACTAGTGTAATTCGATAATGTGCCGCTAACGCCTCGCGTCAACGGGTGGTCATCATAAAGCTCAAAATGCTTAACGCGGCCAGTGGGCAGGTGTTTGGCGGATAAAAGCCAATAATCTTTATAGCATTCGGTATCAATAACAATCACGAGGGGTAGCCTCATAAAAAAGCCGCCCGAAGGCGGCTATGACCTAGACAGGGTTAAATGTCGAAATCGTCGTCATCTTCAAAGGCGTCGAAGTCGTCAACGCTGGCAGACACACCGCCATCGCCAAACGGTTCGCCATCTTTGTAGAACTGGACGCCCAACAGGTTCGCGTTGATACGCTTGCCGTAGTTGTTGTTCTGCGCCCACAGCTCAATGACGGCGTTGACGTAGCAACCGGCATATACGCGGTTGTCATCTTCGCTCAGCGGCGTTTTGTCGTTGTCGATAACGAGAGGGCGCTTGTTGTTGCTTGCCTTGATAGACATGCAGCCATCGTAGCCCTCGTAGTCGATTTCGTCGCCATCTTTCAGGCAGATTTTATCAGAGGCCAGCTTTGCGCCTTTCAGGTCGGTTTTCAACTTTTCGTTGATAGCGGCCTTGATTTCCTTGATCGTGTCGGCGTGAGCCTCTTTATCGAGCAGGAATGTCGCTTCAAATTTCGTTTCTTCGCCGTTGAAAACAGCTTTGCGAAACAGGGAAGGGAAAGAAAGACGAACGTTTTGCAGTTTGATTTTTGCCATTGTAGTTTCTCCGTTTAGGCTTTTCCGTTTAGGAAGTCACAGCATATTGGCTGCGTTTTTCAATGTCAATAATTTTAATCAAAATCATTGGCAGTGATATTTACTGCGGGGCGCTTGTCGCTTTCCGGCACGAGTGTTGGCTTACCCTCGCCTTTAACAATCAACTCCGCAATCTCTTTCGCTTTGGCCTTACCCAGCGCCTTCTCGGCTTGCGCGGGACTCAGCAGCTTGCGCGTGTAGGCGTCTTCGCCCAATCGCTCCGTAAGATCAACAGCCGCCTTGTCTTCGTCCTGCCATTGGCGCACTGACCGACCTGCAACCAGCTTGAAGCCTGGGAACCCTTCGCCGCTTGTCAGCCTTTCGGTTACGTGTTTCTCCACGGCATCCAGCCACGACAGCACCAGCTTTTTACCTTCGAGCGCGGCGCGTAGCTGCTCATCGCTCAGCGTGTTGACCGGCTTTTGCTCGCTAATGTCATCAAACTCAACAAGCAATATGCGCTCCGCGTAGGCTTTCTGCTCAGGGCATTTGGCTTGCGCCTTGCACCACTGGCATTGCTTCTCTCCTGGCACTCGTTCGGCGTCAGGCTCAAGGCACATATCCGCGCGTTGGCTCGCCCACTCACCCCATTTAAGAAGCTCATCAGCGCTTATCTCCCACTCGTCGATGTGGTCAAGCCGTGGCTGCACGATGGTAATAACTACCCGCTTGATCTGATAGACAAGCTCGTACTCGTTCAGCGCCCCTAGTGCGTAGAGCATCCCTTGGCTGTTCTGCTCCGCGTAGACCTTGACACCCTTGCCGTATTTGAGATCAGTGACGTAGAGCGTGTCGCCATTCACCGCGAGCGCATCGCAAGTGCCAAACCCTTCCGGTATCCAGTCGCTGAAATCGACGCGGATTTCGTAAGACTGTTCGCCCCCGAGGTTGCGCACGTAATCGACGTAGACTTGAACGGCGTCGGCCATCTCGTGAGTTACTTCCCACTCGTTGTTATCTGGCAACATCTTGCCTAGCCAGTCCGAACAGTTGCCGCCCTGCATTAGCACAAGCTCGCCCAACTCGTGAGCGGCTGTGCCTTCTGCTGCGGCCATTGATGACTTATCGGCTAGACCTTCCTCGGCCTTGACGCTGCCCGGACAGGCCAGCCATCTGGCCGACCCGCTCGCGCTTAGTTTGGCGTGTGCTGTCATTGCATCGCCTCCAAGGTGCCTTTCAACGCGGGCAGCTTGTCAGCCGGAACATCAGCCATAACATTGGCCCCGTACTCAGCGAGCGCATCCTTAATGGCGGTTTTCAGCTTCCGATCCTTGCGCACCATCGCCAAGCACAAATCTTGTAGCTCTTTGTGGGTGACAGCATCGGCGGGGGATTCCTCTACGGGCGCAGCTTCGGCTTTTTCCGGTTCTGTCTCTACTGGCGGCAAGGTGTCTTTGCCATTGTTCAGGTGTAAGAACAGATTGTTAATCACCAGCCGAAGGTCGCGGATTTCGTTTTTCAGGTCTTTGATTTCAGTTTCTAGCATTTTGCGTTTTCCTTTTAGGTTGTGGTACAGTTGTTAAGGATAGCTAAACACTTATAAGGAATCAAGCATGTTCGCTGATATTGTTCGGTGGTTTGGCGGAAGGGCCAAGATGGCTCGGCGCTTAGGTGTCAGCCGTAGCGCCGTGTCGCAATGGGCTATTGAGGGTATACCGCCCGCAAGGGCAATTCAAATCGAAAAGGTTACAAATGGAAGGTTTAAAGCTGTTGAAATGGGAGTCTCTGAATGAGCGAGTTACAAATTTTCCCCGTTAAAAAGTTCTACGATAACGCCAAATCCAAATGGCAGAAAGTCCCTGCCGTGCCTCGCGGCGTTGACTGGCACACCTACAAGGCCAGCTCCCGCGAGCTGTCTACTGCCACCAATATTGGCATTGTTATCCCCCAAGGCGTACTGGTTATCGACCTTGATACCGATAAAGGCGTAACCCGCGAAGCCGTCGAGATGGCGCTAGGCTGCTCGCTTGAATGGGATGACGCTTTGTTACAGCAGACCGTTAGCGGCGGGCAGCATTACGGTTTTTCAATCGGTGACGCTCAGCTCAAGCAAGGCTCCGATCTTTTCGGCGTTGACGGCTTTGATACCCGCGTATCCGGCAAAGGGTGGATTTGTTCGGGCGATGGTTACACCGACTGTACGCTGGTTGGCCTTCCCGAAGGTATCGCGCCGGAATGGTTGCCGGAATTGCCCGCAGAGGCGTTGACGCTGTTGGGCGCTGGCCCTGATCCGTTCGACGATGGCGACAACGACCTGTTAGGCGCAATCGCAGCGCAGCCGCTTGATGTTACTGAGGATGAAATCCTTGCCTATATCGCCAAGCTGCCTGCGAGCGATGTTGACCATCACGACACTTGGCTTAATGTCGGGATGGCCTTGCACCACCAGTTCCAGGGCGCTAAGCGCGGTGCTGAAATCTGGCGAGATTGGTCAAAGGCCAGTCAGCATTATGACCTTGACGAGATTAAGGCCCGGTATAAGTCTTTCGGCAAGCGCTCGATGAGTAACCCCGTTACCTTCGCTTATGTCATCCACAGGGCCGGGGGACGTGACGCCATCGCCGTTGACAAAGTTGGTGGCTGGATAGAGCGCGCCAAGGCGGTTGAGTCCATAGAGGATTATGACGCGCTCAAGCGCGAAATCCGCGCAACACCCTATACCGATCTCCCTAAAGATATGCGGGCAATGGTGGCCGCAGAGCTGGCGGCGGGCATTGGCAAGGATAAGGGTATGAGCCGCACCGACATTAAGACGGCGCTCCAACCAAAGTCAGGGCGGCAAGGCGGGAGCTTTGACGGCGCTCGCGGCGATATGCCCGAATGGCTGCGAGATTGGGTTTACGTCGAAATGTCCTGTGAGTTTGCCCAGACCGTATTGTGCTACGAGATCAAGCGCGAAGCCTTCAACGCCAAGTACGACCGAGAACCTGAGTGCCTACTGGCCGAAAAGTCAGCATCCTCTCTTGCACTGGTCGATTATCGCTTACCCACAGTAGTGGATAAGATATTCTGGCCGGGTGCCGAAAAGCTGCTCGAATCGGACGGTAAGACCATGCTCAACACCTACCGGCCCCAAGGTTGTGAGCCTTGCGACGAGATTGACGAGGACGGGCAGAGTGTCATTGATCGCCTGTTGCGGCATGTGGCTTTCACTCTGTCAGATGAGCGCGAGCAAGGCATATTGCTTGATTGGCTGGCCTACGTGGTGCAGAACCCCGGCAAGCGCGTCAATTGGGCGATGCTGCTGCAAGGGGCGCAAGGTACGGGCAAAAGCTATTTCTGTGTGCTACTACAACAGATATTGGGCGACCACGTAAAGAACCTTGACCCTACCGCCATCGCTGGCCGCTTCACAGGATGGGCGCACGGCTCATTGGTTACGGTCATTGAAGAAATCCGCATGAACGGTACAAACCGTTATGAAGTGCTTGACCGCATGAAGCCCTTTTTGACCAATGACACGGTGCAGATAGAGGAAAAGGGGCGCGACCACCGCACAGTTCCCAACTTCACCAGTTACATGATGTTGACCAACCACAAGGACGCCATCCCGCTTACTAGTGGCGATAGGCGCTATTGTGTGCTGTTTTCCAGGGTACAGAGCGAGGATCAACTGTATAAGGAATTGGGCGGCGAGGATGCGGCGGCGCAGTATTTTGAAGACCTATTTGCTGAAACTCGGAGGCGTCCTGACGCTCTCGCGGCGTTCTTGAAAACGTATAAAATTTCCCCAAATTTCAACCCGACAGGGCGAGCGCCAGACACAAAAGCGCGTCAAATGATGATGGCTGTCAGCACTTCGCCGGAGCGTTTGGCGCTGGAAGACGCTATCGAAAAGCATCATTGCGAGGTCATCAATTCGGATATTTTGGACGTGACTTGGCTCAATAAGCTGTGTGAGAGCGACGGCACCGAAATCCCGAAGACCCGAACCCTGACCGCAATTTTGCTTGAAATGGGATACGAACAGATTGAAGGAAAGAGGATAAA
>NZ_JBFHDY010000021.1:0-37383 GCF_041584495.1 Zhongshania sp.
CCGAGTAGGTCATTCACTAAGCCATCGCCATCCGCCGTATTGGCGTCGGAATTAGTGAGGGCGTCAGATACGCTGCCGCCAGTGAGTTCGCCAACGACGGCATCGACCGGGGTAATGATGGGCTCAGCACCGGCAATCACAGGCTCAGTGACGGGGGCAAGGGCGTCGAGTAAAGGCACGCCGACTTCGCTGTCTACGATGTCGGTGACCGGATCAAGACCGCTATCCACCGCGTCGATCACGGGGGCCAAGGCTTCGCCAAGGGGCACTGTAACGGCTGCCAAAGGCGAGCCGCTGCTTGGTGCCGAGGCTGGCGTATTGCTGCCACCACCGAGTAAATCATTCACGAGGCCATTGCCGTCGGTCGTATTGTCGTCACTGTTTGTTAATGCGTCTTCAACGCTGCCACCAGTAATATCGGCCAAGCTTCCATCGACAGGGTCAGTAGCCGGTTCAATTGCGGATAAAATAGGCTCAGTAATGGGCGCCACGACGTCCAATGCCGGAGCAAGCAATTGGTTGTCGAGCACGTCGGTCAGCGGGTCTAGGCTTTTGTCGAGATCCGTTACAGGTGTATCGAGAACTTGTCCAAGTGGGCGTGTGACGATAGGGAGGGGCGAGCTTTCACCTGCCTCGCGGCCACTATTTTGGGTTCGTCCATTACCCAGCAAATCGTTTATGGGCCCCTGGCCGTCTTCGTCGTTGTAATCTTGCGTCGTTAAGGCGTCTTCAAGGCTACCGCCGCTCAGGTCGGACACAATACCGTCTACCGGATGGGTGATGGGGGTAAGTGCGTCAAGTAGTGGGTCAATAGCGGGTGCGGCCGCGCTTAATATAGGTTCTGCAGCTTGCTTGTCGATCACATTGGTAATGGGATCAAGGCTTTCGTCGACGGTGTCAATCAGTGGCGTTAGGCTGCGCCCGAGTGGGGCGCTGACGGATTCGATAGGCGATTTGTTTTTGGGCTTCTTGCCCTGAGCATTGCCAACGGGCTTGTCGTTGCCATTATTGCCCTCTGCGGGGTTGCCTGTACGTAATGCTGTGGCGGAACTTTGGGTTTTGTCACGGTTTTTTCCGCCGCCAAGTAAGTCATTGGCGATGCCGTTACCATCGTCTGTATTTTGGTCTGAATTTGTTAGTGCATCAGAAAGACTCCCTCCGCTGATGTCGTGGAGAATCCCATCGACAGGGCTAATTATCGGCTCTAGGCCTTTTAGTACCGGCGTGGTGACGGGAGATGAGACATCTATTAGTGGCACTCCAATTTGTGCGTCGATGGGGTTGGTGAGGGGGTCTAGCGTAATATCTAAAGTATTTATTGTCGGCATTAAAGACTGGCCAATTGGCGCAGTAACAGGCGATAGAATACTCCCGCTTCCACCATCGGAAAGGTTGGGGGTGGCAATAATAGATTGTGCGTAACTCAGTTGGCTGGTGAGCAGTATTGCTGCGGTTAGTTTGTGTTTGCGGTGCTGGATCATGGAGAGGATTTCCCAGAAATTTGACGTGCATATTGGTGATGGATAAAGCCTAACAAATGTACTGATGTGCGATCCAGTAGCAGCGTAACTTTCCCTTTTATTTGTGTATGTGTTCTTGGTGTGGGCGTTGTTTTTTTTGAGGTTTATCGGCATATGTGCTAAGGGAGATTGCATGTTTTTGTTTTAGGCCGGTGTTAAGTGCCGCAGTGTTACTGTTAATAAAAAGCAACTTTTCTTCGGCACTCATAAACGATGTGCGAAGAAGGGCAATGCCCAGGCTCATAGTGAGTCTGGGCATGATTTCGATAGCGGGGATTCGATTATACGTACATGAAAGCGTGCTACTGATATTATTCGTCAATCACCGCGTCAACAAAGTAGTGGTCAACGCCGTTCACTTTTTCTTTAACCAAACCGTGGCAATCGGTTTCGAAGCCGGGGAAGCGAGAGTTGAAGTCGCGCACAAATTGCAGGTAACGCACGATAATATTATTGAAGCGCTCACCTGGAATAAGTAGCGGAATACCTGGCGGGTAGGGGGTGACCAGCATGGCGGTAATGCGGCCTTCTAGCTCGTCAATGGGGACGCGCTCAACCTTGCGATGAGACATTCTAGCCCAGGCATCCGCGGGGATCATTGCCGCTTCCATTTCAGAGAGGTACATCTCGGTGGTAATGCGCGCCAGATCGTATTCTTTGTAAACGTTGTGAATATCGCTACACAGATCGCGCAGGCCGACCTTCTCGTATTTCGGGAACTTGGCGGCGAACTGGGGCATTACCCGCCACAGCGGCAGGTTCTGATCGTAGTCGTCTTTAAACTGCTGTAGCTCCGTCACCATCGAGTTCCAGCGGCCCTTGGTGATGCCGATAGTGAACATAATGAAGAAGGAGTACATGCCGGTTTTTTCGATGATAATGCCGTGTTCAGCGAGGTATTTGCTCACGATGGATGCGGGGATACCGATCTCATCGAAGTTGCCATCGACATCAAGGCCTGGGGTAATGATAGTTGCTTTAATCGGGTCGAGCATATTAAAGCCAGACTCAATATCGCCAAAGCCATGCCAACGGTCATCGGAGTGAATTACCCAGTCGTCACGGTCGCCAATACCCTCTTCGGCTAATACTTCTGGTCCCCAAACACGGAACCACCAATCGTCGCCGTAATCGGCATCGACTTTGCGCATGGCGCGCCGGAAGTCGAGGGCTTCCATAATCGATTCATCAACCAGCGCGGTGCCGCCAGGCGCTTCCATCATGGCTGCAGCCACGTCGCACGAGGCGATAATCGCATACTGCGGGCTGGTGGATGAGTGCATTAAATACGACTCATTGAAACGATGGGTGTCGAGTTTCCGCTGGGTGCCGTCTTGCACAAGAATCTGCGATGCTTGAGAAAGGCCCGCCAAGAGCTTATGGGTAGACTGGGTGGCAAACACCAAGGTGTCGTCGGAGCGAGGGCGACCCGCGCCGATGGCGTGCATATTGTGGTAAAAACTGTGGAAGGCGGCGTGGGGCAGCCAAGCTTCATCGAAGTGCAGGGTGTCGATAGTAGAGTCGAGGATGTCTTTGATTTCTTCGACGTTATACACAATACCGTCGTAGGTACTCTGGGTAATGGTCAGAATACGTGGTTTCTTGTCTTCGGCGTGGCGGGCAAAGGGGTGATCCTCGATTTTTTTACGGATCGCTGCTGGATCAAACTCACTCTTTGGAATTGGACCGATAATGCCGTAATGGTTGCGGGTTGGCATTAAGAACACGGGAATCGCGCCGGTCATAATAATGCTGTGCAAAATCGACTTATGGCAGTTGCGGTCAACCACCACGATATCGCCGGGCGCGACGGTGGAGTGCCATACCACTTTATTGGACGTCGAGGTGCCATTGGTCACAAAGAATAGGTGGTCGCAGCCAAATATACGTGCAGCATTGTTCTCACTGGCGTTAACTGGGCCAGTGTGGTCGAGCAGCTGGCCGAGCTCTTCTACTGCATTACACACGTCGGCGCGCAGTAGGTTCTCGCCAAAGAACTGATGGAACATTTGGCCAACGGGGCTTTTTAAAAATGCGACCCCGCCAGAGTGACCTGGGCAGTGCCAAGAATATGAACTGTCGCTGGCATAGTTCATCAGTGCGTGGAAAAACGGTGGCGCGAGGGCTGACAGGTATTTATTGGCTTCACGAATGATGTGGCGGGCCACAAAGTCTGGGGTGTCTTCAAACATGTGAATGAAGCCGTGCAGTTCGCGGAGTATTTCATTGGGAATATGGCGCGAAGTGCGGGTTTCTCCATAGAGAAACACCGGTATATCGGTGTTGCGCTGGCGCACAGCGGTCATGAATTGGCCAATAGACTCCAAGGCTTGGCTTACCGTCTCGTCGCTGCCGTCGCCAAACTCTTCATCGTCGATTGACAAGATAAAGCAGGAGGCACGGCTCGCCTGTTGTGCAAAGGCGGTGAGATCGCCGTAGCTGGTCAGGCCAATCACTTCCATGCCTTCTTTGCTGATGGCGTCGGCGAGGTCGCGGATGCCAGAGCCAGAGATGTTTTCTGAGCGAAAGTCTTCGTCAATGATGACGACGGGGAAACGAAATTTCATTTATACGGCCATTGTTGGTGTTGGCTTTTCCCAGAAAGCTCTGGGTCCTATCGCACGGCGTTAACTGTATGCGCCCGCCGCGCGGCTTGGTAATATCGCTTATAGCGGTGGCAATGATATTACTTTATTGGCTGCCTACCCTAACAATAATCCATGACGGCTGTCAGTCAAATTGAGCATATCCTGACGGATAAGACAGGCGGGCGCACGGAAAGTTTTGGTAGGGGCTTAGAGCGTTAAATTGGATCTTTACCCGCCATTGGCATGGCGGGTAAAGCCTCAGGCAATGCTGTCGAGCAAATACTGGGGCAGCGCAAACGCGCCGGCGTGCAATTCCGGGTTGTAGTAGCGGGTTTTAATGCCGCTAGCCTTAAACCGAGTTTGCAGAGTACTTAGCGCCTGGGTCCGAGCGCTAGGCTCGTTGCTAGCCCAAGCAAAGGTCATGATGCCGCCGACATAGGTCGGGACTGCCGCTGTATAAAAAGCGGTGTCGTGAAATAACGGCGACAAGCGCTTATAGCTGGTACTGACTTCGTCGGGTTGCATAAACGCGACGCCATTCTGCGCGGCGAAAATTCCGCCAGGCTTCAGGCAGCGCTTGATCCCTTCGTAAAAAGGTGAAGTAAACAGGACCTCGCCGGGACCAATAGGATCGGTACTGTCTGACAAGATGACATCAAACTGGCGATCGCACTGCTTAACGAAATCAATGCCGTCACCAATCACAATTTCGGCGCGGGGATTTTCATAAGCCCCAGCAGAATGATTGGGTAGGTATTTAACGCACATATCGATAACCGCTTGGTCTATTTCGACCTGCACAGCATTCTCTACTTCTGGGTGTTTAAGTACTTCGCGAAGCAGGCCACCGTCGCCGCCACCAATAATGAGCACGCTTTTGGCACTGCCGTGAGCAAATAGCGGAGTGTGCGCCAGCATTTCATGATAAATGAATTCATCGCGCTCGGTAGTTTGAATAATACCGTCTAACGCCATGACCCGGCCAAAGCTGCCGGATTCAAAGATGATTAAATGCTGATGCTCGGTCTTGCTTTCAAACAAGACCTCGCGAATGTGAAAACCTTGGTGGTAGTCGCCGTGGAGGGTTTCGTTAAACCACTCAGACATCGCCCATTCTCCCGCGCAGGTTTTCGCTCACCTCAATACGAGAGGGTGAAAAGGCCCTTTGCAGGATATCTACCGCCAATTCTGGTTTTGCATCGCCGCACATGAATACGTCAAAAGCAGCGTAATCGCGCTCTGGCCAAGTGTGCACACTTATGTGCGACTCAGCTAATACCGCAACGCCAGAAACTCCGCCATTTGGGGTGAAATGATGCATATGAATATGCAGCAGTGTTGCACCACATTCATTGACGCAGTCAATAAAAGCTTTTTCCATGCGGGGAAGTTCATCGAGGTGGGATGCGCCCCACAAGTCGATAATTAAATGGGTCCCAGCGTACGCTACGCCGTTACGAATAATAAGGTGGTCGAGATTTTCGTCGGACTGTGTAATCGGATTACACGTGGCAGCGCCGGCCTCCAAAGAAGGCATATGATCTAGGCTTTTCATTTAGCATAAATCCTCCGCATAGGTGAAAGAGCCGGCGATTTAAACGTGTTTTCCCTTAAATAGCAATAAAAAATCCTGTAAAAATCCCTTTGCTGGCCTTATACCAAAGTCATTGAAGGGCTTGGGATTTTATGACTTTGTGACGCTGGCTTGAAGGGGGTAAATCAAGGCATAGTAGCTATCTGTTTGTGGAAACATATAAAGGAAGCTGTGCCATGAGTATTTTTGATCGCTACCGCAAACCCACCGTTATCCCTACTGCTGAGCAGGCGCTGCCTGGTCGCAGTGAAAAAATGCGGGTAGCGGCGAAACACACCGTGTTAAAAAGCCCGCTGCTAGGACCATTCCCAGCGGCTTATCAGCAAATAGTGTTTGGCCTGGGGTGCTTTTGGGGGGCAGAGCGCAAGTTTTGGCAGCAAGCTGGGGTGTTCACCACCGCGGCTGGATACTGCGGTGGGCATACGCCCAACCCAACCTACCAGGAAGTGTGTTCGGGTATGACCGGTCACAATGAGGTGGTGCTGGTGGTGTTTGACCCTGAGCTCATTAGTGTGCAAAAACTGCTGGCGGTGTTTTGGGAGAGTCACAATCCCACCGAAGGCATGCGTCAAGGCAATGATATTGGCACTCAATATCGCTCGGGAATTTACTGCTCAAATGAGGAGCAGCTGGCCTTGGCAAATGCCTCTGCCGAGCAATACCAAAAAGCCTTAAGCCAAGCGGGCTTGCCAGAAATTAGCACTGAAATAGTCATGGCTGGTGAGTTTTACTATGCCGAAGACTATCACCAGCAGTATTTAGACAAGAATCCGGGTGGTTACTGTGGTTTAGGTGGGACGGGGGTGAGCTGCCCGCTGTAGTGAGATCCGTCCGACGTCAGACGTCGGACGTCTGACGATCAGTTACCCCGCCATTTCGTCTGATACAGATCATGACGGCGGTCGCGCAAGTTCTGCACCGTGCCGCTATTGCGCGCGACTCTTAATGCCTCTGGGCGTAAATCGGCAATGGCCACGGTTTCCACGTTGGGGGTGGTGTCGGCGGCAATGCCGTCACGGGCAAAGTGGAAGTCGCAGGGTGTGAGAATACAGCTCTGGGCGTATTGAATGTCCATGTTGGCGACATTAGGCAGGTTGCCCACATTGCCCGACATTACCACGTACACCTGATTCTCGACTGCGCGTGCCTGACAGCAGTAACGCACGCGCAAATAGCTCTGGCGCTCGTCGGTACAGAAGGGCACGAAGAGAATTTCTGCACCCTGGTCGACCAGGTGGCGAGACAGTTCGGGAAACTCTGAGTCGTAGCAAATTAGCACACCGATTGGCCCGCAGTCGGTGTCAATCACTTGTAACTCATTACCCCCTTCAATATTCCACCAATACACTTCGTTGGGGGTGGGGTGGATTTTGGCCTGTTCGTCAACGCGACCATCGCGATGAAATACGTAGGAGATATTTTCGACCCGGCCATTGGCCACTCGCGTGGGGTGGGAGCCGCCAATAATATTAATGTTGTAGCGAACCGCCAAATCTTGCATCGCTTCAACATAGCGAGGGGTGTATTTGGTCAATGCCTCTATAGATTGAATGGGCGTTAATTCCTGATTTTCAATCGACAGTAATTGCAGGGTGATTAATTCGGGGAAGACCACGAAATCCCCTTTGTAGTCGGCAACCACATCGACGAAGTATTCAATAAACGACATAAACTCAGTGAAGGACTGCACGCGACGCTGCATATACTGCACGGTGCCGACTCGCACGGTGTCGGGTTGGCGGCCGCCGTGACGCTTGGTGTGGGCGGCTGCAGCGGCGGTTTCGACCTTGGGGTTGTGCCAGACTAAATGTACGCCATAGCCGAGTGAGTCTTTGTCGGCGTTTAGGTAATTTGGTACTAGGTCGAGTACTTCGAAATCGTTATGGAGTTGAAATGACAGTACTGGGTCGCGGGTTTTTTGGCTGACAACCGCTTCCAGATAGTTTTCTGCGCTGCCGTATTTTTTAATGCGTCGAGATAAGCTGGGCAGGCGGCCAACAAAGACAATGCCTTTTAGGCCCAAGGATTCGCAGAGCTTTTTACGGGCGTTATAGAGGCGTTGGCCAATGCGATAGCCGCGCACGCTACTGTCTACGCAGACTTCCATGCCGTACATCCATTCGCCTTCCGGGTCGTGGCGGGTGCCGTAGCCATTTGCGGTGATTGCGGCCCAACTATGAGGTTTTAAACAGACGTCCCCACTAATCCGAAACGTGGCGCAGTAGCCGACGATGTCGTCTTCTAAAGTGACAACAAATTTACCTTCGCCAAAATTATTGAGCTGGCCGCGTAATTCTGCCCGAGTATAGGGATCGATTCCGGTGCCGTCGTAAACCCGCTTAGACAGTGCGGCAATGGCGGGGATATCTTTAATCATTGCATTTCGGACCCGCAGGACTTTGCCTGTGGAGGCAATTTTTTTACCACCCGTGGTGTTTCTGGCCATGTTATAAACTCTTGAATTGGGCTGGGGAAATTAGGTTTTGCTTTTACTGCTGGCGCTGCGTCGAACTGGGCCGGACTTTACGCCTTCCGTCTTGTTTGAGGTAGTGTTTGTGGCAGCGGTTTTTTCGGTATTTTTATCAATTTTTGTGTCACTGCTGGGTTTGCCGGTAGTGGTTTTGTCTGCTGATTTACGATTAGTGGCTAAGCCACTCAAGGATTTAAGCACCCGTGCCGACAGGTCGAGGGTTTTCATACCCTCGGTAAAAGCGGTTTTGGCTATTTGTTGAACCATCTCGGTATCGCCTTCGCCAATGCGTTTGTACACCGCATCCCATAATGGTTGGGCGTCTGGCAGGCCGACCAAGCGGCGCATTTCCTCTGGGCTTATTTCAACTTCGAGATGAATTTTCATATTCTGCTACCCCGCATTGTAATAATTGAGTATGCCATCCGCAGTTGTCGGGTCAATCATTAGCGCCAAAAGCGGAGGCAATATTTAGCTATTAAGCTGGCTTAGCACATACTGCAAAATACCGCCGTGGCGGAAATAACCCAGCTCTTCTTGGGTATCAATGCGAAGTCGACCGAGTACCTCGTGGCGGCTGCCATCACTGCGCGACAGCACAATACGGACCGTTTGCTTGGGACTAAGTTGTTCTTCACAGGGAGTGATGTCAACTTGCTCGTCGCCTTGCAGGTCCAGCATTTCTCTAGGTATTTCCTTGTCAAACTCCACGGGCATAATGCCCATGCCGACCAAGTTAGAGCGATGGATGCGCTCAAAACTCTCGGCAATCACGGCTTTAACACCAAGTAGTAAGGTGCCCTTGGCGGCCCAGTCGCGACTTGAGCCGGTGCCGTATTGCTTGCCAGCGATAATGACGAGGGGCTTATCGATCTCGAGGTATTTCACGGCAGCTTTGAATATTGGCAGCACAGTTTGTCCGTCAGGTGCGAGTGTATAGCCACCTTCGCGGTCTACAAGTTTGTTGTTGAGTCGCGTGTTGGCAAAGGTGCCTCGGCTCATCACTTCGTGGTTGCCGCGCCGGGAGCCGTAAGAGTTAAAGTCATTGGGTGCGACGCCAATACTCTGTAAATAGTGGCCCGCTGGGCTGTCGGTAGCAATCTTACCTGCCGGTGAAATGTGATCTGTGGTTATTGAGTCGCCGAAAACACCAAGAATGCGGGCGCTCCGCAAAACGGGGAATTCCTCGCCAGCAAGGTGGGGTGTGTCGAAAAAGCTGGGGCAGCGAATATAGCTTGAATCAACTTGCCACTGATAAGTATCACTCTTGTCAACCTCGATGGCCTGCCACTCTTTGGTGCCAAGGTAGACGTCTTGGTAGGCGTCGCGGTACATGGCGCCGCTTACAATTTTGCGTATTTCGTGAATTTCAGCGGTGCTCGGCCACAAATCTTTGAGGAATACCTCCGCGCCTCTGCTGTCGGTCGCAATAGCCTCTTCCTGCAAGTTGCACAGGGTTGTGCCCGCGAGGGCATAGGCAACGACGAGTGGTGGCGAGGCTAGCCAGCTCGCTTTGACCTGGGGATGAATACGTCCGTCAAAGTTGCGGTTGCCAGACAATAGGGCGGAAACCACCATGTTCTTGCTGTCGATGGCTTTCGCGATGGGCTCGCGCAGCGGCCCGGAGTTGCCAATGCAGGTTGTGCAGCCGTAGCCAACCAAATCAAAGCCGAGGGAGTTGAGGTCGTCTTGTAGGCCACTGTCAGCTAAATATTTGCTGACGACTTTAGAGCCCGGTGCGAGTGAGGTTTTCACCCAGGGCTTTACCCTTAAACCTCGCTCGCGCGCTTTGCGGGCCACTAAACCTGCCGCAATCATCACGTCGGGGTTTGAGGTGTTGGTACAGCTGGTAATGGCGGCAATTACCACGTCGCCGTGGTGGAGTTTGAGCTTCATGTCCTCAATGTCGGCGGTTTCGTTTAAATCACGCTCGCTGTCGGCTAAATAGTCGCGCATGGCATTGCCAAGATCGCTGACGGCGACTCGATCTTGTGGGCGGCTTGGCCCGGATAGACTTGGTTCAACCGTGTCTAAGTTCAGCGTTACGCTGTGGCTGAATATTGGATAGTCGCCTGGATTTCGCCATAGTCCTTGGGCTTTGCAGTACTGTTCGGTAAGCGCGATGGTTTGCTCGGGCCGGCCCGTTAGCTTTAAGTAGGCGAGGGTGGCCTCGTCCACAGGGAAATAGCCGCAAGTGGCGCCGTATTCTGGTGCCATATTGGCAATGGTAGCGCGATCAGCCACGCTGAGCTCGGCGAGACCGTCGCCAAAGAACTCAACGAATTTACCAACAACGCCTTCGCGGCGCAGAATTTCTACCACGCTGAGGACCAGGTCGGTCGCGGTAACGCCTTCGCGGAGTTTGCCGCTGAGTTCAAAGCCGACAACGTCGGGCAGCATCATGGAATAAGGCTGCCCAAGTAATGCTGCTTCGGCTTCAATGCCGCCCACGCCCCAGCCAAGTACGCCTAAGCCGTTGACCATAGGGGTGTGGCTGTCGGTGCCAAGCACGGTGTCGGGGTAGGCCATTGTGCCGTCTTCGCTAACCCAGACCACTTGCGCTAAATATTCCAAATTCACCTGATGGCAGATGCCGGTGCCAGGCGGTACTACATTGAAATTATGAAATGCCGATTGGCCCCACTTAAGGAGGCGGTAGCGCTCTTCGTTACGCTCCATTTCTTTCGCTACGTTTTCGCCAAAGGCCTGTGGCGAGCCGTATTGATCTACGGTTACGGAATGGTCAATAACGAGGTGAACTGGAATCTGCGGATTGATGGCCGAGACATCGCCGCCGCGCTTGGCAACGGCGTCGCGCATAGCCGCCAAATCAACAATGGCAGGTACGCCTGTGAAGTCCTGCATTAACACGCGGGCTGGCGAAAAATTGAGGTCATCGCCGCTGCTGGCGTTGTTGAGCCAGCGCGAGAAGGCAACGATGATGTCGGCGTTAATGGTTTTGCCGTCGAAATGGCGCAGCTGATTTTCTAATAAAATTTTGAGGGATTTGGGCAGTTGGGCCAAGCGTTCGTCGCCCAGTTTTTGCAAATCGTAATACTGGTAGCTCTGCTCGCCGCAAATCAGATCCGAGAGCAGGTGTTTTGTGGACTGCATGGGTGAACTCCTATGAGCTTAGTCGTATGTGCATCGCTTACCCTAGCACAGACAGCTGAAAAAGCAGGTTTCTCCCCGAGACAAAGCGCAAAAAATGGCGGGAGTGCGGTCAGTGAGGGCAATTACTCACGATAAAGTCAGGTTTTTGCTAGGGGAATATCTGGTCGTGGCGTATGGCACCATTTTTCTAGTGAATTATTGGCCTTGCTGTGCTGTAATCGATCTCGACCTCGGGGTGCCGGCCCCGCTTAAGACCGGCACCCCGCTACCCAATAAATATAAATTAAGGGGGCGAATTGAAAGTTACAAATGTTAGCGACGCCGAGTATTTTCACAAGGTTGTCGATTGTCAGTATGCCTGCCCAGCCCACACGCCGGTGCCAGAATATATTCGTTTAATTGCCGCGCAGCGTTATACCGACGCCTATATGATTAACTGGGAATCCAATGTATTTCCCGGTGTCTTGGGCCGCACCTGTGATCGTCCCTGCGAGCCGGCGTGCCGACGGGGGCGCGTTGAAGATGAACCCGTTGCCATTTGCCGTTTGAAGCGAGTGGCAGCAGACAATAAGGGTGACATCAGTGCGTTGATGCCGATCATTCCCAATAAAAAAAATGGTAAACGCATTGCCGTGATTGGCGCTGGGCCAGCCACGCTCACCGTGGCTAGGGATCTTATGCCACTCGGTTATAGTATTGATTTATACGACGATCAGCGCGCTGGCGGCGGCTTTATGCGCAGCCAAATTCCCGCGTTTCGCCTCCCGGAAGAAGTGCTCAATGAAGAAGTCGAGCGCATCCTCAACATGGGTGTGCTCACCCATTTCAATCATTATGTCGACAGCTTAAAAGCGCTACTAGATAAAGACTATGACGCGGTGTTTGTCGGCAGCGGCGCCCCCCGTGGCCGCGATCTCGATATCCCCGGTCGGCAAGAAGCCGCGGCCAATATCCACATCGGTATTGATTGGTTGTCGAGTGTTGCCTTTGAACATATTGATACGATCGGCAAGCGCGTAATCGTTTTGGGCGGTGGTAATACTGCGATGGATTGCTGTCGCACAGCCCGACGCGTGGGTGGTGACGAGGTTAAGGTGGTGGTGCGTAGCCCCTTTGCTGAAATGAAGGCCTCGCCTTGGGAAAAAGAAGACGCCCAGCACGAAGGCATACCGATTTTAGATAACCATGTTCCTAAGGAGTTTATTCTCGAAGAGGGCCGCTTAGTGGCCATGGCTTTCGATAAAGTGAAAGCGGTTTACGACGCCACAGGTAAGCGAAGTTTGGTGTCGACCGGTGAAAAGCCGGTGGTTTTGCCCTGTGATGATGTGCTCATTGCTATCGGTCAGGAAAACGCCTTCCCGTGGATAGAGCGCAACATTGATATTGAATTTGGCAAATGGGATATGCCGGTGGTTGATGAAACCACTTTCCAGTCTAGTAACCCCAACGTTTTTTTTGGTGGCGATGCCGCCTTTGGCCCGCAGAATGTCATTACCGCCGTGGCTCACGGCCATCAAGCCGCCATCTCAATAGACCTGTTTTGTCAGGGCGAATCGGTCGCCAAGCGGCCGCCACCGGGTGTCACCTTGGTCAGTCAGAAAATGGGTATTCACGAGTGGAGTTACGACAGTGAGGTGGCGACGGATGTTCGCTACCAAGTACCCCAAGCCGAGCTAGAAAAATCCCTCAGTAATCGCAAGCTGGAAGTAGAGTTGGGCTTTGACGCTGCCACCGCCTTTCACGAGGCCCAGCGCTGCCTGAACTGTGACGCGCAAACGGTGTTTACTGAAAAACTCTGTATTGAATGTGATGCCTGTGTCGACATTTGCCCCACCGATTGCCTGAGTATTGTGGTCAACGATGTTGACGAGGCCGAGCTGCGTCAAAAACTGAAAATGCCAGCTAAAAATACTGAGCAAGACATTTATGTGTCCGCCGATTTAGCCACTGGCCGCGCCATGATTAAGGACGAAGATATGTGTTTGCACTGCGGGCTATGTGCCGAACGCTGCCCAACGGCGGCGTGGGATATGCAGAAATTCTATTACACAGTGAGCAAAGCAGGGCAGGGCGTCTGAGATGAAACAGATCGAAGCAGTAAACGACTTTGTCATTAAATTCGCCAATGTAAACGGTACCGGCTCCGCGAGTGCCAATAATATGTTTGCCAAGGCGGTATTCCGCATGGGCTTGCCGGTAAGCCCCAAGAATATCTTTCCCTCAAATATTCAGGGGCTACCCACATGGTATGAGGTGCGGGTTAGCGAAAAGGGCTACCTCGGCCGCCGTGGCGGTATCGACATGATGGTGGGCATGAATGCCCAGAGCATGGCCAAAGATATTCAAGAAGTGGAGAGCGGGGGCTATTTCTTTTACGACTCCAGCAAGCCCCTCGATTTGCGGATGATGCGCAATGATATTCATTTTATTGGCGTACCCCTCAAAGATTTGTGTCAGCGGGAATTTAGCGACGCTCGTCAGCAGCAATTGTTTCGCAATGTGATTTACGTCGGCGCTCTAGCTGCGTTGTTAGATATTGAATTTGATGTGCTTACTGAGCTCGTGTCAGATCAGTTTCGCGGCAAAGAAAAGCTGATTACGCCTAATGTGCGGGCTTTGGAGCTAGGTTACCACTACGCCAGCGAGCATTATTCTTGTCCCCTCGGCATTCGCCTAGAACGCCGTGATGCCGTCGGTGACCAAATTCTCATTGATGGCAATACGGCGGCCGGACTTGGCGCAATATACGGCGGCGCTACGGTGGCGGCGTGGTACCCTATTACGCCATCGACCTCGGTGGTCGATGGCTTTGATAAATACTGTAAACGCCTGCGGATTGACCCCGGCAGCGGCAATAAAAATTACGCTATTGTGCAGGCCGAAGACGAGCTAGCCGCGATTGGCATGGTGATTGGTGCCAGCTGGAATGGCGCGCGGGCCTTTACCGCGACCAGCGGCCCCGGCATTTCCCTAATGAGCGAGTTCTTGGGCTTGGCGTATTTTGCCGAGATTCCCACTGTGCTAATCGATGTGCAGCGCGCTGGGCCATCTACGGGTATGCCAACCCGCACCCAGCAATCTGATATTTTGGCCTGTGCCTACGCCTCTCACGGCGATACCAAGCATGTATTATTATTTCCCGCCACACCCCGCGAATGCTTTGAAATGACGGCAGAGGCTTTTGATCTGGCCGAGTCATTGCAGACGCCAGTCATCATGCTCAGCGATTTGGATTTGGGCATGAACGACACCATGTCGCCGCCACTGATTTGGGACGATAGGCGAGAGTACCTGCGCGGCAAAGTTTTTAACGAAGAGCAATTAGAGGCGATGGGCGAGCGCTTTGGTCGCTATCTTGATATCGACGACGATGGTATTCCCTATCGAACCTACCCCGGTACGCATCCAAGTAAAGGCGCGTTCTTTACTCGCGGAACCTCGCGTGACGAATACGCGGTATACACCGAAGATGGTAATGCTTATGAAAAAAACATGCAGCGTTTACTGAAAAAATGGGACACCGCCAAGCAGCGCGTACCCGCGCCAGAATTGATTAAAGCGGGGCAGGGCAGCAGTATTGGGGTTATTCATTTTGGCACTAGTCGGGATGCCACGCTTGAAGCGATTGATAGCCTAAAGGTCGAAGGTGTTGCGATTGACACCCTGCGCCTGCGAGGCTTTCCTTTTAACAAAACCGTCGATGCCTTTATCGAAGAGCATGACACGGTGTTCTTAGTTGAGCAAAATCGTGACGCGCAAATGCGCACCTTACTGGTGAACGAGTGCCTGATCGCACCGAGGCAGCTTATTCCGATTTTAAATTACAACGGTACCCCCATTACCGCGAAGCAAATTCGCGGCGAAATATTGACGGCTGTGCGTAGTGACAATGTACGGCCCTTGCGTAAACAGCGCTCAGTTAAGGAGTCGGTGTAATGACTTATATTCGTCCCGCCTTTCGCCACCCAGATTTGCCTCGCAATGCCTTGGGCTTTACTCGTAAAGACTACGAAGGTGCCATCTCAACCCTGTGTGCAGGTTGTGGTCATGACTCGATTAGCGCCGCAATTGTGCGAGCCTGTTTTGAATTGGCACTGCCGCCACATAAAGTCGCTAAGCTATCTGGCATTGGCTGTTCCTCAAAAACACCGACCTATTTCTTGGGCAATTCCCACGGCTTTAATTCCGTACACGGTCGTATGCCTTCGGTGGCAACCGGCGCGAATTTGGCAAATAGAGAGCTAATTTATATTGGCGTCTCTGGTGATGGCGACACGGCATCTATCGGTATGGGGCAGTTTACCCACGTGGTTCGCCGCAATTTAAATATGATGTACGTGGTAGAGAATAACGGTTGTTATGGTCTGACCAAGGGTCAAGATTCCGCCACTGCCGACATCGGCTCCGCCAGTAAAAAAGGCGAGCCCAATCACTTTGAGCCTATTGATTTAGCCAGTGTGGCACTGCAACTAGGCGCGACGTTTGTCGCTCGGAGCTTTTCTGGGGATCGTGCGCAATTGGTGCCGCTTGTTAAGGCGGCAATTAGTCATCGGGGCTTTGCTTTTATCGACGTGATCTCTCCCTGTGTCACCTTTAATAACAACGCTAAATCCACGAAAGGCTACGAGCATGTGCGCGAGCATTTAGCCGCGACAGGTACGGTAGATTTTGTGCCCTTTAAAGAAGAAATTTCAGCAGATTACGAGCAAGGCCAATCTAAAGAAGTGACTTTGCACGACGGCTCGGTGGTGCACTTGCATAAAGCTGATCCTGAGTTAGATATTACCAGTCGTCGCTCAGCGTTGCGCTTGATTAACGATAACAAAGCCAAAGATCAAATCCTCACCGGCTTATTGTATATGGATGAAGACTCTCAAGACTTACACGAGATGCTCGGTACCAGCAAAACCCCGTTGCGGGACTTGGGCGCGGCGGAGCTGTGCCCTGGTCGCAACGTGCTGGATAAATTGAATGAGAGCTGGCGCTAAACAAGTGCCATTACTAGCGAGTAAGCAGGCGGCGAATTCGACCCATATTTGCAGATTCTGCGTCACGGCGTTCTAGCAAGGGCGGTATCATTTTATTAATTTCACCGGCGACCTGTTCTCTGAGGCTAACCATGGTTTTTTGCGCGAGCCGCTTGCCCTTGTATTTTCTTAGGTCGAGGGGTGGGGCAAACTGGATATAGCATTTCTGGGGTTTCGGGATCAAGGTGCCGAATACGCCGACAGGCACGGGCCCGAATAAGTCGCTCCGAGTATTATCAGTGATAATCCCCAATCGCTTTAACGCGCGACCAATCAGCGTGTTGGGAAGATCCTGGCCTTCAATAAAATGATCGTAAAACTCTTCTGGGCCGACAATGGCCGTGGGTACAATGGTGTAGCCGTGCTTAGCGGCGAGCTTGATAAAGCCGTAACGCTCTTTCCAGAGGAGTTTGTATTTATCTTCAGCTGACTTAGTCGCTTCGTGGGCGCCGCCGGGAAACACCAGTAAATCGCTGCCGTTTTCCATTAGTGCCGTACATACATCTGGGTGACCAATTACAATGCCGTTGTTGAGTAGCAAATTCTCATTGAACGAATTCCACAAGAATTTATCGCTGAGTGGTCGTAAAAAGCGCTTTTGCTCAATTAACATCGGCAGGCAAATAATCGGGCCGTCTACCGCATACATGGCGTGGTTGGCAATAAATAGACACGGTTGTTGGGGGATGTTGTCCGTGGCGATAAGCGTGGGCTCGAACATCCGCTTAATGACTGTGTCTACAAGCCTAACCATGCGTGACGCTGGGGGCTTAACTTGTAAGGCCTTTTCAATATAGCGAACAAGATCATCGCCGCTGTAGGGTACGGCGGTTTTATCGGTAAAAGCCATGGATAGATCCTGTTACATAAAAAGTAAAGAGCGCGTATTTTAGCAGAGCAGGGAAATGAATAAAAACTTAGGCTTGGGCAAAGGCTGTGATGTCAAGGGAGGTAAATGGCAGGTATTCGCATGCAGTGGTAATTCAGATTTCTACTGCATTGAATGCGTCGGTAGCAAAGTGGCCGAAGTTGTACGTCCATTTTTTTAATCTTCTGTTAGTGATACAAGGCTGGTATTGCCACCAGATGCGGTGGTGTTAACGCTCAGTGTGTGTTCGTTGGCAAAACGTGGCAGATAGTGAGGGCCGCCTGTCTTTGGTCCGGTGCCAGATAAGCCGTGTCCGCCAAAAGGTTGCACGCCAACAACTGCGCCAGTCATGCTGCGATTTACATAGCAATTGCCTGCGCTGATGTCGTTGCAAACTTTTTGCACACGCTCATCAATACGGCTATGTACGCCGAAAGTGAGTGCGTAACCAGACTGGTTGATTTGCGAGACTATGCTGTCAAGTTCATCGTCTTTAAAGCGTATGATGTGCAGTATAGGGCCAAACACTTCCCGCTTAAGTTGTGACAACGCGGAAATTTCAAACGCCCTCGGAGCAAAAAAGCTACCCTCGCTGGTGGCGCAACCCAGCATCCCTTCGGCGACTAATTTACCGGTGTGGCTCATGCGCAGAGTATGTGTAAGTAGTCTATTTAGCGCTGCTTTATCTATCACTGGGCCGATGTCCGTGGACAGTTTTAGCGGGTCACCGAGTGTTAGTTCGGCACAGGCGCCACGGAGCATCGCAATGACCTTATCGGCAATACTGTCTTGTATAAATAGTACTCTCAGAGCGGAACAGCGTTGGCCTGCAGAACGAAATGCACTGGTGATGACATCGTCGACAAGTTGTTCAGGCAGGGCAGTTGAATCGGCAATCATGGCATTTAGTCCTCCAGTTTCGGCAATTAGGGGCACAATTGGGCCGTCTCGCGCGGCGAGCTTGCGATTAATGCGTTGCGCGACATCGGTGGAACCGGTAAAGCACACGCCGGAAATGCGTGGATCGCCGACAAGGTATCTCTCGGTCAAGTCGCCGCTGGTCGGCAATAGGGCGATAACATTTTTAGGGATGCCGGCGGTCAGTAGCAATTCGATGGCTTTGGACGCAATCAGGCTGGTTTGTTGAGCGGGTTTGGCGACAACACAATTGCCAGCCATTAGGGCTGCGCTTAGCTGTCCCATGAAAATGGCCAGGGGGAAGTTCCACGGGCTGATGCATAGAAATACGCCGCGACCCTGCAGGCGAAGGCTATTTGTTTCTCCGGTTGGGCCAGGCATTGACGTTGGTGCGCCAAAAATCCGTTCGCCTTCGTTGGCGTAGTAGCGGCAAAAATCCACGGCTTCTCGAATTTCAGCCATCGCATCGGCTAAGGTTTTCCCTGCCTCCCGCACGCACAGCGCTACTAATTCGGCGCAATGCAGCTCGATCAGGTTCGCCATTTCACGAAGTGCGGCGGCGCGTGTCGGTGCAGGGGTTTGACGCCATTCAGGCACGGCTTGTGCGGTAGTGGACAGGGCGAGTTCAATGTCATCGGCGGTGGCAGCACTAAGCTTACCAATTTCACGTCGGTGGTCACTGGGGTCAAACATGGCTGTCTGCTTAACAGGCGTGGTTGCGCCGTTGATAAATGGTGCGGCAGTCCAGGTGTTTGCTGCGTATTGTTCAACCTCCTCAAGAAAATGTTGGCTTATGGCGCTGTTGGCAAACTCTATGCCTTTGGCGTTTTGTCGGCTGGGGCCATATATATCGACAGGGAGAGGTATTTTAGGGTGGGCTTTTCTGTGGAGTTTGGCAATATAGTCGATGGGGTCTTGCAGTAGCGATTCGATGGGTACGCTATCATCTTGCAGGCGATTGACGAAATTGGTGTTAGCGCCGTTTTCCAGTAAGCGCCGGACTAGATAGGGTAGTAAATCGTGGTGGTTACCGACGGGGGCATAAATTCTGCAAGGATAGGCTCCGTCGTAGTTACCGGTTATCTGATGAAATAACGCTTCTCCCATACCGTGCAAGCGCTGAAATTCAAAACCAGTTTTATGCTCTCCTGCTAGTTCGAGCACGGCGGCAACGGTGTATGCGTTGTGGCTTGCGAACATGGGGTAGAAAATATCTCTCCGAGCCAATAATTTTGCTGCGTTGGCAAGGTAGGAAACATCGGTGGCTGCTTTGCGGGTGTATACTGGGTAGCCAGGCAAGCCGTTTACTTGCGCATATTTGATTTCGGTATCCCAATATGCGCCTTTCACTAGACGTACCGAAATGCGTTGACCGACTTCTTCGCCCAGTGCTGTTAAGAAATCGATCACCCGGCTGCAACGTTTTTGATAAGCTTGAATAGCAAGGCCAAATCCTGGGTAGTCTTGCAGTGCAGGATTACGAAAGACGTTGGCAATTATCTCCAGTGAAATCTCTAAGCGATGGGCTTCTTCAGCATCAACGGTTAGGCCGATATTATAAAGGGAACACATTTTGGCGAGTTGCAGTAGCCTGTCTGTTAGCGCGGGTACGCAGATATGCCGCTGGGTGTATTCATAGCGAGGATGAAGGGCAGAAAGTTTGATGGAGATACTGGGGGCACTATCGATATTGCGCCCCCCTGCCGCTTGGCCTATCGCGCCAATGGCCGCTTTATAAGTGTTGAAATAGCGGGTCGCGTCCTCGGCGCTGCGCGCACCTTCTCCCAGCATGTCGTAGGAATGGCGGTAGCCGAGTTTCTCGTCTTTGACTGCATTTTGTAGCCCCTCTGTAATGGTTTTGCCCATGACAAACTGTTGCCCTAGGATTTTCATTGCATGGAGAATGGCTTGGCGCACAACTATTTCGCCAAGGCGGTGTACAAGGTGTTTGAGAAAAGCAGTACCGGTAAGGGCGTCTTCTTGTGGGGCGTAGCGGCTATTTTCGTCGGCAAGTAACCTGCCCGTTAGCATCAAACCCCATACGGAGCCATTAATAAATAGATCGCCGGACTTGTTCAAATGCTGACTCCAGTCAACACCGGTGATTTTATCCCGAATCATGCTGTCTGCTGTTGCCTTGTCCGGAATGCGCAGCAAGGCTTCGGCAAGGCACATAAGTGCAATACCTTCGCGGGTGCTCAAACCAAACTCCGTTAGAAAACGATCGATACCACCAAATTGGCGACGCCTGTCACGTACAGTCTGAATATACTGCTGAGCGGTTTGCTGTACGGTTCGCTTTTGCTCGGCGTCCAGGGAAATAGATGCCAGTTGTTCAGTCACTGCGCTGGCTTCATCTAGGTGGTAGGCTGCGTTTAGCGTTTGCTTTAGCAAATGGTTAGTGTGATCGCTAGTCGGGGTGTTGGGCATGGCGTGGACTTCCTCTGGGAGGTTGACGACGGTTTGCGGTGGCGCTGTTTTCTTCTTTTACTTTAGTCGAAATGAAAGTGGTTTACATTATGTTAGCTGCAGTGAATCAGGTGCTGGCCGTAGCAAGTGTCAGTGTGACAACGTCAGAAAATTGGTTTTTTTACACCTTTGAGGCGAGCATTTATCTGCGCATTCTGTAATGTCAGTCGCGCCGGGTGTAGTTTGTGGGTTTTAAGAGTTAGCTTGCTTAGGCAGTAATTCCGTGAGATGGCCGCACGAGTGAGCAGGGCTGCTGATCAAGTTCTTTCCAGCGCATAAAAAACTCCCCTCATAAACCGTTAGGTAGAATAAATTGACAAGTTCTAAAAAGAAACGTAATGGTGGATATTCGGTGACTCATTTAGATAAGCTGCTTGTCGTGGTGGTTATAGGGGCGAGGGGTGCAACGGGTAGTGCATCGCTAAGCGCATTCCATCATTGTCGGTGCAATTGATACGGCGTTTATTTAAGACAGTTTTCCTGATAAATACGCCAGCAAAGTGCAGACGGGAATTCTCGTTCCAGAGCATATTGCCGAGCAGTACAGGCGAATTTATTGCCAGCCTAGGGATTGCTGAACTCATGAATTCGATCTTCGTTCTTGGCAGGTAATTTTCTAGTTAGGAATAAAATGATGCGTAAACCTATCGAATTCTTTTTGATGATTCCGATCAAAGCACGTTATATGTCGGCAGATTTACACGGGCGGCAGACTATTACAAAACCCCATTCAACTTTAATCCGTATTTCCCAGTGAATACCTTTTTGGTGCGCCGATATTCTTTGTGGGTGATGGAATGTTTTATGGTCAAGACCGTTTGGATTTTGTAGAGCGGGCTCTGCGGTACATTGCGCGGAATCTACGATTATAAAAACAAGCGGCCGATCAAGGAAGATACCGCAGTCTCTGTTTTTAAAATACGGGGGCCAAGGCTAAAGCTTTGCAAGCCAGCTGCGATGAGTTTTTCACATTCGTAGGGAATGAAGCCGCCTTCGGGGCCTATGGCGAGTAGACAGTTTTGTGTAACAGACTGCGGTGGGCCTTGGTCTGAATAGGGGTGCGCGAGTAAACCTAGTTTGTCATTTAAGAGGCTCGGCAATTCGTCTTCTGCAAAGGGTTTAAAGCGGGTGGCTCGTCGTAATTTTGGCAATAGGGTGTCGCCGGCTTGCTCCAGCCCTTCCTGCATGGCTTTATGTAAAGTTTCGTCGCCGACTAGTGGGCTCTGCCAATAGCTTTTTTCCACGCGATAGCTGTTTAACAGAATGATCTCGGCTACGCCCAATTCAGTGGCGGCGCGAATAATTCGCCTTGCCATCTTGGGCCGGGGTAGGGCTAGGAGTAGTGTTAAGGGCAGTTTTGCGGGTGGCGGAGTGTGTAGTTCAAACTGCAGGCTGATCCCGCTGTCACTCATTGCGGTGATGACGGCGTTGCCAGTGAGGCCGTTCAGTAAACCGATTTTGAGGGTGTCGCCGGTTGCTGCGCGCAGCACATTGCGAATGTGTGCTGCGCGGGCATCGCTTAGCGTTATGTGATTTGAATCGGCGCCTAAGTCTTCAGGCTGCAGTAGCAGCAGATTCATTAGGCTGGTTCAGCCCACAGATCATAGTCGTCAGAGTCGATGATGTTCACCACCAGTGCATCGCCGGGTCTAACGTCGGTGAAGCCGTCTAAGTAAACCTTGCCGTCGATCTCCGGGGCGTCGGCCACGCTGCGGCCTATAGCGCCTTCGTCATCCACGGTGTCGATGAGAATTTCTTGTTGGGTACCAATTTTGGCGCGCAGACGTTCGGCGGAGATCTCTTGGGCGACCACCATAAAGCGCTGCCAGCGATCTTTTTTAACATCGTCGGGCACGTGCTCCTCCAGATCATTGGCGGTGGCGCCTTCAACTGGCGAGTATTCAAAACAACCGACGCGGTCGAGTTGGGCTTCTTTTAACCAGTCCAGCAAAATTTGGAAGTCTTCCTCGGTTTCGCCGGGGAAACCGACGATAAAGGTTGAGCGAATCACCAGATCAGGACAGATTCCCCGCCATTTTTTAATGCGATCAAGGGTCTTTTCCTGATGGGCTGGGCGTTTCATGGCTTTTAGCACTTTGGGACTGGCGTGCTGAAAGGGAATGTCCAAATAGGGCAAAATTTTGCCCTCGGCCATCAAGGGAATGACATTGTCGACATGGGGGTAGGGGTAAACATAGTGCAGACGTACCCACACCCCCATTTCGCCTAGCGCTTCGCAAAGTTCTAACATGCGGGTTTTAATCGGCTGGCCATTCCAGAAATCCAGCTTGTACTTGGTGTCTAGGCCATAGGCGCTGGTGTCTTGGGAAACCACCAAAATCTCGCGCACACCGGCATCGACGAGGCGTTTTGCTTCTTCCAATACGCTGCCGATGGGGCGGCTGACTAGATCACCGCGCATCGACGGAATAATGCAAAAACTGCAGCGGTGGTTACAGCCTTCAGAAATTTTTAAATACGCGTAGTGGCGAGGTGTGAGCTTTATGCCTTGGGGCGGCACTAAATCGACAAAGGGGTCGTGGTTTTGTGCCGGCGGCGCCCATTCGTGTACTGCGCCAACCACTTCTTCGTAAGCGGCGGGGCCGCTAACCGCCAATACATTGGGGTGTACGGCGCGGATTTTGGCGTCGTCGCCCATGCACCCGGTCACAATAACCTTGCCATTTGCCTTCAGGGCTTCACCAATGGCGTCGAGTGATTCTTGTTTAGCGCTGTCGATAAAACCACAGGTATTGACCACCACCACGTCGGCATCGTCATAGCTGGGTACAATATCGTAGCCCTCCATGCGCAGTTGGGTGAGAATACGTTCGGAGTCCACTAGCGCTTTGGGGCAGCCTAAACTCACGAAACCGACTTTGGAATTGGTCATAGAAACCTCTGAAATGCTTTAAGCGGCGCATTTTACCGGATTGGGGGGCTGGCGCCTATGTTTCTGTGATTAGTGGCGCGGAATCGTGGCTGGAGGTCGTCCGACGTCAGACGTCGGACGGGAACCCAGTAATCGCATCACGGTCAATTTCACACAGCACGGAGCACCCACATGACACCAGCCATTAACCTCGCCAAAAAGCACAAAATTGCCCACACCGTGCACGAGTATAGTCATGACTCGGCCAGTCATTCTTATGGTCTTAAGGCGGTTGAGAAACTGGGCTTGAATCCGGCGCAGGTGTTTAAAACCTTGGTTGTGGCTCAAGAGCCTAAAGGTTTGGCGGTAGCGGTGGTGCCGGTGGCTGGGCAGTTAAATTTAAAGGCCATGGCTAAAGCCTTAAAAGTGAAGAAGGTCGAGATGGCGGCGCCGACTGATGCTGAGCGCTCCAGCGGTTATGTGTTGGGTGGAGTGAGCCCGCTCGGGCAGAAACGGCAATTGCCGACGGTGGTTGACGAGTCGGCAATGGGTTTTGCGACGATATACGTGAGTGCAGGGCGGCGGGGCCTTGAGATTGAATTAGCAGCACAGGATTTATTGGGTTTGACAAGCGGTCTCTCGGCGCCCATCGCACAATTGGATTAATTTGTAATAACAAGGAGTTGCTTGTGAGTTGCAGTGATTCTGGTGTTGGTATTGGGCTTGTCTTCCTTTGGCTTGTTAATGAATAAGGCTGCCGTCGACTACCGCCAATTTGAGCGCAGTGTGGCAGTAAAGGGCTTACTTGAGCGAGTGCGCAGGGTGAGCAGGCAGTTATCCGCACTCGGTAGGCAGGGCATTGCCTTTATCGGCAATCATTATCAAGCGCAAACCGAGTATTTATATACCCGTTTAAACGAGATTAAGTCCGCGATGATTGAAGAGGCGACCCGTGAAACGCGGGTGGTGGCTGGGAAATTTGCGGCCGACTCTGATAGTGTTTTGGGTAGGGTTAAACCTGCCCCACAGGGGCCGTTCACAATTGAAGGTCGCGACGAAAATAATTCGCATGTTAAAAAGTGCGGCTAGTCTCTACGGCGGAGTATTATTTGTCTGACTGAATATGTAGCTATAAAAGTAAAGAGGTGATGGAATGCAGGGCTTGTGTGTTTTAGGAAAACCCGCGTCGAGCTTAATGAAAATTGCATTCATGGGAATGCTTTTATTTGTTGGCGGCGCATCGTTAGTGGTGCGCGCCGATGCCTCGGCACGAGAGGGTGCATTAACACCAGAATCGAGTACAGAGAAACAGTTTTTTAGTGACGAGGCGTGGCGGCGCGCCTATGCAGAGCAGCACGATGTCATGCTTGTTCGCTTAAATGGTGTAAGTCCTGCAGGTTTTAAAGCGGGATTAACCTCTAGCGCGGGCCAGAAACGATTTAATAGTGATCGCCCGGTGTTTGGGGTTTTGCCGCCGTACACCAAAATTGCGAGTGAAAAGCCCATAGCGCTGTCGGATTTTGGCCAAGGTATGATTGAGTTGGAAATGGCTTTCCGCTTAAAGCAAACCGTGAACAATGAAATTGCTGATATTGTGAGTTTAAAAGCGCTGGTTGCCGACGTTGCGCCTGCCTTTGAATTGCCGGATCTGGGGCTGTTGCGCAGTCCCGACGAGGGTGCTTTAGGAATTGTGCGCGAAAATGCGGCGGCACACAGTTTTGTGGTTGGCGAGGCGAAAACGCTGCAGAGCTTGGCGGCCACTAAGAGCTTTGATATCGACACCTTTGCCGTTAAGCTCAGTTGCAATAATGACGTGATATTGTCTGTCGTCAGTGGCGATATACTGGGTGGGCAGTGGCAGACCTTACTGGCTTTAATTAACGACCGAGTGGCGCAGGGCTGGGTTATTTATCCAGATCAGTGGCTATTGACCGGTGCAATTGGTCAAATGCTGCCGCTGCAGGCAGGGCGCTGCGAAGGTGAAATTACCGGTTTAGGTAACTTGGCAATCAATATTCTGCCCTAATAAACTAAGGGCTTTCAAATCGTCCCCGTTTTGAATAAAGGTTGTTTATAGAGGCGCTTAGGCCTCCAAGGTGCTTGAGCCACAATAATGCCTAACCGGCAGACCGTTATTGCGCAATGCGCTTAGTAACTCTCGGCTATCGTCTTTATTTAAAAAATCACCAATACTCACGCACTCGCCGCAATGGCTAATACTGATTTGCAATGGATCCCAAGGGTGGGGGAGAACGGTGACTAAGACGAAGCTGGTCTGTCTCGGCCACTGCCAACGATGCTCGCAGCGGTGATGGCCAACGTCAATGCATAGGTTTTGCGGGTCAAGACTGACAATGTGCTGTATCTGCAAATTGCGAAAAACCGTGCTTAATACCAGCCACAGCAATAATACTTCTAGCCCCATAAAGGGCAGGACAAGCCATGCGCCGTTGGCGGCAAAGCCCAGGCCGAGGACGATATTAAACAGCATGATGGTCTGAATGATACGCCGGTTTGCAGACCAGTCTGCCGAGCAATTGGGGCGCAAGATAATTTCTGAACCCTGATCTTTATTGCGGATATCAATCATAGCCAAGTCTCCTTTGCTGTTTTTAAGTTTAGCAGGCATTGCAATTTTTTCAGTAAAATCTGAGATCTTGCGCATTTAAATACCGTACTTGCATGGGAGGCTACAGCGAGATTGCCTGTGGCGGTTTTACTGCTGGTAATCGAAGGCATATTGCCTATAATAAATTTTGCCCTTGAATTGACTCCCTGAGTGGTTTTAGGCGCACGATAAATAGTAAAAGAGTAGTAGCCTGATCGATGTATCGGAAAACTTGTCATTGCGGTTTTGGGCTGGTTCGACAATCTTTGTTTGGGCGCGAATAGCGACTGAAACGAAAGGAGTCTACTAATGCCTTATGATAAGTTTGGGTGGTCAGCTAAGTTACTAAGTTTAATAATATTTCTAAGCTTTTCTTCATTTCTTCAGGCCCATGCGGTCTTTCCCCAGCAAATAGAATTGTGGCTTGGTGAGACCGGTAAAATCTCCGTTAAAGACAGTGGCAGTTGTGCTGCTAAGGTCGATGGCTCAACGGCCGATACCAGCATTGCTAGCGTTGCCGGAGCCAGCCCAAGCTCGTCGTACGGTGTGGAAGTTATTCTTGATATTAAAGCGAGTAATACCCAAGCTGGTCTAACCTCGTTGGATGTGACCTGGACTGGCGAAGATGCATTGCCCGGCGGTGACCCCCAAGGCCCTTGTCAAGATGTGGGGCAACATGTGAACGTACATGTACTGGTGAAAGACCCTAAATCGGTGGGTGTTAGCTCCTCTGGTTCCTCCCTGGATCCGGTAAATACCTTCTCTGGTGAGCTGTTCATCGCCGAGGATTACGATCTGTATTTGGATGGACCGCTCCCCCTGTATTTTAAGCGCTACTACGGTTCTTATTTGCGTCGCGGCTATATTGTCGGTGATTTAGGTGACAATTGGCTCCACAATTTTGATTGGCGGGTGCATTGGGTAGGCAATAAACTGCTGGTCGTGAGTCCCAAGGGTAAGGTGTTTAATTATTTAAGCGACGACGCTGGAAACTGGACGTTTCAGGGCGGTAATGGTCAGCAGCCAGATCAAGTTATTCAACAGCAAGGCAAGATAATTTTATTCGACGCTCACAACCAATTAACACACCAATTTAATGAGCGCGGGCAATTAGAGGAAATCAGCGATGGCAAGGGCAATAAGCTGAGTCTGAGCTATTCACTGAATGAAAGTGGGCCATGGGGTAGATTAACCTTGGTCAGTGATGGTCTTGGCAGGGAGTTACGGTTTAGCTATAGCTTTGTGGGTAACCTCTATAAGCTCACTAGTGTTCAAGAAGTATTAGATGATAATTTTCAGCGCAGTATTCGCTTTTATTATACTGGCGAAGATCCCACGCCGTTCTACCTCAGCTCGGTGACCGATGTGATGGGCGCATCGACGCAATACAACTATGCCGATACTTTTGGTACCGCCGATTGGGCTTTAATGCTCTACAAGCAAAAGCCCGAACAAAATATTCCCTATCAACAAACTTTCTTTACTACTGCTGAACAATATTTGAGCGGACGAGTTGCGAGTCAGACCGACGGCGATGGCAATAAATATATGTTCTCATATAACTCGGTAAACGGCCAAACCAGTGTGTCGGCGCCAGATAATAGCAGTATTGAACACAGTCATAACGCCACTGGGGTGCTGACCCAGCACACGGATCAAAATGGCGAGAGTATCCAAATGACCGGCGATGTGCTGCAGCGACGTGACAAAATTACGGACTCGGCAGGGAATGCGACCCGTTATAATTTTAATGCAGCTAATGGAAAAATAGACAGAGTGACTAATCGCAATGGCGATACCACAGAATTTAAATATCAATCCCGTACTGGTGTCAAAGGCGAAATTTACGAAGACTTGGTTGAGATTGTTTTTTCCGACGGCACAAGAAAAAAATACGAATATGATAATGTCGGTAATGTCATCAAGGTCACCAACCAAAAAGGTGCTCAGTGGCAGTACACCTATAATACCCGCGGCCAGCGCCTAACCGCAAAAAGCCCTGACGGTGCAACGTCGAGTTTTAGCTACCACCCCGATGGCAATTTGGCGACGAAAACCAGTTCTGACGGCCACGTTACCGAGTTCGTTTACGACAGTTTAAAGCGGTTGGAAAAAATTATCTGGCCTGATGGTAGCAGCCGAATAATGAGCCGCAATAAGGCTGATCAGTTAGTGGAAGAAACCGACGAGCGAGGTGCAACAACCTTGTTCAGTTACGATAAAAACCAAAACCTGGTAAGCATTGAAGATCCTCAAGGCCATAAAACATTTTTTCATTATAATAATAACGATATTCTGCTGAGCGTTATCGATCCATTAGGTCAAGTTAGCGAGCGTAACTACGGGCCAACTCAATATTTAGACAGTATTAGCAATATGAATAGCGCAATTGCTGAATTCACTTACGACGCTAACGGCAGGCTTATAGGCAGCGAAACTCCGGCGGGTAATAGCTGGTCGAGCAGTTACGATAGTCGTGGTAATTTGGTGTCAGCGGCGTCGCCGCTAGGAAATAGCAATCAATACCAATATGACGCTCTAGGTAATATTCTCAATTGGACTCAAGCCGACGGCAATAGCTACAAATACAGCTACGACAGCATGGGTCGCGTTACCGCGGTAGAAAACCCCTTGGGCAATACCACTGCCTATAGCTATGACGCCTTGGGAATTCTCTCTGGCATAAGTTTAGCGACTGGAGTGAATGCGCAATTTACGCGTGACACACAAGGTCGCTTAACGGGTTTAAGTGATCCTATGGGGAATAGCTGGGGCTTTGGCTACAATCAACATGGTCAAATGACTTCAGCTGGCGACCCATTAAACCAAAGCATGATCATGAGTTACGACAGCATGGGACGTATTGCCAAGGTAAATTACCCCGACGGCAGCAGCCAAGAAATTACGTACACCGGAAGAGAATTAACCCAGCAGCGTAAATTCTCTGACAGCACCGAGATTAACTATAGCTATTCTACTAATGGTCGTTTACTCAGCACCGAAAACCTGGTCTTTGACCACGACGCCAATGGCAAAATAGTCAACAACAATGGCTTGCAGCTAAGTTATTATCCCGACGGTAAGTTGCAGTCTATAACGTACGAGGAAGGCAAGGTTGTTAACTATAGCTATGACGTCGATGGCTTGTTGCTTTCAGTGACTGATTGGCTAGACGGTAGCAGCGAGTTTAATCACGACAGTGATGGTCGCAGAGTGGTAATGGAGCGGCCCAACGGTGAAACCAATAAGATCACGTACGACGCAGTAAACCGAATCATCGCCATTGAGGACCTGAGTGGAGATGGCGCAAGCCTTGGCGGTATAAGCTACCAGCGCGACAAAGCTGGACAAATAATTGCGGAGGAGCGTCACCTGCCCTTGGATGAAAGTGGCTGGCAAGACGGTTTAATGACCCAAAGTGTCGATGCCGCTGGCCAACTTAGCGGTAATAATAAAAGCTACGATGCCTTGGGCAGACTCACCGCAGACGATCAATACAGTTATGTGTGGGACGCCGCATCGAGGCTGACACAACTGAGCGTAGGCGGCACCAGTTACCACTATGAATACGACGGATTCGGCGGCGTAGTGCAGCGCAGTGATGGTGAGCAAAGCCAGCAATACGTTTGGAACTACGGCTATGAGCGCCTGCCCGCAATCAGTATTATTAAGAATAACGGCGTGCCGGATAAATATTTGGTTAGAGATCCGCAGGGCACATTGTTGTATAGCATTGACACGAGTGGTCAGCGCAGCTATTACCATTTTGATGCGGCAGGCAATACGAGCTTTTTGACCAATGACGACGGCGTAGTGATTGCTAGCTACAGTTATTCGCCTTACGGTGAAATACTCGCGAGTAATGGTGCCAGCGATAACCCTTTTACCTATGGCGGTAAATACGGTGTTATGCAGCAATCGGGTACTACTTTGTACCTAATGTATCAGCGCTTTTATGACGCAAGTAGTATGCGGTTTATTAGTCGCGACCCAATAGCGGCGCGTCTCTATCCGCTGTCGGTCAACCCTTATACTTACGCTGGTTTAAATCCCATAAATAATATTGATCCCATTGGCACAAGTATCACCCTAGCGTATGTGCTTGAAAAGAGCCTGTCTGGCTTGGGTTCAATTACAGGTGCGATCGGCATTGGTGATAATTATCTCAGTCAAGCCGCGAGCAAGCTCGATGACGTTGCCAATATTCTGAGTAATGCCTTACCCGCAGCGGCAACGCCAAAAGATATTAATATTGTCACTAGTACCGTCAAAAAGGCCGAGAAATTACAAAAAGTCACCAACGTCACCGGGGCGATAGGGCATGCTGGCACGGCATTGCAGGTCGTGAGTATTGGTATAGAAGCTTACAAACTCAAAAGTGCCCTTGATCGGGTAGAGGCTGCTTATGGCAAGCGGCTCAGGCAAGCCTTTGAAACCGCCGAAACCCAGTCTGCCGCAGCGTTTGAAATTTTTATGAATAAGGAAATCCCCCATGACCTCTTTGAAGAGGTGAATCGTGATCGCTGGCAATTGCGTCTGCGCAGCCGTCTTCGCTCGATTCAACATGTACTTGAATACGAACTGTTGAATGCAGAGGTCGACAGTGACACAGACACTTGGCTGCACGCCGCGGTGGGGGCTAAAAATATGTTGGGTACCTTTGTGCCGATTCCCCAAGAGTTTTGGCCGGATTTCTTCAATCCTGAAAAAAACTATGCGGGGGTGAAGTAATGAATATTTATCTTAACAAATATGCCGCTGTAAAAATGTTTAAAGCCGTGGCCTTAGCGGTGTTAATGTCACCCATTACTAGCGTAGCCCACGAAAGTATTGTTTACCGCTACGACGCGCTTGGTCGCTTAACCTCTGCCAACAACGGCGATAAATTAATCAGTTATTCTTACGACGCTGCCGGTACGGTATTGAAACGTGAGATCAGAGCGGCGATTTTTGTCGGTATTGAAACCCTGCCGGACACGTGTGGGCCGGTGATTGACGAGTCTTATCCTATCGGCACCCGCAATATTCCTATGGTGAGTTTTAGCCTGAGTAATCCCAGTGACGCGGCTGTGAACCTGTCTGAAATAAGCATAAACATGGATGGCACGGCGGCAAGTTTTTTAGCACTCACACGTTTAAATCTTATTTACGACGCTAATGCTAATACCATTGCCGACGCGGGCGAAGAGGTTGTGGCTCAATTGATTGGTTCGCCATCGGCAAGTGGCGAGGTGCTTTTTACCTTCTTAGCACCGGTTACCATCGGGGCGGGCAGCAGTTTGCACTTTACTGCGCTAGTCGATTTTTAAGGAGTAATTTTATGCTTAATTTTAATAAAATCGCGGCCAGTATGACGCTGCTGGCGCTATTGTCGGCCTGCGGTGGTGACGCTAGTAGCCGCGCGCCGACGGGGCCTGCAGCGCGCCCCGAGCTGAGCGTAAGCTCTGTCACGGCCACGGCGACTAATCCGCAAACTAATCAGCCCCAAGAGCTGACTGTAGCGGACTTTAATACTGCAAACCTGACAATTGAGTAACACGGTTTGCCATTACGGCTCATACTTTTCGGTACACCATAAGTGCATTTTCGGTGGGGTCGCCACTTTGGAGTAATTTGCGGCCATCGCCGATAAATCCCGATTTAGTTAGCCAATCGTCGAGGAAGCTTAAACTGTAAAAGTGGCGTAATGCCTCGGTGTTGTAGCCCCGGCTCTCTTCTGTGCCCATATTGAATACGTCGTGGGTAAGGCCAACCACCGCCCGCATTGCGGGCATCGTGATCTCTTATCGCCATATAGGCGCCGAGTTTCATGGCGTCGCGAATGGCTCAGCGCCTTTTCGGCAAGAAATAGTGTTCACCAACAATATTGAAGCCTTCTTCGAGTGAGTCAATATAGCGGCCGGTTGAACCAATCTCTAAATGACCTTCGCAGCGACGACGGTTATCCAGTAATTTCAGCGTTTGTGTGGCTATTTTCATTTTTTTGTTTAAAGCCGGCAGCGCAAATGTTAATTCGCCAAGAAACGGCTTAATATCGGTCAACTTGTTTTGCGGCTGGCAATACACATTTTCGTCCGGGTTATAAACTTCGACGGCGGCCTGAATGAATTGTTGAAGCTGCTGCTCTGGGTTTAGATGGAAGACGTTGATCAGGTGGGAGAAAACTCTTGGGGAAATTGGGGTTGTTGTAAATATAAGCAAAGTTGTCAGTGATAATATCTTTGTTGGGCGATGCGGGGGTAGCGACAGCTTTGCCGAGCAACGCCAGAGATTGAATGAATTGGCGTTGCGATACCGGTTTTATTGTTGTTTTTTTTATTACGCTCAACTCATATACAAATTTGGAGTTTAGGCTTGTACAAACTAAAAGGACCCCGGTCAAATCGCGTTAATCCAGCACAAATACTTTGGCGGGTACTCCGCGTTCTGGTAAGTATTCTTATTCTCTTGATCGTCGTTTTGGCGGTAAGTACTACAGTTGCGGTATTACGCAGTGGCGACGATAATTTTGTGCCGCCGGTATTACCGCTGACCGTTAACGACGTTAGTAAATTAAATGCAGTGCGGGTAGGGCAGGTGATTCGCCCCGAGTCAATTGCGGATGTGCAGGCCGCGCTGGCGTCAACAGCGGGCCGTGTTTCCATTGGTGGTGGTCGCTTTAGTCAAGGCGGTCAAACCGCATATCCAGACAGTACTCACCTAGATATGCGCAGCTTTAATAAGGTGCTGAATATAGACACCGCAGCGAAGACAGTGACTGTTCAGCCGGGGATCCGTTGGCGGGACCTGCAGGCCGCGATTGATCCGCATAATTTGGCCATTAAAACCATGCAAACCTACGCCAATTTCACGGTGGGTGGCTCGCTAAGTGTCAATGTTCACGGCCGCTATATTGGTGAGGGGCCGCTGGTGGGCTCAGTGTTGGGATTAAAATTACTGCTCGCCGATGGCAGCGTAATAGATGCTTCGCCGCATACCAATGCAGATATTTTTTACGGCGCCATAGGCGGGTACGGCGGTTTAGGCGTGATTGTCGAGGCGACGCTACAGCTCGAAGACAATATTGCCGTAGAGCGTCGCGTGCGAGTAATGGCTACCGAAGACTATTCCCAGTACTTTCGCGACAATGTGCGCGACAACAGCGATGTGGTTTTTCACAACGCCGATATTTACCCTCCGCACTACAATCGTCTGCGCGACGTGAGCTGGCTTGCTACGGATAAATCGCCTACGGTTGCCGAGCGATTAATCCCCGAAGATAAAGACTATTACTGGCAGGTTAAAGCGGCGGAGTTTGTTGCGAGTTCCAACTTTGGGAAATGGACACGCGAACACATCATTGACCCAGTTTGGTATTACCCCGAGCGGGTTGAGTGGCGAAATTACGAGGCCAGTTACGACGTCGCTGAATTGGAGCCCAAAGATCGTTCGGAATACAGTTATGGCCTGCGCGAATATTTTGTACCGGTAGCGCGTTTTGAGGAATTTCACGTGCAGATGTGGGAAATCTTCCAGCGCAATAAAGCCAATATTATCAACGTCAGTGTTCGGCACGCGAAGGCAGATTCCAAGACCATACTTAATTGGGCTAAAACTGAGGTTTTTGCGTTTGTTGTGTACTACCGCCAAGGCACTGACGCCACCGCAAAGAAAGCAGTGAGTGTGTGGAGCAGCGAGATGATCGACGCGGCGATTAGTTTGGGCGGCGCTTATTATTTGCCGTATCAGCTGCAGGCTAGCCCGGAACAATTTCTGGCTGCCTACCCCAAGGCGCCAGACTATTTTGCACTCAAGCGTCGCCTAGATCCAAACAACCGCTTTGTGAATTTACTTTGGGCAAAATATTACCCTAAAAATCGGGATTTACTGGCGCAAAGTAAAATAGATTTAGGTAATTACTATCGCAACGAAGAACAAACTTTTCTGACGATCCCAGAATGGTATTTAGTATTCCAGCCCAAAGAATATGCCGACTATTTAGCGCAGGGTCGCGACCCTAGCAATTTCCCCTTTTACGAAAGCATCGAGGAATATTGGGTGCTTTACGATAGGGCCATTGCCATTAGTCGGCAGAATTACCCAGCGAATACGGAATACCGCACCATGTTGCGGTTTATTGGTATTGGCACAACATTAGAATATTTAGCCAAGGGCGCGTATGAGGGCAGCATCGGCCGCTTCACCCGCTGGACCGCGAGCGGTGAAGACACCCAGGAAGATAAGCTTATCCAACAGGCCCACCGCGCATACAGTGAACTTATTTATGACGAGCCGTGGTATGAGTTCGATTTTGCAGGTTGGCGGGATCGGCTCTGGGCTGAAACCAGTTTGTGGGGCGATCATCCCCTGCGTAAATGGGAGCGCAAGTTATTCTTTAGCGCCGAGTTTGGCTTGAAATCACTGTACGCCAAAGCCATTAAATACGCCGCCCAATCCACTTATGGCGAAACAGATAAACGGATTTACCTTACTGCTCAACGTGTGATCAGCAATAGCATTCGATTGCCGAAAGAACCTGATGGCGTCGAGATGCTTGCCGGGGGTGGCGACGACTTTTTAATGTCTGTACCCCGCTGGGGCGGTTTTACCAAAACAATGCCACGCTTTGCGAGCGATGAGTGGGCGATCAGAGATATTTCTGGCAACCACCAAATTGTCGTGTCACTGCTCGGCTCAGCAGGTGCCGATGTGTCGGGCCTAGCGGGTAGCGAGTTATTCAGGTCAGTATTGGTGTCTGATGACGAGCGCGAGCGGATTTTTGTACTCGTTGGCGTCGCAGATTTAACACGCTTGCTTGAAGCGCTTGCCAGCAAGGTAAGCGAACAGCAAATTGAGCTGGAGCATATCTTCGACTATTAATATGCTTGGCAGTTAAAGCCGGACGAAAGCCCAGTTTTAACTGCCGCCAATCAAGATCAATTTTCCGGTTTTGGGGTCGCGGTAGACCTGCCCCAAGGCCTCGTAGCCGTCACCATTTTGAATTTGTTGCTGAACTGTTGTTGGTACACTGGGCAGCTCTTTGCCTAGGGAAATATCCTGCTGTTGTGGCTCGGCCTTAAAATGTTGCTGTAGGTCGGGGCTCATCGATACCAAAGCGGCAATTAAGCCGCAGGCAAACACCAAAATAATATCGACCAAGTTAGCCATGGGGCCAAGGGGGTCGTCGTTATTGTCGAGAAATTCGCTGTCGCGCCACTTATCCATGTTGTGTAGTTTCCAAGGTGGCAAGCTGGTGCAGGGCTTGGTCGTACCAACGGCGGCGCAGGCGGGCGAGCACAAAGCCGATCATGCCCGCGAGCAGGCCAATCACGGTGGTGTCGAAGGCCACGGTCATGGCGGTGGTGAGAATGCGCAACTCGCCTTCGCCAAGCGCCGCTAGGCCTGGCCCGAGGGGAATTAATGTACCCATCAAGCCCAGCATGGGGGCGAGGCGGGTAATAAAGTCAGCGCGCTCAATGCGGCGTTTACCGGCGAGCACCAGTGCGTCGCGGTTGCCAGCGTCGCGGAGTTTGCGAATGCCACCCCAGTACTCGCCAATGCAAATACCCACCTCATAAATCGCCAGCGCGACAAAAAATAATAAAGCCCAAATCACCGGCTCTAGTAGCAGTGAGGTGATCTGGTGCATTAGCCCTTGAGACAATCCAGTAACCATAGTGAACTCCATTTAGAATTTAGGCTGGCGACCGCGCCACAGGCCGCTGACGAGCAGTAATATTCCAGCTGCAAATAGCCACGGTAGATAAGGGCTAATGGCGCTGGCTGATGTTTTTTGTTCAGCTGACGCAGCTGCGGGTTCCTGCTTAGACGCTTTCCCCTGCTGGCTAAATTGCGCTGCAGTATTCGCGTCTAGCTGTACTTCCTGAATATGGCTGGGCGAGCTAGTGCTTGGCGCTTCCGGCGTAACTCGGCTCTTGGCCAACACTGCCTCAAGCTCTTTGGCGTGCTCGGGGCTGAGCTGCTTTTTTACCAGCGCATACATGGGGTGATTGGCGTGGGTGTGGCCACTGCCTGGATTGCCGTGCTCAATAATATTGTCGCTAAATTGCGCGGCCAATTGTTTAACGGTGGCAGCGTCGGCTTGCCAAAAGCCTTTGTCGATGGCGACCAGCATCACTGCCAGAATATTGCTCTGCACATAGCGGTTATTGTCTTGAGCTAAAAATTCCGCCAGCCCGAGCTGCATGGCATCGTCCACGTAAATGGCTTTTACTTCTTCCCACACGCGGTCATTGATAATGTCGGGGCTAGTCACCTGCCAGCCCCAGAGGTATTCAATAAATTCGCTGCCCATGGTGCGGGCGCCGGAATAGCCCTCGGCCATAAGGGGTTTAATCCACTGGGGATTAAAGAAGCGGCCGCGCAACTCCGACAATAATGCCTCGGGCAGTGCGTCGATGTGCAAATTGCGATTGTCGGCGTGGTTGATCACCGCGCTGGCCGGTACTTTGCCGCTCACGGTTTCCACCGCCAAATTAAAACCGCCGAGGTAATCGAAGGCGTCGTTATTGTCGATTAATCCGTATAGATGGCTGGCGCGGCCCAAATAGGTTTGCGACACCCCCGTGAGCTGGCGACGGAACAGGGGTTGCGCAGATTCGCCCTGCAAACCGACCCCGTAGGCGTGGCCCATGCGTTTAACAAAGACCTCGGCCAATTCGCTGCGGTCCTGCCAGGAGCCGCTGCGTTCAACCATGCGGTTAACCCCTGCGCCGTAAGCGCCTGGGGCAATACCAAATACCCGCACACTGGCTTGGCGGCCAAGGTCTTGGGCCGAGATTGCGGGGCTGGCAGCGAGTAATTCCCGCGCCTCGTTCACCCAGTTATTGGCAACTTGATTTTTGTCCAGCGGCTCGCTGCCGCCTTTGTGAGGTTCGTCTAGGGGCGCTAGCGCAGCGTTTAGGGCCAAACTCAATGCGGGGTAGTCGCGACGAATTAAGTCACTGCTGGCATCTAGTGCGAGTAATCCGGCTTTGTCGAGCAGCAGTAAATGCTGGCCGTAGAGATCACGAAACAAGCCCGAGGTGGTAAATACTACGTCGAAGCGGCGGGGCTGGTCGGGGCCAAGGGGCAGGCGCTCTAAACCTTTAATGATGCCGCGACTATTCCAAATGGGCCGCACGCCGAGCAGCTTCATGCCAAAGGCAATCATCGCGCCCTCGTCGCGCACGGCGTCGGAGGCCCATAAAATAATGCCCTGCTTATTATTGGCGATATCGGTATTGGCAAGGGCGACTCCAGACTCGCCAGCCAGTACTTTGGCGGCCAGTGCCGTGCCTACCTCAACCCCAACGCGGGTGGGTAAGAGGCTGCCGTCCAGTGCATAAAAATTGCG